>JAGBCU010000007.1 GCA_017937865.1 Clostridia bacterium | reverse complement strand
GGGTCTCACGTCGGGTACCACCCACCAAAAGACAAGCTTTTGGTCACCCCTCCTTTTTGCAAGCAAAAAAGAGGGATAAATAGTTCTTCTATCCATCTAAACCTAAGACGCAAGAGAACTACCCTCCACCGTTCCGATTTAATAAACAAATAACAGACAGTATACCACACGGAATATACTGTCTGTTATCTTTATTTTATCGAAGAACGGTCCCCCTCCCTATGCTTCGCACAGGGAGGAAAAGCTTCGCGAAATTTTAATTTATAACAAAACCAACAGGTCTGCGATAGCAAATTCAATGCCGTCGCAGACCCTTTTCTATGTATCTATTCAATATTATCTTTTATCTCTTATCTTGCGAAGCACTCTGGCATCTGACATCTTACAAAATCGCAAAACACACAAAAAGCAATCCTACAGTGAAATGTGTTGATTTTTAGTGTAGTTTGTGATTTCTCTGCCCCGAAGCTGTATGAAGATACTGCGAGTGGGCAGAAAATCGCGAAATACACAAAAAGCAACCATTTAAACCACATCGAAAATATTACCTTCACCTGTATAAAGGTTTACGATAAGAGTTTTTTCAACGCCCTCTTCAGTGAAGATAATTTCAACGTCGGTATCGTTTATGAATTCTGCGTTTATAACCTGATATTTTTTATCTTCAAAGAAGTTTTTAACGTATTCAACTGTTTTATCATTGTAATCGCCCATATTATCGGAAACGAAAAGAACGTTACCGCAAACTGCGTTGATTTTACCGAGAACAAGCTTCTGCTCCTCTGTAAATTTAAGGTTATTATCTCTGAGGAAAAGAACGTCAGGGTCATTACAGAATGCTCTGCCGTCAAGGTGACGACGGAAAATCGAGTTAATCATTGAGTTCTGAGTTGAAGGAATTTCGTTGTTGATGCCCATTTTATTTACGATATCGCCAACGAAAACCTTGTTAGCATCGCAACCGATACGGCAAGCATCAAAAATACCCATACAAGCACCAAGCGGTACACCGCAGCCCAAGATAAGCTTGTCACCGCAAGCCTCTCTGAGAAGGTCGATACCGTCGCACATAATCTCGCCTCTTGTTCTGCCTCCTCTTGGGAAGTAGCACTGAGTAAAGAGGAAGTCAAGCTTAACCATATCATAGCCCCAGTCATTGAGGATAACGTCAAAGAAATGTTTGATATAGTTTCTTGCACCGTCATTATAAATATCAAGAGCATAAGAACCGCCCCAACCGAGATGGGCAAGAACTTTTCTACCCGTTTTTTCGCTTTTTATCATCCATTCGGGATGGTCTTTAGCAACCTGAGATGTAAGCTGTGCACAGAATGGAGCAAGCCAGATACCTGCAAGGTAGCCTTTTTCGTGAATCTTATCTGCAATATATTTCATTCCGTTGGGGAATTTCTTGGGGTCTGTGCTGAGCCAGTCACCTGTTGCAGTCTGATAACCGTCGTCAATCTGGAAAATATTTGTGCAATCCTTTGCCTTTGCATCCATACCCTCGAGGTCACGAAGGCAGATATCCTCAGAAATCTTTGAGAAGTAGTTATACCATGAGGTATAACCTGCAAGGTGCTTGATTTTAGGCTCTTTAACACCTACGAAATCAAAGAAATATTTATCAAAAGCAGCCTCATATTCGTCATTAATAATTGCGATGTCGAATACCTCGTACTCTTCGCCTGCTTTAAGAATAAGACCTTCAATATCCTTCTTTATTGTGAAAGCACCGTTTTGCATATCGGCAATAAAGAGTGTGAAGCCCTTTCTTTCTGTTTTTGAGCCGTAAAGAGTGATATTAGGCTCACCTTTTTTACGGAAATAAGTGTATGTATATGAATGGAAGCAACCTTTTTTGTTATAGAAATCACCGAAGCCATAGTCACTCATAATACCTGCACAGTATTTGGGAAATCCTCCTAATGTGTATGCAAGAGGGATAAGACCTTTGAAAGTAAAGTCTTTATCAACCTCTCTTGTGGTTGACCATGACTGATAACCGTTTTTAAAGAAAAGGTCATCGTCTGCAAATTCTTTTTCAGTTGTAATTTCAAGAGAATGCATTTTGATATCTCTTTTAGCAGTAAGCACACCTTTTATTGAAGAATCTGTTTCTTCGAGCTTAAAGCTGAATGCTCTGTTGTCAAAATCGTTTGATTTAATAAGGGATTTACCGATAAATACTTCAGATTTAATTGTCTTAAACATAATTTATATCTCCTATTAATTATTTACTGCTTCAATGAATTTTAAAAACTGTGATTTGCCGATTGCATTCCTTTTGAAAACACCGCACTGTTCAAGAATTTCAGCAAATACCTTACCGATTTCATTCTGTATAATCCTTTCACAGTTTTCTTCGGTTATTTCGTTATTGGCTTTTATTTTTTCTGCCCATTCATAATGCTTTGCAATAGCTTCAATTTTCGAAATATCATCACCGTTAACGAGGGCATCCTTTAAAAGTGACATTTCTGTTTTTAATCTTGAGGGTAAAACCGCAAGACCCATAACCTCAATAAGACCGATATTTTCCTTCTTAATGTGGTGATGCTCCGGGTGAGGATGATAAACACCGTCAGGATATTCTTCGGTTGTAATATTGTTTCTTAAAACTAAATCGAGCTCATATTTTCCGTTTCTGAAACGGGCAATAGGAGTAATTGTGTTATGAGGTGTACCGTCTGTTTCGGCAAAGATAAATGCTTCCTTATCAGTGTAACTACGCCATTTATCAAGAATTTTACCTGCTAAATCACAAATTGAAGCTGTATTTTCGCCTACAAGACGGATAACTGACATAGGCCAGCAAACAATACCTGCAGTAACGTCGTCAAAGCCATCGAATGAAACAAGGGTTTCTATAGGAGCCTTCGCCATTGCAAAGGTATAGTTACCGCCTTGATAATGGTCGTGAGTAAGCACAGAACCGCCAACTATAGGCAGGTCGGCATTTGAGCCTACGAAATAATGAGGGAATTTTTCAACGAATGAGAAAAGCCTTTTGAAGCCTTCCTTTGTTATTTTCATAGGTACGTGTTTTTCGTTAAACACGATGCAATGCTCGTTATAATAAACGTAAGGTGAATATTGTAAGCACCAGTTTTCGCTACCTAAAATCATCGGAATAACTCGGTGATTTTGCCTTGCGGGGTGATTTACCCTACCTGCATAGCCCTCGTTTTCGGGGCAAAGCATACAAAGAGGATATGAGCTTTGCTTCATTTTAAGAGCCGCCGCTATTGCCTTAGGGTCTTTCTCGGGCTTGGAAAGGTTTATTGTAATATCAATATCGCCGTATTCAGTTGAGGTTACCCATTTAACGTCGTTTCTTATCCTGTATTCTCTTATGTAGTTGGAGCGTCTTGCAACGTGATAAAAATATTTCGTTGCTTCTTGAGGACTACTTTTATAAAATTCAAAAAAATTCTCGATTACCCTTGAAGGTCTGGGAGTTAAAACTCCCATAATCTTCGTATCAAACAAATCACGGTAAACAACCGAATCCTCACAAAGACCGTTTTCGCAGGCATAGTCGAGTAAAACCTTTAATAAGTTTTCAAGGCTTTCTGATTCAAAAACTTCTGCATCCATATCGAAAGAATCCATCTTCATTCGTTCAAGAAGACGGTTAATTGCCCATTTCTCATCAAGAGGAGAAATAAGATGCTCACGAATTGCATACCTTACGAGAGATTTAATTGCTGAACTTTCTGTCATAAAAATCACCAACTTAAATATATACATATTAATTATATAATTTTTACCACTCCACTTTCAAGTTATTTCGTAAAAAATATTGAAAAAACATACAAAAAACAGTAAAATAAGTGACGTGAAATACAATTTTTTTATTTAAGAGGTAATAAAAATGAGTTTTGATGCTCTCAAGGTAAAAAATGATATTGTAAAATGGATTCAGGATTGGTTTGAAATTAACGGCAAGGGCTGTAAGGGCGTGCTTGGTATTTCAGGCGGTAAGGACAGCTCTGTTGTAGCCGCTCTTCTTGTTGAGGCTTTAGGTAAAGAAAACGTTGTAGGTGTGCTTATGCCTAACGGCGAGCAATTTGATATTGATGTTTCAGAGGCTCTTGTTAAGCATTTAGGTATTAAAAGCTACGTTGTAAATATAAAAGAAGCTTACGACGGTGTTATTTCAGAGCTTAACAAAAGCGGTATCGGATTGACTCCTCAGGCTGTTACAAATCTTCCGCCACGTTTGAGAATGACAACTGTTTACGCCGTTTCTCAATGCGTCAACGGCAGAGTTGCCAATACCTGTAATCTTTCTGAAGATTGGGTTGGCTATTCAACAAGATACGGTGACAGTGCCGGTGATTTCTCCCCTCTTGCAAAGCTTACCGTTCAAGAGGTTAAAGAAATCGGCAGAGCTTTAGGCCTTCCCGATATGTTTGTTGACAAGGTTCCGATTGACGGTCTTTGCGGCAAAACCGACGAAGATAATTTAGGCTTTACCTATGCCACTCTTGACAGATATATCCGCGAGGGTGTTTGCGAGGATGAAGAAATAAAAGCCAAAATTGACCGTATGCACAGAATTAATCAGTTTAAATTAGAATCGATGCCGGTTTTCCCGTATGAGCCGTAAAAGTGGCAAATGGGAAGTGGCAAGTGGCAAATTTCAGAACTGCGTTGGCGATTATAAAGATACCGGATGCCAGTTCCCAGATGCCAGAGAGCTTCGCAACAAGTTAATATAACAATAACGGATAGTATATTCATACGCAAATATACTATCCGTTAATTATTAATTTACAATCGGCACTTAATGCCCCTTAATTTGCCACTTGCCATTTGCAATTTGCCATTTTGCTAAAAAATACTGTTTTCTGGCATCTGTCATCTTACAATTATTTTCTAAGCCTTCTGCTTGCTTCCTTGCCCTTACGGTCATTTTTTCTTTCTTGCTCTAATCTTTCCTGCTCTTTACGTTCTTTTTCTAATCTTTCGTTGCGGTTGTTTACAACCGTTTCGTAATCAGCAGTAATTTCATCAATATTTTTATATCCCTCGTATAAATCAAGAGTTCTTTTTGCTGAAAGGTAAGGTGCTGCAACGACACCGTAACGGTCACGTTCTTTGCTGAGCTTTCTCATAAGCTTACGGCGAAGCTTTGCTTCTTCTCTCGTGCCGTCGGGTAAGTTATAAGCATCCTCATAATCCTGATTATCGAAAGGAATAATTCCGTCGGGATAATATTTTCTTGCAAGCTTTTCAGATTTAAGAAGTGCTTTTGCGTTTCTTATCTCCTGCTTTCTCCATGTACGTTCTTCTTTTATTTCTGATATCGGAAGTTCTATTGCAAGGCGTTGTGCCTCTTCAGCACATTGATAGAAATTCTGAGGACCGCCTGATACAATAAGACGGCAAAGCTCAATTTGCTTTTTACCGAAATCGTTTTCGAAGCGTGTTAACTCGTGAATTACGAAATCGGCTATTTCAACTTCCTCGTTATGCTCTTCCGCCTTTGCAAGACGCTCTTTTGCATTTTTAATAGCTTGGCTACGAAGCTCTTTTTCTGCTTCGGTTGTAGAGGGAAGTGCCTTTGCCTGCTTTAAAATATCCTTTGTGGTAGCATCCTTTTCAAGACCGTAATATTTTTTCGCTTTAAATACTGCCTCGCAACCTTCAATATAAGCACCATCATCAAGATTTTCTGTGCCGTTATCTTCAACTAAGGTTCTTATTCTTATGGCTCTTATCATAGATTTCTGACCTGTTTCTGAAATATCGTATAAGAACCAGGGTAAAACGTCTATTGCCGCACCGATTATCGATACAACAAGAAGCGTATCCATAAGTGAATAAAGCACGCAGTTTGGGTTTTTGGTCTGCTTTGACAAGGGAAGCCTTTCATCGTAATTTACGTAAACGTCAAGCACTGAATAATCGTTACCGTCAAAGCCTTTTTTCTTGTATATCCACGGTACAAAAAGACTTGTAACCGCATTTATTGCACCGCCCGCATAGGTTGAAACGAATCCAAATGCACCGTCAATACGCTCACCGATAAGATATTGCTGATTATCTCTCATATCGGATTCAATTGCACTGTCAATAACGTTATACGTATCAACAAATCGGTCAAGAGTATAAACGATGAAAAGACCTACTCCTGCAAGAGGACTCTTGTAGAATAAGAAATACGATGCGATGAGGAATATCTGAACAATATTCTTAAATATCTTAATCTTTTTCTTACCAAATTTTTTAATAAACCAAGGGGAAAACAGCATACCCCAGAAGTTTGCATTATAGGAAATAGTGTTAAGCACGCCGTAGGTTGTACTCTTCATAATATGAGCACGGTAAACGAGCCAATCCCAGATATTTCCTTTTGCTCCCTCAAGGAAGTTATTCCAGCCATCAGCACATTTAATCCAGAAAATCTTGTTACCTGCCACCGCACGAAGAGAGCTTGTAAAGCTCATTTTTGTTATACGGCTCTTGGGAAGAACAAGTCTTTCCTTTGTACCAAAATATGCAAGTAACACAAGCGGCATAAGAAGCGCAACGGGCGTATAAGAGCCTCTGAAATACGTCATATTATACTTATCGCCGTTATCACTTAAAACGTCAACCATTAACGGAAAATAAATATTGTTTATTGAGTATCCTAAGGAATATATAATACTCGTTATTGCCATTATTTTAGTTCTTTCCTGGGTGTTTGGCGTCATAACGTGAACCATGTTTGTAACACCTGTCTGCACCCAGCTCTGAACGTAGCCCTGAACCTGACCCATAACGAAAAGCATTGCTATCATTATATACTGAGTAAAGGGCTGATGTGCATCTCGCACCTGCTCATAGGGAAGCCACAATGACAAAAGAGTCAACACCATAGACGGAATTGCAAGCTTTATATAAACTCTGTATTTACCGTCTTTACTCCTTAAGTTATCAACTATCCAAGCGTTAAGCGGTGTTGTAACGTAGCCGATTGCCTGACAAATGTAACCCATTACAAGAAGCTGATTGTTATTCATTCCCAAGGTCATTCCTGTAAACTGGTTGCCAACGCCAAAGCCTATAGTCCATTGAACTGACATAAGAAGTGCCATCCAACCAACTGACAGCATTATAACCTCTTTATAGGGCACATATTCACCCGGTCTTGGTTGATTCCAATATAGCTTAAGTTCTTCAAGTGCTTCTTTAATTTTATTTAAAATATCCTTAATTACCACTTAAAACTCACCTTTGATTTTTGTAAACATCATTTTAATATTGGTTTATCAATAAGTTTAATTTCAGCTTTCTTGCAACCCTCAAGCTCAAGGACAACGATTTCGTTTTCTTCCTTTAAGAACGGTGCAGGGAGATAAAGAGTAAACTGAGGTCCTCTCTTTAAAAATCTGCCCAAATTAAAGCCGTTGATATAAACTACTGCATTTGAAAAGCCTCTCATATCAACGAAGGTATCAACCTTTTCGTCTACTTTAAATGTACCCTTCATAAAGCAAGGGAATTCGGTTAATTTCTTGCCGTACTTAATATCAGGGGCTTTGTCAAGCTCCATACAGTAAACGTCCCAATCAACGATAGCCTGACCGCCGATATAAATTTCATCAAGACCCTTTCTGTCATACATTCTTCTTGCATAATTTATTCTGCCTAAAGCCTGTACGAGAATATCAACCTTGATTTCACCGTCAAATGCCTTTACGGGAACAGAAAAGCTTTCTTCGTAAAGAGCCTTTCCTTTAAGCTTTGTTCTGTCGTAAACGTGCTTCAATTCACCGTTTATGTAAATATAAGCGATATCGTGAACACCAAAGCCGTTGATTTCAGTATCACCGTAGTTACCCTTTATTGTGGTGCTGTAAAGAATAAGTCCGCTATTCTGACCGTAATGCTCCATAGAATAAGGAATATGAGATTTTTTATGGTCTGCGAATTTTTTGTAAACCTTTCTTAAATCTGCAAACTCTGTTAACTGCACCTTACCGTATGATTTTGTTTTTGCATCCTCGGGAAGCTCGGGTAATTCGCAACCAAGCTGTTTTTTCATTCTGTCGCGAAGAATGAAGTATTTTTCAGTATAAGCACCGTTTTCGGTAAGAGGAGCACCGTAATCGTAGCTTGTAGTTGTGGGGCAATAAGTATCATAATAGTTTGCGCCCGAAGAGAAGCCGAAGTTTGTTCCTCCGTGGAACATATAAAGATTAAAGTTTGCATCCTCTTTAAAGAAACCGTCAAGGCTTCTGCCTAAAGTTTCTTCGGGATTGTCTGAATGATGCTTTGCTCCCCATCTGTCAAACCAACCGCACCAATGCTCACCGCACATAAGAGGCTTATCGGGTTGAAGCATTTTTAAATCGTCGAATCTATGCTCGTGGTATCCTCCGAAGTTTGCTACCATCCAATCCTCTTTTATACCACCGCCTGAGAAGAAGTATCTGTCTTCACCGTCTGAAGTGAAAAGCTGAACCTCTATACCTTCTTTTCTCATTAAATCTCTTAACCAATAAAGATACTTTTTATCTCTGCCGAAAGAGCCGTATTCGTTTTCAACCTGCATTGCGATAATGCTACCGCCTTTTGTAAGCTGATAAGGTACAAGTTTCGGAAGAAGCTCTTTAAAAAAGCTTTCAACTGCAGATATGTATGCCTTATCCCAACAACGAAGGCGAATATTTTTATCCTTTAAAAGCCATGCGGGAAGACCCCCAAAATCCCATTCAGCACAAATATAAGGACCCGGACGAACTATAACGTAAAGACCCACCTCTTGTGCTGTTTTTATGAATTTTTCTATATTGAGCATACCGTCAAAATTGAACTGTCCCTTTTTAGACTCATGCCAGTTCCAAGGTACGTAGGTTTCAACAGTATTAAGACCGGACGCTTTTAATTTCAAAAGGCGGTCAAGCCAATATTCTTCAGGAATTCTGAAATAATGCATAGCACCCGAATAAATATGAAACGGTTTCCCGTCAAGATAAAATTTTCTGTCTTTCATTTCAAGCATAGTTACTACCCCTTTTGAGTACATATATTTTAATTATACTAAATATTTACTGACAAAACAAATATAAAATAAAAAACGGCAAGTCACACAAACAAATAGTATTCCGTTTGTTGCAAGTGACGAATAAAACCACCTGCTTTTTGATAAAATATAAATATATTTTATTCTAAAGGTGATTTTATGTGCGGAATTATAGGAAAAGCAGGTATAGGTGAGGTTATGCCTGAGCTTATTAAAGGACTTGAAATGCTTGAATACAGAGGCTACGACTCTGCAGGAATTGCCGTAATTCATAACGAAAAAATAACTCGTTGCCGCGAATCAGGTAAAATAATCAATTTAAGAGAGAAGTCTGAAAACAATCGGGAAGAGCTTACGGGAAACGTGGGTATAGGACATACCCGTTGGGCAACCCACGGAAAGCCCACCGTAGAAAATGCTCATCCGCATATAAGTAACAACAAAAAATTCGCCCTTGTACACAACGGAATAATCGAAAACGCAGAAGAAATAAAAAAAGCTCTTCTCACTAGTGAAGAGTTTTATTCCCAAACCGACACAGAGGTTGCAGTAAAGCTTATTTCGAAATTTTACAAAACTGATGTTATATCCGCTGTTAAAACCGCTTGTAAGGAGCTGACGGGCACATTCGCTTTCGGTATTCTTTGTTCTGATTTTCCCGATAAAATTTTCGCAACGGCACAAGGCAGCCCTCTTGTTGCGGTAAAGGGTGCAACGGGTTGCTGGATAACCTCAGATTTAGGTGCAATTAATGAAAAAAGCGGTGAGTTTTACCGTATAGCAAACGGTGAAATCTGTGAAATTTCAAAAGACTCAATACTCTTTTACAACTCTGAAGGTGAAGAGATAAAAAAATCACCCGAAAGAGTTTCACTTACGGAAGAAACCGTCAACAAGGGCGGTTACGAGCATTTTATGCTCAAGGAAATTTTTGAACAACCGTTCGCTATAAAGAAAACTGTTTTGTCATTTGCCGATAAAAACAGCATAAAGCTTGAAAACGTCAATATTCCCGATGAGTTTTTCAAAGATAAATTAGAGAGAATTATAATCACCGCCTGTGGCTCTGCTTATCACACGGGTCTTATAGGAAAGCACGTAATTGAAAAGCTTTGCAAAATTCCCGTCAACGTAGAAATTGCTTCTGAATTTCGATATTCGGAGCCTCTTATAAATGAAAATACATTAACTGTTTTTATAAGTCAAAGCGGTGAAACCGCAGACACTCTTGCCGCCTTAAGACTTTGCAAAAAATATAATGCAAAAACGCTTTCGATTGTAAACGTAAAGAGCAGTATTATTGCAAAAGAAAGTGATAATGTTATATTCACTTATGCAGGTAAAGAAATAGCCGTTGCCACAACAAAGGCTTTTAGTGCTCAGCTTGTAAGCCTTTATGCGTTGGCAATTTTCATAGCAGAAAAGCGAGAAACAATTTCAAATCAAAAAAAGCAAAAGCTACTAAATGAGCTTTTATCATTACCCGATAAAATCAACACGACACTCTTAAAAACCACAGATAAAGCAAAAGCGCTTTCTAAAAAAATTTACAAGTCAACTGATATATTTTTCATCGGCAGACTTTATGACTACGGTACTGCCTGCGAGGGCTCACTTAAAATGAAAGAAATCAGTTATATCAACTCTCAAAGCTATGCCTCAGGTGAATTAAAGCACGGCACAATTTCCTTGATTGAAAACGGCACACCCGTTATTGCAATCGGCAGTAACACAGAAGTATTTTCAAAAACCGCAAGTAATATTGCCGAAGTAAAGGCACGAGGTGCAAAGGTTTTTCTTGTAACTGACGAAAGCGAAAAGGATGCTTCGGTTTTTGTTGATGATATTATATACGTTCCCTCGACAACCCCCGAATTTCAAAGCTCGTTGCTCGTTATTCCCTTACAGCTTTTAAGCTATTACACCGCAAAGCGTTTAGAAAGAGATATTGATAAACCGAAAAATCTTGCAAAAAGCGTTACGGTTGAATAAAAACAACCCCGTCTCTGTCATAAACAGAAACGGGGAATATTTTGTGTTTCGCGGAACGGGCAGAGCCGCGTTCCTTACAAATAAGGTTTGAGATTTACATCTTTATCTTGTAGCACTTGATTTCGAAAGGATTGATTTCAAAATTGAGTGTGTCACCGCTGAAGATGTCAACTGCAACGTCGTTTCTTTCAAGAAGGTCACATTCTGCAACTGCTTTGATATCTGCAAAGAGCTTTGCAGAAACCTTTGTGCGACTGCCTGCTTTTTCAACGAAACGAATGATGTATGCATCTTCATCCTCGCATTTTTTAACTGCTTCAAGAGTAACGTTTTTACCGTCAACCTTGATGAAGGATTTTTCAATTTCACCCTTAGCGTCTGCAGAAATTTCAACGGGTACTGCGGGGTTATTGATTTCAAGACCTCTTACAAGAGTTTCTGCATCCTTCCAGTTACCTGCATGAGGATAGATTGAATAGGTGAAGTAGTGGTCACCACGGTCTGATTTGGGGTCGGGATTCATAGGTGCTTTGAGAAGAGTGATAATCATTCTCTGCTTGTCAACCTCGTAACCGTACTTACAATCGTTAAGAATTGTAACACCGTAGCTGTCTTCACTCATATCAATAAAGTTGTGAGCTGAAACCTCAAATTTAGCCTTGTCATAAGGATTATGACGGTAGTTTGAGCTTTCAATAGTAGCGTAAGCGATATCACGGGTAAACTTCTGAGCCTTAACGTCAACATCGAAGCCAACCTTAAGAAGCTTTTCCTGCTCATGCCAGCTGATAAATGTATCAAAGTCAATTCTGTCAAGCTCGTTATAGAGAATAATATTCTGCTTAACGAGAGATTTATTGATAACCTTTTCGAATGAAACAACTGTGAATACGTCACCTGAAGCAATACCGGTTACCTTACCTGCTTCTGTGTCAAATTCACGGTCAACGTAAGAAGCAACGATATCCCAAGCATCATATTTACCGGGAAGGTCTTCATAAAGACGGAATACGTTACCTTTACCGCTGAGAACTTCTCTGTCATTCTTTTTATCGTAGATAGAAACAAGCTCTGCACTATCGTCAAGAACGACCTTGAAGCTACCGTTTTCAACGGTGTTACCTGAAAGTGCTGTTGCACCGTTTACCGCACCGTCTTTTGCATAGAATACCTTGTAACCAACTGCAGGAATATCCTTAGCAACGAAAACAAGTACCTTTGTGCCGTCAAGCTTCGTGTAGCTCTGAGTAGCAACCTTGTTGCCGTCTGCATCGTAAATTTCTACGTCCTTGTAAGGAAGCTCAACCTTCTGAGTTGCATTTACGCCGAGGGCATTGAAAAGAGCAAAGGGCTTGCCGTATTTTTCTGCACCGTCAACGTTGCCTGCAAGAACGTTAAGAGCTTCATCTCTTACGCTTTCACCGATTGCGATAATATCATCATAGATTGCGCAAAGGTCACCGAAAACTTCAGTGATATGTGAGCCGGGAAGAGAGTCGTGGAACTGGTTAGTAAGAATTGCCTGCCAACCTTCGTTAAGCTTATCAAGAGGATATTTGTAGCCGTATTTCATAGCAATACTTGCAAACATCTCTGCCTGACGGTAAAGATTTTCAGAATATCTGTTAAGCTTTTTAAGAAGAGCCTTTGTTGTGTGAACACCGCGGTGCTCCTCAAGGTAAAGCTCGTCCTTCCAGGTAGGAATGTTAGTTTCTGTTGCATTTGCTTTCATTCTTGCAAGAGAATCTTCAATCTTACTTGTCTGAGTTTTGGGAAGACCGGGGAAGTTTTTATAACGTTTTACGTATTCGAGCATTTCGGTATCAACACCGCCGCCACCGTCACCCCAGCCGTAGCAGTACATTGATTCACCGATTGTTTCTTTATCTGTATATTTTTTCCAGTTAACCTTAAGAGAGTCTGCCTCAACAGTACCGATAAAGTGTGTGGGGGGAACGATTGAAAATACCTTTGAGCCGTCGGGACCTTCCCACCAGAAAGTATTATACTGCCAGGGGTTAGTATCATTCCAGATACCCATTTTATGAGTTACGAAATATTCAACGCCTGCTTTTTTAAGAATCTGAGGCATTGCATAGCCGTTACCGAAAACGTCGGGAACCCAACATGTTTTAGGTGTAATACCAAATGTTTTTTCAGCAAAACGGATACCGTGAAGAAGCTGACGAACAAAGGATTCACCTGAAACGAGGTTACAGTCAGGCTCAACCCACATAGCACCTATGTATTCCCATCTGCCCTCTTTGATACGCTCTTTAACCTGCTTGTAGATAGCGGGGAAGCGTTTTTCCATTTCGATATAAGTGGGGGCTGTACTCTGTGAGAAAATGAAATCATCATACTGCTCCATAAGACGAAGCATTGTAGCATGAGTTCTACCTAATTTACGAACGTACTCCTTGTATGCCCACATAAATACGATATCAAGGTGAGAGTTACCTACAAGAGCAAGTGTACCCTCTGATTTGTAGCTTGTATTATTGTAAACCTTATCCTTAAGAACCTTCTGTGCTTTAAGAAGACCTGCTTTGAATTCATCACCGTCAAGGTCAAAGTTTACGTATGTAAATGCTTCTTTAAGAGTTGCTCTGATAAGCTCTGCAAGACCTGTATCGTGAACAGGCATAAAGAGTGCATTGAAAACAGCCTTGAAATCCCAATAAATTTCTTCAATTACGGGGTCAACAACTCCGATAAATGAGCATGAAAGAGTTTTTACTGTTGATTCGTTTGAGTGCCATACGTAGTATGACTCAATATCAACGTCGTAATGCTCGTCACCCTTTGCACAGTCTGTAAGAAGAACAGAGTTTCTGAAAGGGTCAAGACCCTGATAAGGCTCACCGTTAAGAGAAAGAAGTGAGTCACCGCCGAAGTAAACGTTAAGAGTAACCTTTTTACCCTTGAAACGCTCGGGCATATCGAATGAGTTTTTAAAGAAAGCACTCCAGCCGTTGTTACCCCAACGGTCACCAACGTTGAGCTCCTTCCACTCATCATAGAAAAACTCGTAATCGTCGATACCCTTATAGATACATTCCTTCATTTTCCATGCAGGAATTGATTCGATATCTGTGTAAATACGTTTTTTAAGGTTTTTGATTTTAAGCGCTGCAACATCGTCAAAAGAGAAGATACCTCTCTGCTTGCCCTTTGTGGCATCACGCCAATCATCAACATGAGCATCCATAGCATCAAGAGCTGCTACGGCATCAATGTTTTTAATCTCAGCCAAAACAATCGTCCTTTCTTAAATCGGAATACGGCACAACTGCACCCACATTCCCCGATTTTATTACATTTTACAGTATAACATTATTATAATATAAATTGCAAGATGGAAAATACAAAAAGTGGCAAATGGCAAGTGGCAAGTGGCAAATTTCGGGTCTGCGACGCTATTTAAATTGATGCAAAGCTTTACCTCCCTGTGCGAAGCATAGGGAGGGGGACCATTGCTAACGGCAATGGTGGAGGGTAGTTCTCTTACTCATTAGGTTTACATAGATAAAAGATCTTCGCATACCATACAACACTTATGACTTTGTAACTAAACCTAAGACGTTAGTGAACTACCCACCACCACGACTTCGCTCCGCTCCGTCGCGGTCCCCCTCCCTATTGAGCAAAGCCCAACAGGGATGATAAGCTTCGCGAATTTTTATTTTTACTCCTTACGAAGCTTTATAATCGGCACGAAGTGCCCCTTAATTTGCCATTTCCCATTTGCCACTTGCAATTTACTACCTACTTTCTGTATAATAAACTTATCAACCAAAAAGGGTGGTAAATATGAAATATATTGACAGAAAAGAAAAGCTTAATTTCTACGTCGGTCTTTCAGGTCAGAACATTGTTTACTCTTTCATAGGCGGTACATTTTTTACTTACTTTATGACTGATATCGCAATGTTTCCTGCAGCTATCGTTTCGGTTTTGCTTATCGTTATGAAGGTTTGGGACGGTATCAACGACCCTATTGTTGGCTCATACGTTGACAAGCACCGCTTTAAAAACGGTGAAAAGCTTCGTCCGTTTTTAAGATATACTCCTCTGCCAGTTGGTATTTTTACGGTTCTTATTTTCCTTGTTTTTTCAACGGCTGAGGATATGCTCTGGCTTCGCCTTGCATACTTTGTAATTATGTACATTTGCTGGGATATAGCCTATACGCTTCAAGACGTTGCTATATGGGGTATAACCGCCTCAGTTTCGCCAAACAGCGACGAAAGAGATAATTTCGTTAAATGGGCAAGGACCGTAGGCTCTTGCGTTTACGGTGTTTTCGGCGGACTTATTCCCATGGTTATCGAAATGGTTGCAAACACAACGAAAAAATCAATGTCACTGGTTACGCTTGTTTTTGCTATTATTCTCGGCCTCGGCGGTGCTATGATAAGTATGCGTACTTACAAGGCACAGGAAAGATTACGGGTTGTACCCGATAAACAGCAGGGCTCTTTGCTTGAAAGCTTTTCACTTCTTTTCAAAAACAAAATGCTTATGCTTGTTACCCTTTCAAACCTTTTCGGTGCTTTAGGCTTCGGCGGTCAGCTTATGACTTATTTCTTCAAATATAAAATGCCCACCGACTTTTTAGGTGCAGGCAGTGCTATCGGTGCATTAGGTCTTACTACAATCTACGGTGCAATTACATACGGTCCTCAATTCCTCGGTATGCTTTTTGCCGATAAGCTTAAAAAGATTTTCAAGGGCTACGTAAACGCACTTATCTTTATGCAGGTGCTTAACATTGTAACAAGAGTTATTGCATTTGCTATCGGCTTTGAGGGAATGAACATCTGGATAGGTATGCTTCTTATGGGTATCGGTTGTATTCCTATGGGTGCGGCAGCAATTGCCCAAACCTCGATTTTCTGCGACAGTATTGACTATATGGAATGGAAAACAGGAAAACGTACCGAGGGTGTTACCTTCTCAATGCAAACCTTCTTTACTAAGGTTTCAAGCGGTATCACCGCAGGTCTTGCAGCTCTTTCACTTTCCATTCTCGGCTACAAGGCTATTGACGACTCTGCCGTTACCTTCCTCGGCACTCAGACTCAAGCCTTCGAAACATGGATTTGGCCTCTTGCAATGCTTACTCCTGCAATAGCAAGTCTTTTATATATAATCCCTCTTCTTTTCATTCGTTATACACCTGAAAAGAGAGCAGTTGTTGAAAAAGAATTGGCAGAAAGACGTGCCAAGGAAGAAGCAAAATAACTATTAAAAGATACTAAAGCCCCTTGTGATTTTATAAATCGCAAGGGGCTGTTTATCAATATTTTCCAACGTTTTCTTTGAGTATATTCATATATTCGGCAGTAACAACACCGGCAGGTAGAGCCACTATAGCAATGCCGAAGAAGGATGAAAGCATTGCAACCGTTCTTCCTAAAACGGTAACAGGGTAAATATCACCGTAACCAACCGTTGTAAGCGAAACGGTTGCCCAATAAAGTGCATCAAAAAACGTTTTGAAAGAGTCAGGCTCAACGTTAAAAACTATTATTGCAGAAACAAGTATATAGCCTGTTGCCAAACTACCTACGGCGAGCAAGGCTTTCTTTGATTTTTTAAGCACGTCAAGAATCATCTTTGCACTTTTTGAATATCTGAATATTCTGACAATTCTGAATACAGCCAAAGCACTTGCAGTTTTAACAGAACCGAACACAGATACCGATAATGCAAAAACGGACATAAGATCTATTACCGAAATAAGTCTGACGGGATATTTTATAAAAGCACCTATTCCTTTTTCATTAAATTTATAATCGGCTGTTAACCATCTTAAAACATAGTCAACTACGAAAACAACAAGACAAAAAACGTCCATAAAATTCAATACACTGTTTTCTGTTTTGACCGTTAATGGTACAAGACTCAAGCCGATAACAAAAATCATAAAATATTTATAAATACGGCTGAATTTGTTTTTGTTGAAAACGTGAACTACATTATATATCTTTTCTCTCATACTGCACCGCCTATAACATTTTCTCAATTGTAGAACTATTTTTTTCTTTTTAAAATACTCTGTCAGCATACAGAACGAAAAATATTTGAAAACAAAGGGATTTTTTATAAAATTCAATTTACTATTTAAAACATTTGTGGTATCATTGTTGTAATTATGTACATACGAAAGGACTTTTACTATGTTACTTGATAAAACACTTTATATTCCCGACTTGGGTGAGGTTGGTGCAGACAGCGGTTTCCACCTTCTTCCCGCAACCGAAGACGGAAAATTCGTTGCAGGTAAAAACGGTGTTGAATTCGTAGTTGCAACAGGTGACAACAAGGTTGAATTTGTCAGCTTCGGCACTCATTCTCTTGCTTGTGTTAAATCTGCAATTGCTTACCCCGTTTACTACCCCGTTTACCCCGTTAAAACAGAGTACCCCTTAAACGCAGTGCTTATGGATCTTGACGGTACAACTGTTCGTAGCGAAGAATTCTGGATCTGGATTATTGAAATGACTACAGCAAGCATGCTCGGTAACCCGAAATTCCAGCTTGAAGAAGCAGATATCCCCTTTGTTTCAGGTCATAGCGTTTCAGAGCATCTTCAGTATTGTATCGACAAATACTGCCCCGGTGCATCTCTTGAAAAAGCCAGAAGCTTCTATTTCGAGCATACTCACAGAGAAATGGAAGAGATTATGGCAGGCAGAGGCAAAGACGGTGCCTTCACTCCCACAGAGGGCGTTAAGGATTTCCTTTTAGAGCTTAAGGATATGGGTATTAAAATCGGTCTTGTAACCTCAGGTCTTTACGAAAAGGCTTGGCCCGAAATTCTTTCTGCATTTAAAACTCTCGGTATGGGCGACCCCAAGGATTTCTATGATGCAATAATTTCTGCAGGCTTCCCCCTCAGAAAAGGCAGTGTAGGTACTCTCGGTGAGCTTTCACCCAAGCCTCATCCCTGGCTTTACAGCGAAACCTCTATCGTTGGTCTTGGCGAAGCTTTTGCAGACAGAAGCCGTGTTATCGGTATTGAGGACAGCGGTGCAGGTGCTTGCTCAGTAAGACTTGCAGGCTACACAACAATCGGTATTGCAGGCGGTAATATCGAATCAAGCGGTACAAAGGCAGTTTGCACACATTTCTGTGACAACTTCCAGGAAATAATGAAAATTATAAAAGGATAAGGTGATAGATATGGATAACAAAAAAGATAAAATCCAATGTCATTTTATATCCAACACCCATTGGGACAGAGAATGGAGATTCTCCGCAAGAAGAACCCAATATATGCTTGGATATATGCTTGATATGCTTCTTGACATTCTTGACAAAAACCCTGACTACAAGCATTTCCATTTAGACTCTCAGACAATGCCTATTCAGGATTATCTTGAGGTTTATCCCGAAAAGAAGGAAAAGCTTCAGAAGTACATAAAAGAGGGCAGAATTGCAGTTGGCCCTTGGTTCTGTCTTCCCGATGAATTTACCGTTGGTAGCGAGGCTCTTGTAAGAAACCTTCTTCTCGGTCACAAAATCGGTAAAGAGATGGGCGGTATCAGTAAAACAGGCTATTCACCCTTCGGTTGGGGTCAGATTTCACAGCTTCCCCAGATTTATGACGGCTTTGATATCCACTTCGCATCATTCTATCGCGGTATTAACGAATATAAAGCCCCTAAATCAGAATTCTACTGGGAAAGCCCCGACGGAACCCGTATTTACGCTTCACGTCTTGCAAAGCGTCCCCGTTACAACATCTGGTACGTTGTACAAAGACCCGTTTACTTCAATCAAAAGGATGAAAACAACCGTGATATGCTCTGGAACGACAACAACGGTGTTTTCAAGCTTATTGACAGAGATTGGAAGTTAGACTATCAGTATACTCATCCCTTCTACGAGTATCATAAGGAAAATATTCAGGCAAGAGCCGAGCAGGCTATGAAGGAGCAGGATAAAGACTGGACAACAAACCACCGTTTCTGGTCAATCGGTCACGACTCTTCTTGCCCCGATGAACGCGAAATTCAGCTTGTTAACGACCTTAACGAAGCTCTTCCCGAGGCAGAGGTTTTCCACAGCACCCTTAAAGAAATGGAGCAGGGAATTATTGATAACTTCAATCCTGATTCACCCGTTCTTAAGGGCGAAATGAGAGACCCCTATACAAAGGGTAGCGTTAGTGAGCTTTGCGGATGGATTCTTTCTGCAAGAACTTACATTAAGCAGGAAAACTTTGACACCGAAAGAAGAATTATCAACTACGCTGAGCCTATGGCAGTATTTGCTTCTCTTTCAGGTGCTCCTTATCCTCAGAATTTTATCGACCTTTCATATAACTATCTTCTTCAGAATCACGGTCACGACAGTATCGGTGCTTGCGGACGTGACGTTGTTTACGAAGACGTTATGTCACGTTACAGACAAGCAAGAGAGCTTTCAATGTGCGTATTTGAAAGAGCATTTATGGATATTGCCGGTGACATTAATCTTCGTTCATTCTCAAAGGATGATGCAGCAGTTGTAATCTTCAACCCAGCACCCTTCAAGAGAACTGAAACTGTTGATTTAAGACTTGAGATTCCTGCAGAATGGAAAGCAGACAGCTTTGAAATTCTTGATGAAAATGATAACAAAATTAAATATCAGGTGCTTTCAACAAACAAAGCAAATGCTCAGATTATTCAGAATCCTAACGATACTGCAAACGTTCTTCATACAGAGCAGTACCTTGTTGCAGCTGAGGTTGCAGATATTCCCGCTATGGGTTATAAAACTCTCAAGGTTCGTCCTCTTTACAACGTTCGTGCTACAACTCCCGTAACTCTTGTAAAAACTACTAACGTTATGGAAAACGAATACCTCAAGGTTTCATTTAACCATAACGGTACTTATAATGTTATTGATAAAGAAAACGGTAAAGAGTACAAAAACCTTGGTTACTTCAAGGACAGCGGTGAAATCGGTAACCCCTGGCAGCACGTTGCTCCTGAATGTGATGAAACCTTCACAACTCTCGGCGAGCAGGCAAACGTTACTCTTCTTCGTCACGGTGAATTTGAAACAACCTACAAAATAACAATGCGTTGGGAGCTTCCAGAAAAACGTGCATTTGATGAAAAATCAAGAAGTGAGCATAAGCTTCCCGTTGATATTGAAAGCCTTGTTACTCTTCGTAAGGGTGCAAAGTTTGTTGAAATCGAAACAACAATCAACAACCGTTGCGAAGACCACTATTTACAGGTAGGCTTCCCCACAGGCATCAAGGCTGAATATGCAGATGCACAGGGTCAGTTTGACGTTGTAAAACGTAAAATTGAAAAGCCCGACTACTCACTTTACGATGAACCGCCTATGACAGAGCATCCTATGAACTCTTTCGTAAGCATCTCTGACGGTAAATACGGTGTTGCTCTTCTTAACACAGGTCTTAAGGCTTACGAAGCTGCAGACGATGAAGATAACACACTTTACCTTTCACTTATCCGTGCATATCCTCTTCGTATCTGCGTTACTAAAGATATGCAGAATTACAGCGACTGGGATAAGGGCTCACAGTGTATCGGTGTTAACACCTTCCGTTACGCATTTATGCCTCATAAGGGCGACTGGGAAGAAGGCAACGTATGGCAGGAAAGCGAAAGATTTAATCTTTACCTTACTGCAGGTCAGATTGCTCCCACAGACCACGGTAAGAATCCTCTTTCTCACTCATTCCTTGAGCTTACGGACGAGGTGCTTAACGTTAGTGCTGTTAAAAAGAGTGAAGACGGCAACGGCTACGTTGTAAGACTCTTTAACCCCTCTGATAAAGCAGTTAAAACAGCTATCCGTCTTAACAAGGGTATTGCTCCTATCGAAAAGGCACAGTCACCCGTTGAAAGACAGAAGGCTGAATTCGAGCTTCCCGAATATTCAGGAAAAGCCTGGGCAGAAGCAAAGCTTGTTACATTGGAAGAAAAGGATATTGCTCCCCTTACAATTGACAAAGACGGCTTCGTAGAGTTCGAAATTACAGGTAAGAAGATTCTTACAATTAAGTTTAACTGATATAAAAAAGCGACAACAAGTTTTGAGCTTGTTGTCGCTTTTTATAATGGGAAATTGGAAATGGCAAGTGGCAAATCAAGGGGCTTCGCCGATTATAAATACGAAATGCAAAGTGTAGATGCCAGATGCCAGTTCCCAGATGCCAGAGGTTTCGCAAAATGGCAAATTGGAAATGGCAAGTGGCAAATTTCGGAACTGCGTTGCCGATTGTAAAGATGCCGGATGCCAGTTCCCAGATGCCAGATGCTTACAGGGAGCAATAAATCTATTAACAGAATAAATTTTAAAAGGCGGTGTACCTCTCTTCGAAGAGGGCAAGGAACACGACCGCCGCCGGTGGCGGAAACAGGGAGTGTGAGTTGGCGTAGCGGTCAAAATTGTGCGAAGCGAAT
>JAGBCU010000002.1 GCA_017937865.1 Clostridia bacterium | reverse complement strand
TTTTAAAAATTTTGTCAAAATAAAAAGGATTTTTTTAAAATTATCAGTATTTATTATCAGAAGAGGGTGATTCTGTGAATAATGATATTAGAATCAGAACTTTAGAAAGGGAAAAAGCAACCCTTTCAAAGTATGCTATGCTTTGCGAAAATTCAAAGGGTAGAGTGCTTTTAGAGGATGAGTGTCCCGTAAGAACTGCTTTTCAACGTGATAGAGACAGAATTCTTCATTGCTCTGCATTCCGACGATTGAAGGATAAAACACAGGTTTTCCTTGCACCCGATAACGTTCATTATCGCACACGTCTTACTCATACTCTTGAGGTTTCACAGATTGCAAGAACAATTGCCCGTTCACTTTCTCTTAATGAAGATTTAACCGAGGCTATCGCTTTAGGTCACGATTTAGGTCATACACCCTTCGGTCACGCAGGGGAAAGAGCATTAAATCAGGTTTACGAAAAAGGCTTTACTCATTTTGAGCAAAGCTTAAGAGTAGCCGATAAGCTTGAACGTGGCGGTCAGGGCTTAAACCTTACCTATGAAGTCCGTGACGGTATTCTTTGTCATACAAGAGGTAAAGAGGCGGATACCCTTGAGGGTAGAATTGTTAAATTAAGCGATAAAATTGCTTATATTAACCACGATATTGACGATGCCTGCCGTGGCGGAGTTTTAACTGAGGATGATATTCCTCTTGAAATAAGGCTCATTTTAGGCTTTTCAAAGTCACAACGAATTAATACAATGACTATGTCTGCTATTGAGAATACAACCGATGAATTGAAAATGGCGGATGATGTTCAAGAGGCTTTCGATAGGCTTCACGCGTTTATGTTTAAATACGTTTATACTAACCCTGTTTGCAAAAGCGAAGAGGGTAAGGCAGAAAATATGATTAAAGAGTTATTCAGATATTTTTCTGCTAATCCATATAAAATGCCCGAGTTTTATTACGATATAGCGAAAAAAGAGGGTGCCGAGCGTGCCGCCTGCGACTATATCTCGGGTATGTCAGACAGTTATTCATTAAAAATCTTTAACGAGTTATTCGTACCAAAAACCTGGAATGATTAATTTTGTTTGGTAATTTTGCGAATTTGCGGATTTGCAAATCATTATTTCATAGCGAAGCTTTTTCATCCCTGCTTGCTTTAGCAAATAGGGAGGGGGACCGACGCCGTTTGGCGTTGGTGGTGGGTAGTTCTCTTGCTCGTTTTTATTTAGCAGGTGAGAAACTCTACTTCTTCACTCTTCACTATTACCTATTACTTTAAGAAACGGGGGTGTGTTTGATGCCGCGTATACCTGATGATTTTATTCAGCAAATAAGAGATGCCAACGATATCGAGTCTGTTATATCAAGCTACGTTGAATTGCGTAGAAGAGGGAAAAATTTAGTGGGCTTATGTCCTTTCCATAACGAAAAAACGCCGTCATTCACAGTTTACCCCGAAACTGCGTCTTATTTTTGTTTCGGTTGCGGTGCAGGTGGCGAGGTTATAAACTTTATAAGAAATATTGAAAATCTTGACTTCTTCGAAGCGGTCAAGCTTCTGGCGGATAGGTCAGGCTTAAAGCTTCCTGATGCACAGTATGACGATACTACTGCAAATCTTCGCAGAAGAATTTATGAAGCAAACCGAGAAGCAGCAAGGTTTTTCCATGAAACACTTTTTACCGAAAAAGGTAAAGCACAGCTTGATTACCTTGTGAGAAGAAATATTTCACCGAAAATGATAAAGCATTTCGGTTTAGGTGCTGCTCCTGACGATTGGCACGCTTTGGAGGAGCATTTAAGGCAAAAGGGCTTCAAGCAAAGTGAGCTTGTAGCAGCAAACCTTGTAAGATATACTGAGAAAAACGGTAAAAGACACTATTACGATGCTTTCAGGGCAAAGGTAATATATCCCGTTATAGATTTAAGAGGTAACGTTGTTGCTTTTGGCGGACGTGTTCTTGACAATAGTAAACCGAAATATATAAACACATCTGATACGCTTGTTTATAAAAAGAGTAACGAGCTGTTTGGGTTGAATTTCGCTAAAAACGGTAACGATAGAAAGCTGATACTTTGTGAAGGTTATATGGACGTCATAGCTCTTCATCAGGCTGGCTATGAAAATGCTGTTTCAACATCAGGCACTGCCTTAACACCGGAGCAGGTAAGTCTGATTTCCCGTTATGCCGATGAGGTTGCACTTTGCTTTGACTCTGACGAAGCGGGGCAGAAGGCTGTAAGAGCAGCTCTTGCTCTGTTTTCAAAAACAGGTGTTAAGATTAAGGTTATTAAGCTCAGCGGTGGTAAGGACCCTGATGAAATTATCAGAGTTCACGGAAAAGAGATGTTCGCAAAGCTTCTTAACCAGGCTGATAACGATACCGAATACAAGCTATCAAAATTAAGAGAGAAATTTCCTACCGCTACTGATGACGGCAAAATAAACTTTTTAAGAGAAGCAGTTAAGGTTCTTGCTTTTACTGATGCATTAGAAAGAGACGTTTATGCTATGCGTCTTGCCGATGAATTAGGCGTAAGCAAGGAAGCAATAATGCAACAGATTAATTCTGTTAATAAAAAAGAACAGTATAAAAAGGCTAAAAACGAATTAGCCGATGCTCAGAAGCAGGCTAAAGAGCTTGAAAAAGCAGTTGACCCTCAACGAATCAAAAATGTTCGAGCTGCTAAAGCGGAGGATACAATCCTTATTTCGCTTCTTAATAACGGTGCATTTTACAAAAAGGTTAAGGACAAGCTTAGCTCCGACCTTTTTGTTACAACGGTCAACAAAAGGATTTTAGAGGTAATTACAGAGCGTCTTGAAAAGGACGAGAGTGTAGATATAACGCATCTTTCTCAGTATTTAACATCGGAAGAAGTAAGTGCAGTTGCAAGGTTGCTTGCAAATCAGGCGATGGTTTCAAATACTGTAAAAGAATGTGAAGACTGCATAACCGTTCTTGAGGATGAAAGACGAAAACGGGAAGCCCCAACACCATCGCAAATGAGTGATGAAAGCTTCTTAGCGTTTTTCAGCTCTCTTAATAAAGACGATAATGATAATTAAAATGTGAAAAAGAAAGGTGATATTATAATGGAAGGCTGGGAGAAAAAACCGCAAATTAAAGCTTTGCTTGAAAAAGGTAAGGTAAGCGGTAAATTAGCAACACACGATATTGACAACGCTGTTCTTGAAATAGACGGCTTTGACGTTGACGATATCGAAAAGCTTTATGAGCTTATTGAAAGCAACAGTATTGAAATTATCGATGATATCGGTGATGAAATGCTTGATGCTCTTTCAATGGATATTGAATCTACAAAATCCCCTGATGAAGAAACGCCTGCCGATGCAAAAGCAATGGCAATTGACGACCCTGTTAAGGTTTATCTTAAAGAAATCGGTCGTGTTCCGCTTCTTACCTCTGAAGAAGAAATTGAGCTCGCTATCCGTATTTCAGAAAACGATCAGGAGGCAAAAAAACGTCTTTCAGAAGCAAACCTTCGTCTTGTTGTCAGTATTGCAAAAAGATACGTTGGTAGAGGTATGCAGTTCCTTGACCTTATCCAGGAAGGTAACTTAGGTCTTATTAAAGCCGTTGATAAGTTCGACTATACAAAGGGCTTTAAATTCTCAACCTATGCTACCTGGTGGATTCGTCAGGCAATAACCCGTGCTATTGCTGACCAGGCAAGAACTATCCGTATTCCCGTTCATATGGTTGAAACTATCAACAAGGTTAAAAAGACAAACAGTCAGCTTCTTCACGAAAACGGCAGGGATCCGACAGCAGAGGAAATTGCAGAAAAGCTTGATATGCCCGTTGATAAGGTGCGTGAAATCTTAAGAGTGGCTCAGGAGCCCGTTTCTCTTGAAACCCCCATAGGTGAAGAGGAAGACAGTCACCTTGGCGACTTTATTCCTGATGACGATGCTCAGGCACCCGTTGATGCAGCTTCAATGGCTCTTATGAGAGAGCAATTAGCAGAAGTACTTAAAACACTAACTCCCAGAGAGGCAAGAGTTTTAAGCCTTCGTTACGGCCTTGAAGACGGTAACCCCAAAACTCTTGAAGAGGTTGGTAAAGAGTTCAACGTTACCCGTGAGCGTATCCGTCAGATTGAAGCAAAAGCCCTCAGAAAGCTTCGTCACCCCAGCCGTTCAAAGAAATTAAGAGATTTCCTTGATTGATAATTAATAAGCAACCTGCCTACCCGTATGGTCTAACTCATAACTATCCCAATAAATCAACTCACTGACGGTTACGAATTCGTAGCCGTCTTTTTTTAGTGCTTATAAAATTCTGTTAAGTGCCTCTGGAGTGTTTTCTACTCCGTTGCGGAATAAAAGAATCGAGCCGTTTGTGTTTTAGAAATAACTCTTTTATACATTTCTTCAACAGAAAGCAGTTTCCAGTCAAGATTGCAACATTTGACACAAAGGCAAAAAAATAACTCTACGAAAAAACGTAGAGTTAAGTTTAATGTTTTATATGATTTTTGAATATTTCTTTCAGGTAATCGGTAATGCCGTTTGCAGAATGTATTGTTGCAACCATAAGCTCATCAGTATCAATTTCTGAAAAGTTTATATCATAGCCACAAAACCGGATAAGTTGAGCAATAAAAATTCTTTGCGTTCTGCCGTTGCCTTCTCTAAAAGGGTGCAACATATTTGTTGAACAATAAAAATCAACAATATTCTCAACAAAGTCTTCAAAATCAACGTTTCTGAAATAGTTGTAACTTTTTAGTCTGTCAAAGCAGGCTATCGCAACTGTTTCGATATTTTCAGCACAAGTGAAATTTGTTCCTTTTTTAGAAATATCAACAGTTCTGACACTACCCGCCCATTCATACAAGTCTTCAAATAAATATCTATGGATTTGTTTGTAGTGCTCAAAATCAAATGAAGTGCTTATAGGATTTCTTTCCAATTCAGCAGTTTTAGCTAATGTAATGCCTGCCTCAATTTTGGCAAGTTGTTCTTCGTTTTGTATATTGAATTTGTTTATTAAACAATTTGTGCCTTCATAATAATCGTTGGTAAGAGCAGTTATACTATAACTCATTATGCGACACCAACCGATTGCTTTATAAGTGAAATATATTGTTCCATTGATATTTCTTTGTTAAGTAGCTTTCTGCACAAATCTTTGCTTTGTTCATCAATTGAAAAACCTTCCATTTCAACAGACGCCACTGCATTTTCGATTGCTTTGTCAATAGACATATATATCACCTCTTTTCTATTTAATATACCACAATCCGTAACCATTATCAAGTATTTAGTTTTTGTTGATTTTTGTTTGCCTACCCGCATGGTCTAACTCATAACTATCCCAATAAATCAACTCACTGACGGTTACGAATTCGTAGCCGTCTTTTTCTAGTTTAGTTAGTATTTTATCAAGTGCCTCGGGTGTGTTTTCAACACCGTTATGAAATAAAATAATCGAGCCGTTTTGCACCTTACTTGTGACCCTCGAATACATTTCTTCAACAGAAAGTAACTTCCAATCGAGAGAATCTACATCCCATTGAATCATTTTCATATCAAGGCTTTCGGTGATTTCAATGCTTTTGTTGTCATAGTCACCGCTTGGTGCTCTTACCGTTTTCGGTGCTTTGCCCGTAATCGCTTTTATCTTCTCGTTGCAGTTAACTATTTCTTGCCTTATCTCTTCTCTTGAAATATTGCTAAAGGACGGGTGAGAGTCTGAATGGTTGCCTATTTCGTGACCGCTTTCGTAAAACCTTTTAACTGCATCAGGGCTTTTATCAACCCAATCACCAACGGCGTAAACGGTTGCTTTAGCGTTATGCTTTTTTAGTATAGCTAAAAGCTCATCAGTATCTTCTGCCGACCAAGCCGCGTCAAAGGTAATTGCAATTTTCTTTTCTTGGGTTTCTACTGAGTATATGGGTAGCTTTCTTTCTGTGGTGCTTGCGGTGGTGTTTATATGCGATATCGTTACGGTTGATGCTACTGCAGTTATAATTAAAGTAAAAGCAACTAAAAACTTATTCAAAGTAATAACCTTGTATTTCAAAAAAATCACCCCGAGAAATAATATTCTCGGGGTAAGTTTTATATACTTTCATTTATTAATATTCACCGCTTAAAACGGCTTCTGCACAACGTATTCCGTCAACTGCCGCAGAAACTATACCGCCTGCGTAGCCCGCACCTTCGCCCGAGGGGTAAAGACCGCGAAGCCTTGTGGCCTGGAAAAACTCATCTCTTATAATTCTTATAGGTGATGAGCTTCTTGATTCTGGAGCAGTAAGCACCGCATCGTATAAATTAAAACCGTTTAATTTGTTATCAAAATCCTGAATTGCACCTGCTATTGTATCGGTAACCTTTTGTGGTAAAACAAGGCGGATATCTGTCATATTAACACCCGTCGGGCAGGAGGGGTTAACAGCACCTAATTTTGTTGATGCCTGATTTTTTAGGAAATCGCCTAAAAGCTGAGCGGGTGCGGTATAGTCACCACCGCCGAGCTTGAATGCCTTTTGCTCAATTTCTCTTTGAAGATACATACCTGCAAGAGGATGGTCGCTTTCAAATGGTGGCTCGATTCCTACAAGCAAAGCACAGTTTGCATTCTCTTTATCACGGGCGTATTCGCTCATTCCGTTTACTACCATTCCGCCCTCTTCCGAGGATGCCGAAACAACGGTACCTCCGGGGCACATACAGAAGGTGTATAAGCCTCTGCCGTGCTGGGGATGACAAGCTAATTTATAGTCTGCCGCAGGTAAAAGGGGAGAGTTCCAAAGCTTTCCGTATTGAGCTTTGTTTATGTGCTCCTGCGGATGCTCGATTCTTGTACCAACCGAGAACGGCTTTTGTATGATTTCCAAGCCTTTTTTATAAATAAGCTCAAATGTATCTCTTGCCGAGTGACCGACCGCAAGAATAAGAGCATCGGTTTCAATATCGGTTGTTGTACCGTCAGGGTTTTTATAGGTAACGCCCTGAACAAATCCGTTTGCGGTAATTATATCAACAAGCTGAGTGTTAAATTTAATTTCACCGCCTAAACGTATAACCTCTTCACGAAGGTTTTTAACAACTGTTTTTAATTTATCCGTACCAATATGAGGGGTAGCGGAGTATAAAATCTCTTCTGGTGCACCGAATTCTGCAAACCGCAAGAAAACCTCACGGCATCTTCCGTCTTTTATACCCGTTGTAAGCTTGCCGTCGGAAAAAGTACCTGCACCGCCCTCGCCAAACTGTACGTTTGATTGGGTGTTAAGCTTTCTCGTTGTCCAGAAGATGTCAACCTCTTTTGTTCTTTCTTCAACTGCAGAGCCTCTTTCAAGCACTATAGGTCTTAAGCCTGCTTTAGCAAGCGTTAAAGCCGCAAACATACCCGCAGGACCAAAGCCCGCAATGACAGGTCTTAAGGGGAAAGGTCGTTTTACTTCGGGTAAAATATATTCATATTTTTTTGTAACAAAGGCTTTGTTTTGGGGGAAAGGTGCTACAACTCTTTCTTCGTCAAGGTCGGTTTCAATCTCAGCCGAATAAACAAGAATAATGTTATCCTTTTTTCGTGAGTCAATAGACCTTCTTGCTAAAGAAAAAGCTTTTATATCACTTTCTTTAATTTTAAGAGCCTTTGCCGTTGCTTGCTTTACCTCTTCCTCGGTACAGCCTAACGGCATTTTAATTTCGTTAATCCGTATCATTTTTATTCCTTATTTCAAAAAACTTCCTGCAGATGAGCCTGCAATTCTTCCCGTTGTCCAGGCTAAATGTAAATTATAGCCGCCACAGTCACCGTGAATATCAAGTATTTCGCCGCAAACGAAAATACCGTCAACAATTTTTGACATCATTGTTTTTGATGAAATTTCATCTGTTTTTATACCGCCCTTTGTAACCTGAGCAGAGTCAAAGCCCTTTGTGGAATTTATATTGATTTCAAAGGCTTTGAGCATTGAAACAACGTTTTTAATTTGTTGATTACTGATATTACCACACATCGTTTTAGGCTTTATAAAGCATCTGTTCATAAGAGCGTATCCTAACTTTAAATTAACTATTCCGTTAAGCACAACCTCAAATTCAATATTTTCAGAGTTGGTAGCGGATGATTTAATATGCTCCGTAAGCTCTTTTTCGTCTATCTCGGGGCATAAATCAAGGCTGACGTATAAATTTTTCTTGTTCTCGCAAAGGTGAGAAAGATTCATAATCGGTATACCCGAAATTGCCTTATCGTTAAACTGTATTTCGCCATTTTCACAGCCCAAAAGAGTATTGCCCGAATAAAGCCTTGCTTCACATTCTGCCCTTACGCCTTTTAATAAGTTTAAATCCTTATCACCTACGGTTAAACCGCAAAGAGCAGGGTGAAGGGAAGTGAGTGTGTGACCAAAATCGGTTAACAGCTTGTAGCAAGAGCCGTCGGAGCCGTGAACTGACGAAGCCTTACCGCCACCGCAGATAATAACTGCGTCAAATTCTTCGCCGTTTATAAAAAAAGAATATTTATTCTTTTTTATTTCGGTAACGGCACAATCTGTTTTAATAATAACCCCATCGGAAATAGCCTTATTAACCAAAGCATCTTTTATTGTAGAGGCTTGCTGTGAACGGGGGTAAAGCCTTTCATCCTCTTCGTATGACAATATGCCTAAAGAACGGAAAAAGCCTTCGGAATCAGCAAATGGTGAAGTTAATAAATCACGTAAAAATCCTTTGTCACCGTAAAAATGAGCAGGGGATAAATCTTTGTTAGAAAAGTTACATCTTCCGTTACCGGTTGCCAGAATTTTTTTGCAGGGTTTATTCATTTTTTCGAATATTGTTATATCAATATCAGGATTTTCAAAACGAGCCTCAATAGCCGCACAAAGCCCCGAAGCACCACCGCCGACAACAGCTAATCTTTTACCCAAAGCATTCACCCCTTAACAAAAGAACAGACAAAACATATAATGAACTTATATTATACAATACTTTTTATGAATTTACAATTAAATTGTAAAAAATATTGTTGAGAGTTGCCGGTGATAAACTTTGCAGAAGTTAAAATATAGCGAAGCTTTACATCCCTGTTTGCCGTTGGCAAATAGGGAGGGGGACCATTGCTATAGGCAATGGTGGTGGGTAGTTCTCTGACGTATTAGGTTTAATTTCGGTGAAGAAAAGCTTAATCGTGATTATTTTAATTTTTTAGAAATGCAAGATAGTTTACAATGCTTTCGATACATCGGTATATGATTATCTTAATTATAGAAAAATTTAACAATATATAGCTAAAAACAGTTTACAAACCTTTTTCTTTTTGATATAATGCACTTCGTATATTGAATTACTATGTAAATTTTTAACCGATTCTTTTTGAAACGGTTTTTGGAGGAAATAACATGAAACGTGTTGAAATTGCTCAACTTTACAAAAATTCAGAGCAGTTTGCAAACGGCGAAATTACCGTTTGCGGTTGGGTTAAAACCCAAAGGTCATCAAAAGCAATAGGCTTCCTTGAAATTAACGACGGCGGTTGCTTCAAGGGGTTACAGGTTGTTTTTGAGGATGCAAAGATTTCTAACTTTAAAGAGATTTGTAAAATTAACGTTGGTGCTGCTGTTATCGTAAAGGGTAATCTTATTCTTACTCCTGAAGCAGCTCAGCCTTTTGAGATTAATGCTACTGAAATTATAATTGAGGGTGAATCTACTCCTGATTACCCCTTGCAGAAAAAACGTCATACTCTTGAATACCTCAGAACTGTAGGTCATCTTCGTCCTCGTGCAAATACTTATTCTGCAGCTTTCAGAGTACGTTCTGTAGCAGCTTTCGCTATTCATAAATTTTTCCAGGAAAGAGGCTTTATGTATGCTCATACTCCTCTCATTTCCTGTAGCGACTGTGAGGGTGCAGGCGAAATGTTCCGTGTAACCTCATTTGATCTTGACAATGTTCCTACCACTGAAGACGGTAAGGTTGATTATTCTCAGGATTTCTTCGGCAAGCCTGCTTTCCTTACTGTTTCAGGTCAGCTTGAAGGCGAAATTATGGCTCAGTCCTTCGGCAAGATTTATACCTTCGGTCCTACCTTCCGTGCAGAGCGTTCATATACTCAAAGACACGCTGCAGAATTCTGGATGATAGAGCCCGAAATCGCTTTTGCAGACCTTGCTGATGATATGGACCTTGCAGAAGATATGATCAAATACGTTATCAAATACGTTCTTGAAAATTGCTCACAAGAGCTTGAATTCTGTAATAAATTTATTGATAAGGGTCTTATTGAAAGACTTACAACCGTTGCAAATTCTGACTTTGCAAGAGTAACCTATACTGATGCAGTTAAAGAGCTTGAGAAAAATAACGATAATTTCGAATTCAAGGCTTACTGGGGTTGCGACCTTCAGACTGAGCATGAAAGATATCTTACTGAGGTTGTATTCAAAAAGCCTGTTTTCGTTACAGATTATCCTAAGGAAATCAAAGCTTTCTATATGCGACTTAACGACGACGGTAAAACCGTTGCTGCAGCTGACCTTCTCGTTATGGGTATCGGTGAAATTATCGGCGGTAGCCAGAGAGAAGAAAGACTTGATGTTCTTACAGCTCGTATTAAAGAGCTTGGCCTTAAGGAAGAGGATTATTGGTGGTACCTTGACCTCCGTAGATACGGCGGTACTCATCACGCAGGCTTCGGTCTTGGTTTTGAAAGACTTATTATGTATATGACGGGTATCTCAAATATCCGTGACGTTCTTCCTTTCCCCAGAACAACCGGCACAGCCGATTTTTAATTAGTGGAGTGTTTATATGGCAAAATTATATAGTTCTATGTCCTGTGAAGAGCTTCAGGCAGAGTTAAGCTCAGTTAAGGCTGAATATGAATCTCTGAAGGCTCAGGGGCTTTCAATAGATATGTCAAGAGGTAAGCCGGGTTCTGACCAGCTTGACATATCCGACGGTATGCTTAAGGTTTTTGATGACGGTGATTTTAAATGTGAGTCAGGTGTTGACGTTAGAAACTACGGCCTTCTTGACGGTATCCCTGAATGCAAAAAGCTTTTTGCAGACCTTTTAGACGTTAAACCCGAAAACGTTATAGTCGGCGGTAACTCAAGTCTTTCAATGATGTTTGACTTCGTTTCACAGTGTATGTATAACGGTGCAGGCTTTACTCCTTGGGCTCAGCAGGGTAAGGTTAAATTCCTTTGCCCCTGTCCCGGTTATGACCGCCATTTTGCAATTTGCGAATTCTTCGGAATTGAAATGATAAATATCCCTATGACTTCAGCGGGTCCCGATATGGATGCTATTGAAGAAGCTGTTAAGGATTCTTCAGTTAAGGGTATGTTCTGCGTTCCTAAATATTCTAACCCTCAGGGCATAACTTTTTCTGCAGAAACTGTTAAGAGAATCGCAAATCTTACGCCTGCGGCTAATGATTTCAGAATTATCTGGGATAATGCTTACTGCGTTCATGATTTAACAGATACAACTGACGAGCTTGTTAATATTTTCGACGTGCTTCCGGAAAGAAATGCAAATATGGTAATTGAGGTTGCTTCAACTTCAAAGATTTCTTACCCCGGTGCGGGTGTAGCTTGTCTTGTTTCATCTGTTGATAATATTAAAGTTATTCTTAAAAGGCTTACAATTCAGTCTATAAGCTACGATAAGGTTAATATGCTTCGTCACGTTAAATTCTTCAAGAATGTTGACGGGATTAAAGAGCATATGAAGCTTCACGCAAAGATTCTTAAACCTAAGTTTGATGCGGTTTTGGATACGCTTAATTCTGACCTTAACGGTCTTGGTATTGCTGAATGGAACGTGCCTAACGGCGGTTATTTCATCAGCCTTGACGTTACAGGCGGTAGTGCATCAAGAGTCGGTGTTCTTTGTAAAGATGCAGGTGTAACCTTAACTAACGTTGGCGCAACCTTCCCTTACGGTAAGGACCCCTCTGACAGTAATATCCGTATTGCGCCAACCTTCCCCACACCTGAGGTTCTTATGAAAGCAGTTAAGGTTTTGACTGTTTCTGTTAAACTCGCTTGTCTTGAAGAGCTTTGTAAATAAGGTGATGCTATGTTAAGAATCGGTCACGGTTACGACGTTCATGCTTTTTCCGATAATAGAAAATGTATTATCGGCGGAGTTGAAATTCCCTATGAAAAAGGTCTTTTAGGCCATTCAGATGCCGACGTACTTTTGCACGCTATTTCTGATAGCCTTTTAGGTGCGGCTGCTTTAGGAGATATAGGTAAGCATTTCCCTGATACAGACCCTCAATATAAAGGTGCAAATAGCCTTATGCTTTTAGAAAGAGTTGTTAATCTTATAAATTCAAAAGGTTACACGGTTAATAATATTGATGCTACCGTTATTGCACAAGCACCGAAAATGGCGCCTTATATCCGGCAAATGAGGCAAAATATAGCCGATGCTTTAAAGGTTGACGTTGACTTTGTAAACGTTAAAGCAACAACCGAAGAAAAGCTTGGCTTTACGGGTAGAAAAGAAGGTATTTCCGCCCACTGTGTATGCCTTATTGAAAGTAAATAATTTAAAAGTAAACAACCTTAAGACCCTTGCATATTATGTAAAGAGCAGTGCTTGTCAACTGCCCGAACTTAATACGGAAGGGTCTTTTTATGAGTAAAAAAGGTATTAAAGTCGCCTCTGTAACTTATGCTATGAAGGGGCGGGAAATTTTACAAAAAAACGGATATAAAGCCTACTTGACCCGCAATCCTCATCCGGAAAACGATGAGGGGTGCGGGTATGTTATTTATGTAAACAATATGGATAAAAGATGCTTGAATATATTGAAAAATAACGGTGTAAAGGTGCTTGGAACCGTTGATTTAGGTGATGTTTTATGATTTATCTTGATAATGCCGCCACGTCTTATCCAAAGCCTGCCGAGGTTATAGAGACTGTTAAAAATTCAATGGTTTTTTATGGAGCAAATCCGGGTAGAAGCGGTTATGATTTCTCTGTAAAAACTGCAGAAGAAGTGTTCTTAACGAGAACTAAATTAAATGATTTTTTTAACGGCTACGGTAGTGAATACGTGTCATTTTTCAGCAACTGCACTTATGCTTTAAATACCGCAATTAAAGGTATTGTAAAAAAAGGTGACCATATTGTTATTTCCTCGTTGGAGCACAACTCTGTTTTACGTCCCGTATACGCTTTGAAAACAGCGGGAATTGCTGATTTTTCAGTGTTTCGAGCAGATGAAAATGAAGAGATTTTATTGGATAGTTTCCGTAAAGTATTCAGAAAAAATACAAGACTTTGCGTTGTGACTTCTGTTTCAAACGTGTTTGGAAATATTTTACCTTTGAAAAAGTTGGCAGAAATAGCTCATAAAAACGGTGCGTTGTTTTTTGTTGACGGTGCTCAAGGAGCAGGGGTAATAAAGCTGGATATGAAAGCAATGGGTATAGATTGCCTTTGCGTACCGGGTCACAAAGGCCTTTTAGGACCGATGGGAACAGGTGCCTTGCTTCATAAAAATTTACAGTTTAACCCTATTGTGCAGGGTGGCACCGGCACTTCATCTTTTGATTATTCTCAACCCCGTGAATACCCTGAAAGACTAGAGAGCGGCACTTTAAATGTGCTCGGAATTTGCGGGTTAAGAGAGGGTGTAGAAATTCTTGAAAGTATCGGAATCGACGAGGTTTTTCAAAGGGAAAGTGACTTGTGTGAGCTTTTATTTAACGGCTTAAAGGAAGTTGAAAACGTGAAGCTCTACAGAGAAAATTATAATAGAAAAAAGCTTGCACCGATAGTAACCTTTAACGTAAAAGACTATCATAGTGAGTACGTTTCATCTGTTTTAAACGATAACGGTTTTGCTGTTAGAGGCGGTTTTCATTGTTCACCGTTAGCTCATAAATTTTACGGAACTGAAAAGGTAGGAGGGGTTAGAATTTCACCCTCGTTTATGACTGACGAAAAAGATATAAAAAATCTGTTAATTTTAGTAAGAAAAATTGCATTTTAGTATTTTATATGATATAATTACAATATATTGGGTAAAAATGTGTGAATAAGCAGTTGTTTTTGTTTTTTCACACGTAAAGTTTACGAAGGCGGTGGCAAAATGGAAGGTACATTAAGCTTGTTGGATAAAATTTCAGGTGCTTTGATGAGCTTTGATTTTTTATCAGACTTATTAGACATCTTACTTGTTACTTTTATCATTTACGAGGGTATTCGAATTATTCGTGGTTCAAGAACGTTTCAGGTTATCAAGGGCTTGATTTTCCTTGTTGTTGTGTATATCGTTATCAACTTTCTCGAAATGGAAGCAAGCGAATATCTTATGCGACCGCTTATTGAAAACGGACTTTTAATTGCAGTTGTTTTGTTTTCACCTGAGCTTAGAAATATGCTTGAAAAATTCGGCAGACGTTCAATCACTGATTTTTCATTCCTTGGCTTCAGAGCAAATAAAGCCTTTAATGAAGAGGTTTCAAATCTTATTAATGACTTCTGTAAATCAACAAGCGAGATGAGCGAAAGCAAAACGGGTGCTCTTGTCGTATTTGAGAAAGAAACACCTCTTAAAGATATAATAAATTCAGGTACAGTGCTTGATGCTAAATCATCACCGGAAATTTTCAACAGCTTGTTCTTTAAAAATTCTGCACTTCACGACGGAGCCGTTATCGTAAGAGACGGCAGAGTTCATGCAGCCGGCTGTATTCTTCCCTTAACACAGAACAAAGACCTTGCAAGCGAATTAGGCACTCGTCACAGAGCAGCTATCGGTATGAGTGAGCAAAGTGATGCTGTTGTGGTTGTCGTTTCAGAAGAAACAGGCTCAGTTTCTGTTGCGATTAACGGTGTGCTTCAGAGAGATGTTTCAAACGGTGAGTTGAGAGAAATTCTTTTAGGTGAGCTTATTCCACGTATGAACGATGAGGATGCTTCAAAAAAGAGCTTTTTAAAGAAATTTTCAAAGAATAAAAATAAGAGTAATAATGCTGACGATGATTCTGCTGAGGGGGCAGAGAACATAAATAACGAAGATGACAGAGGTGATATTGATGAAGAATAAGCTTCAACTTAACAAGTTGTTTTATAACGATAAAATTCTTCTGGCAATATCATTTCTTGTAGCGCTTATTGTCTGGGTGTACGTTGTGGTAAACGTAAGCCCCGAAACCACAAGAACAATTAAAGATGTGAAAGTTACGGTAGATACTTCGGTACCTTCTCAATTCGGTCTTGAGGTTTTCGGTGAGAGTGAGTTTTACGTTGACGTAACCGTAAAGGGTAAAAAATATCTCATTTCTTCTGAGTCTTTAGTAGATGATATTATAGTTACAGCTCAGACAAATAACGTTGACTCTGCCGGTACAAGAACGCTTCAATTAAAGGGGGAATCCTCTTCGGGTAACGACGATTACGTTATTGAGTCGCTCTCTGCAAAAACGGTAGACGTTTATTTTGATACAGCTAAAACTATTCAGATGCCTATTGAGCCTCTTGTTGTTGCAGATGATTTCCCAATTGTCAGTGAAGGCTACACTTGCGGTATAGTTAATCTTTCAGAGGGGGTTGTTACGATAACAGGTCCTTCAACCGAGATTAACAGAATCGAAAAGGTTGTTGCAAAGCTTGTGCTTGATGCATCTCTTACTTCAAATAAATCTGCTGATGCAAAGGTTCAGCCTGTTGACGATGCAGGAAAAAGTAATTTTGAATATCTTACAATGAGTCTCGATTCAGTTATATTAACTATTCCTGTTTTACAGGTAAAAGAGCTTTTAACAAGTGTAACGTTTAAAAATGCACCAACTGCTTACGTTACAACACCGTTGAAGTTTACGGTTTCACCTGAAAAAGATTTCTTTAACATTTCAGTTGATGAATATGAACAAACAGTTGTTTACCCTGTTGGTGTTATAGATTTTAAAAATCTTTCGCCGTCTAACCATGTATTTACATTCTCTGCTGAAAACACTAATAAAGCAGAGGATAGTTCAACAACGGAATATAAGGTAAACGTTGATATGACGGGTATAACCCAAGAGTATATAACGGTTCCCTATGAGCGTATACACGCTAATAATCCCGGTAACGCGTCTTATAAAATTTCAGGTCTTAATAAGTCCGTTGTGATTGTAGGTCCTTCGGGTTCACTTGAAGCTATTACAGCCGAAAATATTAATGTTGAGGTTGATTTGTCTGAAGTGAATATCAGCAAGGGGCAAACAACTACTGTTCCTGCAGTTGTTACGGTTCAAAGTGAAAATTGTTGGGTTTACGGAACTTACACCGTTGAAATCAGTTTATAAGTATTAGTAAAAATTCAGAAAAAGGAGAGTGACTTATGAGATTTAAAAGAATAATAGGTCTTTTGTGTGTAATTTGTTTTATAATTTCAAGCTCGGGTTGCTCTCTTAATTTCTTTTCAGTTGAAAGCCTTATGAAGCCACCGACTCAACCGGGTGAAAACGGTGAGGTGCAAAAAGCTTTTCTTAAACTAATGGGTGATAAAAACATTCAGTTAAAAGCACCGCAGAACGGTGAGTATCAAACTGCGTTTATACTTCGTGACCTTAACGGTGATAGTTCTGATGAGGCAATAGTTTTTTATACAGATTCATCTGTTGATGCAACTGTTAGGATGTCTCTTCTTGAATGTGTTAATGATACGTGGGTTATCTGTGCCGATATTAAAGGTAGCGGTAACGGTGTTCAGGACGTTTCGTTTTCAGATTATGACGAGGATGGTAGCTTTGAGATTTTCGTCGGTTGGTCGCTTTTTGACAGCAAGTCCACTAAAATCGTCAGCGTTTATGGAGTTGCCTTAGGTAAAAACGGTATTTATGAAATGAATACGTTAGGCAACGAATATTACAGCATGAAAAGCTTTATTGATGTTAACGGCGATAATAAAAAGGATTTAGTGCTGATATATCTTGATGATACGGGCGAAACGCAGCGTTCATTCTTCAGATGCTTTTCAGTTACAGATAATAATAGCTTTGTTAAATTCAGTGAAATTGAATTATCCTCAAATATCAGTAGCGTTTCTAAAATTCAAACCGATACAGTTACGGTAAATAATAAAAAATCAACCCGTGTCTTTATAGATTGTCTTAAAACCGATAACACTTTATTTACAGAATTTTTGTATTGGGATTCAATGATAATTTCATTGGTAAATGGTCTTGAAGCTGCTGATACAACAACTACAAGAAATTCAAAAGTATTTTGCCGTGATATTGATGGCGACGGGTTAATAGAAATTCCTGCAAACACAAAATTATGCGGTGACCCGAATGCACTCACCGTAAAAAAAGAAGACGGATTGTACATTTTTACTATGCTTAAATGGTCTAACGTTTTTGGTGACAAGAGCGAGGGCAACGTTCATACCGTTTTTAATCCGATTGATATGTATCTTTACAGGGTTGTTCGTATTGATGAGGTTACGGTTAAGTATGATTCACAAAACAGAGCTTTATCATTCAGAGTCTGGGATGAACAGGAGCAAATGATAAAGGATGTTTTATTTACGATTTACTATAACTCAAATGATGAACCACAACCCCGTGCAATAAAACCGTTATACTCTTCTGCGAGTGGCGATAAATTCTATTTTGAATTAACTGATTTTGGTATATCCTTCGGTGTTACCGAGGAAGGAATTAAATCATCATTTATTTTTATCTGATTTGGAAGTGAAAAAATGAAAAAAGTACTTATTGCTGAAGATGAATCAGCTATCCGCGAAATTATAGCAATTACATTAAAGCGAGCAGGCTATGAGGTAACTGAGGCCTGCGACGGTCAGCAAGCCTTGATGCTTTATAATGAAAAAGAAGGCGATTTTGACGTTGTTCTTCTTGATATAATGATGCCTAATGTTGACGGTCTTGAGGTTTGTAAGCGTCTCAGAGCCGTTAGCGGTACGGTAGGTATAATAATGCTTACCGCCAAAACTCAGGAAATGGACAAGGTTTCCGGTCTTCTTATGGGGGCTGATGATTATATTACTAAACCCTTCTCACCCTCAGAGCTTATGGCGAGAGTTGATAGCGTTTACCGCAGAGTTGCTATGAATACTCAGCAAAGCAGACCTCAAGAAAAATCAGATAAAATTGTTCTTGAGCCATTTGAGCTTAACTTAAGAAACAGAGCCTTATTTAAAAACGGCGCTCCTATAGAGCTTACTCAGGTTGAATTCCAGATTATAGAATTCTTTTTCTCGAATCCGGGTAAAGCATTAAGTCGTACCGATATTCTCAAAAAAGTATGGGGCGAATCCTACTTCGGAGACGAAAAGGTTGTTGACGTAAACATAAGAAGACTAAGAATGAAAATTGAAGATGAGCCTTCAATTCCGAAGCACCTTGTTACCGTTTGGGGTATGGGCTATAAGTGGTGCTGATATTTAAATACTAAAAATTCTTAAAAATATAAAAGGGGTGAGAACGGTGAAATTTAAGGGTATTACAAAGCGTTGGGCAACAAATACCTTGCTTATTACTGCTCTCATTCTTCTTGTTCTTTTTTCTGTTTGTGTTCTTTTTGTTGTAAGCTACTACAACAATTACGTTACTGATTATCTTTCAGGATACGCAAACGATAACGTAACTGCATTTTTTACACCGTATCTTAGTGTAAATGATGAAGTGTTTACACAAAAATCGAAAGAGTTTGTTGATAGTTTTAACGATAAATCAAGAATGGAAATTCAGGTGATTAACCGTCACGGTGAGGTTTGTGTTTCTTCCTCCGGATTTATAGTTAACGAAAAAATAGATAATATGCCTGATGTTGAAGAGGCTATAATATCGAGTAGCGGTATAAGCAAGTGGCGAGGCTTTAACGACGAGGGCGAGCATATTATGTCAGTTGCAATGACCTTGCCTGATTACGAAGACGGTTTTTCGGGCGCAGTTCGTTTTATTACGTCAATGAGGGGCATCGACAGGCAGATTATAATGTTTATTCTTGTTGTTCTTGTCGTTTATCTTATATCTCTTGGCTTCGTTGCTCTTTCAGGTATGTTTTTCGTAAGAACAATCGTTTCGCCTCTTCAAAAAATCAACGACGTTGCCCGCGATTTCGCTGACGGAAACTTCAATGTTCGTGTTGAAACCGACGTAGAAGGTGAAGACGAAATTACTGAACTTTCCGATTCTATAAACGCTATGATTGCCGAAGTAGCGGCAACTGACCAGCTTAAAAATGACTTTATTTCAACTGTTTCTCATGAATTGAGAACGCCTCTTACTGCAATCAAGGGTTGGGGTGAAATGCTCAAGGAGCTTGACGGTGAAGATCGCGAGCTTGCCCGTAGAGGTACGGAGGTTATTATTAACGAATCCGAACATTTATCAAGACTCGTTGAGGAATTGCTTGATTTCTCCCGAATTCAAAACGGCAGTATGACTCTTCGTCTTGAAAAAATTGACGTTTTAGCAGAGCTTGACGAGGCTATTTTCGTCTTTAAGGAACGTTCAAAAAGAGATGGTATAGAGCTTACCTATAGCGTACCTGAGCTTCCGGCACCGATGATGGCTGACCCTAACAGAATCAAACAGGTTTTCGTTAACGTGCTTGATAATGCTTTCAAATATACCAAGCCCGGCGGTCTTGTTAACGTTGAAGCAACTGTCGGAAAGGGTATTTTAACTATCAGCTTTCTTGATACGGGTTGCGGTATCGCCCCCGAAGATTTACCTAACATTAAAAAGAAATTCTATAAAGCAAACCTTGAGGTGCGTGGTTCAGGTATAGGTCTTGCTGTTGTAGATGAAATTATAAAGCTTCACAACGGTTCGTTTGAAATAAACAGTGAGCTTGATATTGGTACAACCGTTACAATTGTTTTACCTGTTGAAGAAATTGCGGTTGAAGCACCAATCCCCATTATTGATGAAACGGCGGTAGATATAAATGAGTAAAGATTGTAATGATAAGGTTTGTCATAAAACCTCAATAGGTGGGCAGGCTCTTATTGAAGGTATAATGATGCAAGGCCCAAAGGGTGCTGCGATGTCCGTAAGGCTTCCCGACGGCACAATCGATACGGAAATGCTTGAGGTTAAGCATTTGAGAGATAAATTTAAGCCTGCAAAGCTCCCTCTTATAAGAGGGGTAGTAAATATGGTTGAATCACTTCTTTTCGGTTTTAAATGTATGGAAAAATCTGCAGAAAAAGCAGGTATTGATGATGATATAGACCCTGAAGAGATGTCTAAGCTTGATAAATGGATTTCTGACCATTTCGGTCCTAAAATGATGGCGGTAATAACCGGTATTTCAATGGTGTTAGGCGTAGCTCTTGCTTTCGGACTTTTCTTCTATTTACCTACATTTTTAGTTGATACTGTTGATAAGTATTTGTTTAAAGATGCTCTTGCAGATTTACATCCTCTTTTTGAGGGCATAATGAGAATGGTAATTTTTGTTGCTTACGTTTGGATAGTTTCAAAAATTCCTGATATTAAAAGAGTTTTTATGTATCACGGAGCAGAGCATAAATCTATTTTTTGCTATGAGCACGGTCTTGAGCTTACCGTAGAAAATGTTAGAAAGCAAAAACGCTTTCACCCTCGTTGCGGTACAAGCTTTATATTCGTTGTACTTATAATCAGCATTTTCCTTTCATCTGCTCTTGTAGTAATTTTCCCCGGTATTGACGATGTAAGAATTGTTTGGATGGGTATTAAGCTTTTGATTATGCCTCTTACAGTAGGTGTGAGTTACGAGTTTATAAAATACGCCGGTAAGCACGAAAACTTACTTGTAAAAATTCTTTCAGCACCGGGTCTTTGGATGCAAAGAATAACAACGCAAGAGCCTACCGACGACATTATCGAGGTTGGTATTGAGTCATTGAAAGCAGTCCTTACGGATAATCCGGAGGATGATGCACTTTGAAAAATTTATATTCCGTATATCGCGAAGCAATAAAAGCCTTGAGTGAGGCGGGGTGTGATAGTCCTGAGTTTGATGCTCAACAGTTAGTTTCATATTGCTTCGGTATGAATAAAACTCAGTTGCTTTTGAATTCGGGTAATCCTGTTGATGACTGTAAGCTTATTCTTTTTGACGATTGCATTAAAAGAAGAAGCAATCACGAGCCGTTACAGTATATTATCGGAATGTGGGATTTTCACAAATTCAGCTTTAAAGTTGGGGAGGGCGTTTTAATACCTCGCCCCGAAACCGAACTTCTCGTTGATTACGCTATTGAAAAGATTAATAAATCAGGCTGCGAAGTAATCTTTGATTTATGTTGCGGTAGCGGTTGTGTAGGTTTAAGCGTTGCAAAACTTTTTCCTACGGTTAAAGTCTTTTGTGTGGATATTTCTGATAAAGCAATTGAATATACAAATAAGAATAAAGAGCTTTTATGTGCGGATAATGTTACAATTGTTAAAAAAGATATTCTTGAAACAATAAGCTTTCTTGGGTTACCCAAGCCTGATTTGATTCTTTCAAATCCACCGTATATTAAGACAGACGAAATAAAAGCCTTACAGCCTGAAATTGCCTTTGAGCCCTTTATGGCTCTTGACGGCGGTGCTGACGGTCTTGAATTTTACCGTGCATTAAGTGAAAATTGGTTTCCTTTTATTAATAAAGGTGGCAGTATCGCAATGGAATGTGGCGAAGAGCAAGCAAAGGATATTCTTTCAATGTTTGTAAATAAAGCTCAGAAAGCAAGGATTATAAAAGATGCTTGCGGAATTGACAGGGTTGTAACCGTCACAAGATAATCGTTAAAAAACGGAGGCGTATTTATGATTAGATATATCAGCCAATTTATGAGAGGGGATATGGAATTTTTAGAGCTTGTTATTTTAGTTGGCTCTATTTGTTTTGTAGTTTTTTGTGCAACACCCTTGCACGAATTTGCCCACGCCTTTGTTGCGGTTAAATTAGGCGACGATACTCCTCGTTTAAGAGGTAGGTTAACTATTAACCCTATGGCTCATATCGATTGGATAGGTGCAATTATGATTTTTCTTTTCGGCTTCGGTTATGCAAAGCCTGTCGAAGTGAGAATGAGGCACTTTAAAAAGCCTAAAAGAGATATGGCAATAGTTGCTCTTGCAGGCCCTGCCTGTAACCTTCTACAAAGCTTCATCTTTTTGTTTTTGAGAGCCGTTTGTACCTTTGGCGCATATAAGCTCCAAAACGAAGCAATGGCATATATGGGCATTTTCTTCCTCTATGCCGCCGCAATAAATATAAATCTTGGCGTGTTCAATCTTCTTCCTATACCGCCACTTGACGGCTCAAGATTATTAACCGCTTTGTTACCGTCGAAGTATTATTATAAAATTATGCAATATGAAAGATATATAATGATAGGTCTTTTTGTATTACTTTTTACAGGAATTCTTACTACACCGCTTTCCTTCTTATCAAGTTTAATACTTGGTTTGTTTTCAAATATTACACAAATCCCCTTTGAAATGATGATGAGGTAAAATGGAAAAAATATCGTATAAATTAGAGGTGTTCGAAGGTCCTATGGACTTGCTTTTACACCTTATTACAAAACATAAGCTCGATATCTATGATATTCCGATTCTTGAGCTTGTTGAGCAGTATACTTCTTACGTTCGCGAAATGCAGGAAGAGAATATGGAGGTTGCCAGCGAGTTTTTAGAAATGGCAGCAAGACTCGTTTATATCAAAACAGTTTCTCTTTTACCCGTTTATGACGAGGCAGAGGAGTTAAAAAACGAATTGCGAGACGAGCTTCTTGAATACAGAGATTGTAAAATTCTTGCAGGTAAGCTTTCTCAGATGACTGATGGCTTTAATTATACCGTAAGAGCATTCCCTGAAGAGGTTGCTCCCGATATGTCATATAAGAGATTACACGAGCCATCTGAGCTTTTAGGTGCGTATTCCTTAGCGGCAGGTAAAAAGCTTCGTAGATTACCTCCGCCCCTTGATTCCTTTAAAACTATTGTTACGAAGAAAATTGTTTCTGTTGGCTCAAAAATTGAGTCAATAGTAACTTCGTTAAAATCAAAGCGTAAAAGAAAGCTCTATGATATTTACAGAGAGGCAAAATCACGTTCAGATTTAATCGTAGCCTTTCTTGCTGTGTTGGAGCTTGCAAAAAATAAAACTATTTATGTTTCCGGTGACGGTGACGATATTCAGATAGAACTTTTGGAAGGAATGGAATCCGTTGATTGATAAAAAACAAATAGCAGCAGCTCAGGCGGTGCTTTTTGCGGCAGCCGAGCCTGTAGAATATAATAAAATTGCATCAGTTTTAGGTATTGATGATGATACAATGCTTACTGTACTTGATGAATTAAAAAATAAGCTTGATGCAGAGGATAGCGGTATTTGTCTTTTACAGTTAGACAATAAGTATCAGCTTTCAAGTAAAAAAGAGTTTGTTGAAGAAATAAGAACAATACTTGATTTGAAAAGAAATGCACCGCTTTCTCAAGCTGCCTTTGAGGTCCTTGCAATTATTGCTTATAACCAGCCTATAACAAAGCCTTACATAGAGCAAATAAGAGGTGTTGACTGTTCAGGCGTTGTTAATACTCTTTGCCAAAAAGAGCTTGTAGAAGAAAAAGGCAGGCTCGATGTACCCGGAAGACCCGTTCTTTACGGTACAACAGCCAACTTCTTAAGATGCTTTTCGTTAAATTCACTTGATGATTTACCTGAGCTTCCCGCTGCAGACAGAGATGTTTTAATGTCAGATGTTGAAAACGGTCAGCTTTCACTTTTTGATGATTCAAAAACTGAGAGTGATAATGAAGCAGAGGTTGAAAGCGAAGAAAAAGCTGAGTAAGTTTTTATCTGATAAATTAAACGAAAAGGGTGATAATGTGCCTGTTTTATATACGTTACTCGGTATAATTCTCTTTATAGTTATACTGGTTTCTATAAAGGTCTCCGTAATTATTGATTACGGCGAGCAGACCTTTGTAACGCTACAATATCTTTTTATAAAAATACCTATTGTAGACCCAACAAAAGAAAAAAAACCTAAAAAAGAGAAAAAACCGAAAAAAAGCAAAGGTAAAAAAGGGAGCGAAGCTGTAGCTGAAGCAACCGATACCCCTACAGAAGCAATTGAGGGTGCAAATGAAGCAACCGATACTGCAACGGATGAGGATACAGCAAAAGCAAAGAAGCAACCTAAACAAAAGAAGCAGGGTAATAGCCTTATTAAACAGCTTTACCTTGACCAAGGCTATGAAGGTCTTGAAAAAATGTTTCGTGCAGTAGGCAATAGTCTTGGCGGTTTCTTTGGAAAGCTTTATAAAACCTTTACAATAGACGAGCTTTATATTACAATGGTAACAGCAGGCGGTGATGCGGCTGATACAGCTATTAAACACGGTAAGCTTTGTGCTTGGTTGTATCCCGTACTCGGTAAGCTTGTCTCTACTTGCAAAGTAAAAAAGTATGATTTTGATATAAGTCCCGATTTTCTTGCAACGAAATCAACTGCTAAAGCTTACGTTAAGCTTCATGTAGTTCCTATCAGAATCACAAACGGTGCAGTTGTTCTTGCAGTTCAACTTGCATTTAAAGTTCTCTTTAAAATTCTTTTCGCTAAAAAGAAAAGCGATAAGAGCAGAAAGCCTGTAACCCAAGAAGCAACCGAAGTTATAGAAACAGTTGCCGAGGGTGCTAATAAATAATTAATAATAAAACTTATATAATTAGGAAGGAGTTTTCTATCATGGAAAAATCAGCAAACGGTATTCTCAGAACAACAATTGAAAAGGTAAGAGATTTAGTTGACGTAAGCACAATTATAGGTGAGCCTATTAACTTACCCGACGGCCTTACAATTATCCCTGTTTCAAAGGTTACATACGGATTTGCTTCAGGCGGTTCAGACTTCCCCTCAAAAAATAACGTTGAGCTTTTCGGCGGTGCAGGTGGTGCAGGTATCACAATCAACCCCGTTGCTTTCCTCGTTGTAAAAGACGGTGACGTTACAATCAAGCATATCGTTTCAAACGACAATGCAGTTGAAAGAGCAGTAAGCTTAGTACCCGAAATGTTTGATAAGGTTACAAATCTTGCAAAAAAGAAAAAAGCTGATGCTGAAGTAGATGTTGAAGCAACAGCTGAATAATCTTTTATAATTTCATAGGCGGATTGAGTAACTCATTTCGCCCAAACCACCTGCATATTATTTTTTGAAAGCAGGTGGTTGTTTTGCTAAATAGAATATGTATTGTTTTTGTTTTAGCTTGCATTTTTTTCAGGCCTTTTTGCGTAATTTCGTATGCAACTTCTAATGATGACGTTGCTTTATCAGCTTCTTCAGCCGTTCTTCTCAATGCTCAGACGGGCGAAATAGTTTATGAAAAGAATTGTCACGAAAAACGCGGGATTGCAAGTACTACGAAGATAATGACGTCAGTTTTGCTTCTTGAAAACCTTGATTTATCTGATGAAATAAAGGTTAAGGGTGAAGATGTTAAAATTGAAGGTACGTCTATAGGCTTAAAGGCTGATGATGTTGTTACGGGCGAAGTGTTACTTAAAGGTATGCTTTTGGAAAGCGGAAACGATGCGGCGAATGTTACTGCGACTGCAGTAAGCGGAACTATTGATGCATTCTCTGTTCTTATGAATGAAAAAGCGAAATCAATAGGTATGAAAAATACATCCTTCAAAAACCCTTCAGGCTTGACGGAGGAAGGGCATTTTTCCACCGCTTATGATATGGCTTTGCTTGCCCGCTATGCATTAAGTAATCCTGAATTTAAAATTATATGCTCGTTGAAGCAAGCAAGGGTTTCATACGGCAATCCGCCATACGACAGAACGTTTACAAATCATAACAAGCTTCTTGATAGCTGTGAGGGTGTTTTTGGTGTTAAAACGGGCTTTACAAAGGCTTCGGGAAGATGTCTTGTAAGTGCTTGTGAAAGAAACGGTTTAACTCTTATTGCCGTTACTCTTAAAGCGCCTGACGATTGGAACGACCATAAAAAGCTATATGATTTCGGCTTCAAAAAATCAGCCAAAAGAAACGTTCAGTTTGATGATAGCGGTATTAAGGTGAACGTTGTTGGCTCGAATAAACAGCACGTAAAAGTTGAACTGTTGTCAGAACTGAGCTTCTTTTCAGTAAAAGAAATTGAAACGAAAACAATAGTTTATTGTGAACAGTTTTTATATGCAGATATAAAATGCGGTGACGTAGTAGGCAAGGTTGAGGTAAGAGATGGCTTTAATAATCTCATTTGTGAAAGCTATCTTGTCAGTAAAGAAAATGCTTTTCTCGATTTTGAGCCACAAAATAAGCCACCGTCACTATTGGATAAATTAAAAAAGATAAAAGGATAAATTAGAATATAAATTATGGCACAGGAAAGATTACAAAAGTATTTATCAGAATGTTCTGTTGCTTCAAGAAGAAAAGCAGAAGAACTTATAAAAGCAGGAAAGGTAAGAGTTAACGGAGTAGTTGCTCAATTAGGCGATAAGGTTGACCCTAAAAAAGATACTGTTACCGTTAACGGTAAAAAGGTTGTAGCAGTAAAGCAGAAGTACTATATAATGCTTAATAAACCAAGAGGCTACGTTACAACAATGAGCGACGAATTGGGAAGAAAATGTGTTGCAGAGCTTGTTGAGGACGTAGGTGCAACCGTTTACCCCGTAGGAAGACTTGACAGAGATTCCGAAGGCTTGTTGCTTCTCACAAATGACGGTGCATTTGCGAATGCCGTAATGCATCCCAGAAAGCATGTTCCTAAAACTTACAGAGTAACTGTCCGTTCAAATATTAACGATGCTCAGGTTGAAAAGCTTGAAAAGGGTATAGATATTGACGGTGACGGACGCGAAACCTTACCTGCAAATGTTCGTATTATTGAAAAAAGCGCAGGTAGAAGCGTTTTCGAAATTACTATTTACGAGGGTAGAAACAGGCAGATCCGTAAAATGTGCGAAGAGGTAAGTCTTGAGGTTATAAGGCTTAAAAGAAATGCCGTAGGCTCTATTAAATTAGGTATGTTAAAGCCGGGTAAATGGCGTGAGCTTACCGATGACGAAGTGCATCGCCTTCAAGCTCAATAAGCAGAATAAAATTGACAACAATCTATATATTTAGTATAATTATATAATAATTTTTTTAGAGGATATTAAAATGATAAGAAGTATGACAGGCTTCGGCAGAGCGCAGGCTGCTGTTGAAGGTTATAATATTACAGTTGAAATCAAAAGCGTTAATAACAGATATTTTGATTTTTATGCTAAAATGCCAAGAACCTTTTCTTTCCTTGAAGAAAAGGTGAAAAGTCTTCTTTCAACTGAAATTTCCAGAGGTAAGGTTGAATGTAGCATTCAGATTGAAACAACTGCTGACGAAAGCGTTATTGTTAGCGTTAACGAGCCTCTTGCAAAGGGCTACGTTAATGCAGTTGAAGAGATTGCAGAGAAATTTGCGTTAAAAAATGATTTAACAGCACTTTCGATTGCCCGTTTTTCCGACGTTCTTTCTATTACAAAAGCACCTGTTGATGAAGAGGATTTATGGGATAAGGTTCAAAGCGTTGTTAAGGATGCACTCGATAGCTTTATTTCAATGAGAGAAACAGAGGGTGAAAGGCTTAAAGCAGACGTTCTTTCAAGAGCTGACACAATTATTTCAAACGTTGCTTATATTGAAGAACGTTCACCTGAAACAGTGAAACAGTATTCAGAAAAGCTACTTGAAAGAATGAAAAACGTTTTAGGTGACACTCAGATTGATGAAGCAAGAATTCTCACAGAAGCGGCAATTTATGCTGATAAAATAGCAGTTGCTGAAGAAACTGTAAGATTAAGAAGTCATATTGACCAGCTACATACGTTACTTTCAGCCGATGAAGCTGTTGGTAGAAAGCTTGACTTCCTCGTTCAGGAAATCAACCGTGAGGCTAACACAATAGGCTCAAAGGCTCAGGATGTTGATATTGCAAGAAGAGTGATTGATATCAAAGCTGAGGTTGAAAAAATCAGAGAGCAAATACAAAACATTGAATAGGATTGATAATATGAAGCTTGTAAATATCGGTTTCGGTAATCTTATAAATGCCGATAGAGTTGTTGCCGTAATCAGTCCCGAATCAGCACCTGCAAAAAGAATGATTCAAGAATGTAAAGAGCGAGCACAGCTTATAGATGCAACCCACGGCAGAAAAACAAAAGGTGTTATTATTACTGATAGTGATAATGTTGTATTATCCTTTTTAACTGCTGAACAGTTGTTAGCAAGATTCAATGACCAAAAGGGAGGACAAGGCTTTGGATTTGAAGAATAAAGGTATGCTTGTTGTTTTTTCAGGTCCGTCAGGCTGCGGTAAAGATACTGTTTTAGATAAAATTAAAGAACAAGGCTATGTTTTTGATAAAACCGTTTCTGTTACTACAAGAGCAATGCGTGATGGCGAAATCAACGGGGTAGATTACTATTTCATTTCAAAAGAAGAATTTCTTGAAAAAATAAAAAACAACGAATTTGTAGAATATACCGAATATAGCGGTAATTACTACGGTACGTTGAAAAGCGAAATCGAAAACCGTGTTAGTAAAGGCGGTTGCGTTCTCCTTAAAATTGAGGTTGAAGGTGCAGAAAATATTAAAAAAGCTTTCAATGAAGCTGTTTCTATTTTTATTTTCCCGCCCTCAAAGGAGGAGCTTAAAAATCGCCTCTTAGGCAGAGGCACAGAAACTGAGGAAAGCTTTAATATCCGTTATAATACTGCTCTTAAAGAGATGGCAAAAGCGCCTCAGTATGATTACGTTGTTATAAACGATAATGTTGATTTGTGTGCGGAAACAGTTTGTGGCATTCTTAATGCTGAGAAAACTAAATATTCACGTATGCAAACCATTATTGATGAAATATTAAACAAATAATTGAAAGGAAGATAAATTTATGCTTAATCAGGACCTTAGTAAAGTTCTTTCAGGTCACATCAGCCGTTACTCTCTCGTAACTGCTACTGCAAAACGTGCCCGTGCAATTTCCGATAAAAACTTAGAGGATAAGGTTATTACAACCGAAAAACCCGTAAGTGAAGCACTCAATGAGCTTCTTAACGAAGAATATAAAATCATTGAGCCTGATGAAATCGCAAATATCTGATTATGGTTGACGGTGGTTTTTTTGCCGAGGTTGCCGTTGAGGGTATAGCATACCATTTCGATTCGCCCTATTCGTATAAAATTCCTTTTGAATTAGAGGGTAGAGCTTTAGCGGGATGCCGTGTTTTAGTGCCTTTCGGTAACGGAAACCGAAAAAAACAGGGACTTATATTGTCTGTGAAGCCGATTTTTGAAGCCGAAAGCGGAGTGAAATTAAAATCAATAAGTGCAGTGCTTGATAAAGCACCGCTTTTTGATGATGAGATGATTTCACTTGTTTTCTGGTTGAAAGAAAATACCTTTTGCACTCTTTATGAGGCGGCAAAGGCGATGCTTCCGGCCGGTATAGGTCTTAATTACGTTGTATCCTATATGGCAAATACCGTAACTACCGAAAAAGAAAATAAATTATCAGAAGATGAATTGAGAGTTTACAACTATCTGAAGGGTGGTTGTAAGTTTGTTAAAAAAGAGAAGATTTTATCTGATTTAGGCTTTGATAACGAAACAAAAATTCTTGATAAGCTTGTAAAGCAAGACGTTTTGATTACAAACGTTGATGCAAAGCGAAAGGTAGGGGATTTGACCGTCAGAAACGTGCGTCTTGCCGTTAGTGAAATTCAAGCGGAGGAAATAGCCCCAACCTTAACAACAAAGCAAAAAAGCGTTTTAAACCTGCTTATTGATATTGGTGGCGCTTCTGTTAAAGAGGTTTGCTATTTTACAGGCGTTACCCCCGTTGTTGTCAGTGCGCTTGAAAAGAAAGGCTTAGTTGAAACCTTTGACAGTGAAATTTACAGGAAGCCGGGATACGACCGCTCAAAAGAAAATGCACCGTCACCTGTTTTAACTGCTTCTCAAAATGAAGCCTATCAAAAGCTTTTAGATAAATATAATGCACCTGAAGGTGCAGCTGCACTTCTTTACGGTGTAACAGGCTCAGGTAAAACTCAAGTCTTTTTAAAATTAATTGAAAAGGTTGTTAATGACGGTAAAGGCGTTATTGTAATGGTGCCTGAAATTGCCCTTACACCTCAGACTCTCGGTATTTTCTATTCTCATTTCGGCGACAGTGTTGCTGTTTTTCATAGCGCTCTTTCAGCAGGTGAGAGAATAGACGAATGGAAAAGGGTTAAAAACGGTGAAGCTAAAATAGCAATCGGTACTCGCTCTGCGGTTTTCGCTCCATTTTCAGATTTAGGTCTGATTGTTATTGACGAGGAGCATGAGCATACCTATAAATCAGAAATGTCACCCCGTTATCACGCCCGCGACGTTGCAAGATTCAGATGTGCTTATAATAATGCTTTATTATTGTTGTCGTCTGCAACACCATCCGTTGAGTCATATAAAAATGCAATTGATGGGAAGTATACTTATATAAAGCTTTCTCAAAGATACGGTAAAGCGGTTTTACCTCAGGTAGTAACCGTTGATATCAGCAATACTCAAGGCCCGTTAAGTAACGAGCTTTACGAGGCTCTTGAAAAATGTCTTGAGGATAAAAAACAAGCCATTCTTCTTATGAATAGAAGAGGCTTTAATACCTTTGCAAGCTGTGGTGCTTGTAAAACTGTGCTGACCTGTCCGAATTGCAGTATATCTTTAACTTATCACAGTGCAAATAAAAGGCTTATGTGCCATTATTGCGGACATTCCGAAATATATACCGACGTTTGTTCGGTTTGCGGTGAAAAAGCGGTGAGATACGCAGGCTTCGGCACTCAAAGAATTGAAGAAGAGTTAGAGAACATCTTCCCAGGTGCCCGTATTTTACGTATGGACGCTGATACAACTATGGCAAGATATTCTTATCAGGAAAAATTAACTGCCTTTGCAAATGGTGAGTATGATATTCTTTTAGGTACTCAAATGGTTGCAAAAGGTCTTGATTTTCCTCGAGTTACTCTTGTTGGTATAATCTCAATAGACCATCAGCTGTATAACGATGATTTCAGAAGCAGTGAACGTGCTTTTGACTTATTGACTCAGGTTATAGGCAGGTCGGGCAGAGGTGACTTTGAGGGCAAAGCATATATTCAGACTACCTTACCTGATAATGATATTATTGAGTTGTCAGCTCAGCAGGATTACGAATCATTTTTCGAAATGGAATCAGTTATAAGAAAAAGTTTGGTTTATCCTCCGTATTGTGATATATGCTCGGTAACCTTTACAAGCGAGTTATTTAATAACTCCTTTAAAAGTGCAAAAATATTCTCAGATATGGTAATAAAAGCGGTCAGTGAAGAGTTTACAGATGTAAAAATAAATCTCCTCGGTCCGATTCAACCGAGAGTATCAAAAATCAGTAATAAATACAGAAACGTTTTAACTATAAAATGTAAAAATAACAAACGCTTCCGCAGTATGATGTCGCAGCTTTTAAAAGCCTATCTTAAAGATACTAAAAACTGTACCGCAAGCGTTACTGTTGATATAAATCCGCTTTCATAGGATTTTAAGTTTAATTAAGAAATATGAGTGATAATAAAAATTCACTCCGAAGGAGTATATTGTGGCTATTAGAAATATAAGGGTTGACGATGACCCTATTCTCAGAAAAAAATCACGTGAAGTAACAGAGTTCAACGACCGACTTTTTGATTTGCTTGATGATATGAAGGAAACTATGTATCATTCAGGCGGTGTGGGTCTTGCAGGGCCTCAGGTTGGTGTTTTAAAAAGAGTAGTAGTAATGGATGTAAGCGAAGACAGAAATGATTTTATCGAGCTTATAAACCCGGAAATTACATTTGAAGACGGTGCTCAGACGGGTGTTGAGGGTTGCCTTTCTCTTCCTGGGCTTCAAGGTACCGTAACCCGTCCTAATATAGTCAAAGTAAAGGCTCAGAACAGAGAGGGTAAATGGTGCCTTTATAAAGGTGAAGCTTTAAAGGCTCGTTGCTTCTGCCACGAAATTGACCATTTAGACGGAATACTTTATAAAGATAAGCTTGACGAGGGCGAATGTCTTTACAGAGTTGAAGCTGAAGAAGATTAATTGAATTTTTGGATAATAAATTTAAGGTGATTTTATGAAAATACTTTATATGGGTACACCGGATTTTGCGGTAAAGCCATTAAAAGCCTTAATTGAAAATAAATATGACGTTTGCGGTGTTGTAACTCAACCCGATAAACCTGTAGGAAGAAAAGCAATTTTAACACCTCCACCCGTTAAAATTGAAGCTGAAAATGCAGGTATAAAAGTCTATCAACCGCAAACACTAAAAAATGGTGAGGGGATTGAAATTCTTAAAGAAACAAATCCCGACGTTGTAATTGTAGTTGCATACGGCAAAATTCTTCCTAAGGATTTCCTTGAGTTTTCAAAGTACGGTTGTATCAATATACACGGCTCAATTCTTCCTAAATACAGAGGAGCAGCACCTATTCAAAGGTGCGTGCTTGACGGTGAAGAATATGCAGGCGTAACCGCTATGCAGATGGACGTTGGCCTCGATACAGGCGATATGCTTTTAGTAGAGAAAACAAAAATCGGTGAAAACGAAACCTCAGGTGAGCTTTTTGATAGGTTAGCCGATATGGGTGCCCAGCTTCTTATAAAAACTCTTGATAAGCTCCAAAAGGATGAATTAAAACCCGAAAAGCAAAACGATGAGGAAAGCACATACGCTTCAATGCTTGATAAATCAATGTCACCTGTAGATTGGAATAATTCAGCACAGCAGGTGCACAATCAAATCAGAGGGTTAGATCCGTGGCCCGTTGCACTTACTGTTTACAACGGTAAAACCTTGAAATTATTCCGTTCATACCTTACTGATTCTTTAGGTAGCGGTGAAGCGGGCACAGTTAAAGCTGTGAAAGAGGGGTTAGCAGTTTTCTGTGGTGACGGAAAACCTGTTATAATTACTGAGGTGCAGTATGAAGGTAAAAAGAGAATGAAAGCTGCAGATTTCTTGCGTGGTAACCCGATTCCTGACGGATACTCGTTATTAAAAGATTGTTAACAGTTTTTTACTTTTGTTGTAATGTTTTTATATTAAATTATTATCGGAGGGTGATATAATGCCATATTTTTACTTTGATTATTATTACATTATTCTTGTTGTTCCGGTGATAATTGCGTCTTTGATTATACAGTCAAAGTTAAAATCAACTTATGCAAAATATTCCGGTGTTCATAATGTGAAAAACCTTACAGGCGCGCAAGCGGCACAAATGGTTTTAAATTATTACGGTATATATAACGTTCAGATTGAAAGCACGCCCGGTACGTTGTCTGACCATTACGACCCAACTAAAAACGTAATAAGGCTTTCTAACGGTGTTTATAACAGTACTTCTGTTGCCGCAATAGGTGTTGCTTGTCATGAGGCAGGTCATGCCGCACAGCATGCGCAAGGCTATGCACCGATAAAAATAAGGAACACGATTTTGCCCGTTTGTAATATTGGCTCAACTTTATCAATGCCTTTGCTTCTTATTGGTCTTGTCCTCTCATTCGAGCCACTTATCTGGATTGGTATAGGCTTCTTTTCGTTTGTTTCAATCTTCCAGCTCGTAACGTTGCCTGTAGAGTTTAATGCAAGTAAACGAGCGTTAAGCGTTATTGAGTCTAACGGGCTTCTTACCTTTGAAGAAAAACAAGGTGCTGCAAAGGTGCTTAAAATGGCGGCAATGACATACGTTGCGGCTCTTGCTACAAGCGTTGCTCAGCTTCTTCGTTTAATTTTAAGGTACGGTGGGAGAAGAAGACAATGACAAAAAAACCAAGAGAAATAGCCTTCGAGATTCTTTGTAAAATCGAAGCAGATAAAGCATATTCAAATATAGCTATTGACAGTGCTGTTAAGATGTACAATCCTGACAGCACTGATTGTGCTTTTATTTCTCGCTTGGTTTACGGTGTAATTGAAAGAAAAATTACTCTTGATTACATAATAAATAAATATTTATCACAACCCATAACAAAACTAAAAACACCTGTTCTTACCGCTTTGAGAATTGGTGCTTATCAGATTTTATTTATGGATAAAATCCCCGAAAGAGCGGCGGTTAACGAAATGGTAAATTTAATTAAAAAAGGCAAATTTTCTTATGCTTCCGGGCTTGTCAATGCAGTGTTAAGAAAAATATCTGATAATAATCAGTTGGATTTTTCAACTTTGAGTGGTGACGAGCTTACCTCGGTTCAATATTCTGTACCCGAAGAGCTTGTTAAGTTTCTTACTCATCACTACGGCAAAGAAAATGCAGAGGAGTTTTTTAAGCATAGTCTTTTGCCGAAAAAGATTTTTGTTCGTGTTAATAATACTAAAATTTCAACTGATGAATTGATTAAGTTTTTTAAAAATGAAGGTGTAATTGCTTATAAAACCTACCTTCCCAATGCGGTAGAAATAGCCTTTAACGGTGCTGTTTATAATCTTGAATCATATAAAAAAGGTTATTTTCACGTTGAGGATTTATCCTCTCAGCTTTGCATTGAGGCGTTAGACGTATTCTCGGGCTGTACTGCAATTGATGTTTGTGCCGCCCCCGGCGGTAAAACCTTTACAATTGCCGAGAAAATGAATAATAACGGCACTGTTATTTCCTGTGATATTTACGCACAAAGAACAGACTTAATAAAAAAGGGTGCCGAAAGGTTAGGTCTTAGTTGTATTAAACCCGCGGTGAATGATGCAACTGTTTTAAATGAAGGTTTTCCAAAAGCAGACAGAGTCCTTTGTGATGTGCCTTGCTCGGGATTAGGCATAATTACAAAGAAGCCCGAAATAAAATATAAAAAGCTAGATGATGCGAAATCACTTTTACCCATACAAAAAGAGATTTTGAATACATCATCAAAATACGTTAAAAGTGGCGGTAAATTAGTTTACTCAACTTGTTCAATTAACCCCAATGAAAATAGAAAAATATGTGACGCTTTTTTAAAGGAAAACCCTGATTTTTCTTCAATCAGAGCGTTACCTGATATAGAAAGAACGGTTGAAGAAGGGGATTATCTCACTCTTTTTCCGCATAAAAATAATTGTGACGGCTTTTTCGTTGCCGTTTTTGTAAGAAAGTAAGGAATTTATGAGTAAAAAGGATATTGTTTCGTTAAATTTTGAAGAGCTTTGCGAAGAGTTTAAAGAATTAGGCTTGCCTAAATTCAGAGCAACTCAGGTTTACGACTGGCTCCATAAAAAATGCGTTTCATCTTTTGAGGATATGACGAATATCTCAAAGGATATGATTCGCTTTTTAAGTGACAATTTTGTCATATTTTCCTGTACTATTGAAAAAAAACTGGTTTCGCAGTATGATAATACTGTAAAATATCTTTTTACATTGCCTGACGGTGAGTATCTTGAGTGCGTTGTTATGGATTATAAATACGGACATACAATATGCGTTTCAACTCAGGTAGGTTGTAAAATGGGGTGTGCTTTCTGTGCTTCGGGTATAGGTGGTTTTAAAAGGCACCTTGCCCCCTCGGAAATTCTCGGTCAGATTTATGCCGCTCAAAGAGATTTATCCTTGCGCATTTCCCGTATCGTGCTTATGGGTATGGGTGAGCCCCTTGATAATTATGATAACGTTATGAAATTTCTTTCCCTTGTAAGCGATGAAAAAGGACTTAATATCGGTATGAGGCATATTTCACTTTCTACAAGCGGTATCGTTCCTCGTATATATGATTTGCTTGATAAAAACCTTCAGTTAACGCTTTCAGTTTCTTTACATGCACCAAACGATGAAATCCGTTCAAAAATAATGCCTGTAAATAATAAATGGGGCGTTGATGAGTTACTTAAGGCTTGCAAGCTTTACGGTGATAAAACCTCAAGAAGAATATCCTTTGAGTATGCAATGATGAAGGGGGTAAACGATACTCCCGAATGTGCCAAAGAATTAGCCTTGAAGCTTAAAGGGATTTTATGCCATATAAATCTTATTCCTGCAAACGAGGTTGCAGAGAAAAGCCATAAACGAAGTGCTGACAGTGATATTGAAAGCTTCAAAAAAATTCTTGAAAAATACGGTCACACAGTTACAATAAGAAGAACCTTAGGGTCAGATATAAATGCTTCCTGCGGTCAGCTTCGCAGAGAAAAAATTAAAGAAGATAACAATAATAAGTGAGGTGAAACACCGTGAATGTTTATGCAAAAACCGATATAGGTAAAACAAGAGAAACAAATCAGGATGCCTTTGACACAGGCTATTTTAATGACGGCACTGTTTGGGCTGTCGTTTGCGATGGTATGGGCGGTGTTTCAGGCGGTCAGGTAGCAAGCTCTTTGTGTATTGATAAAACAGTTAATGCTATAAAACGCTCTTACAGAGAGGATATGACCGTCAACAACGTTAAAAATATGCTCGTTTCAGCTATCAATGCCGCAAACTCATACGTTTTTGATGAATCTCTCAAGGATAGAGAATTAAAGGGTATGGGTACAACAATCGTTGCAGTTGTTATTGTTAATAATATTGCTGTTGTTGCCCACGTCGGCGATAGCAGAGCTTATATTGTAAACGATACTATAAAGCAGATTACAAAAGATCATTCATACGTTCAATTGTTGGTTGATAATGGTAAAATTACACTTGAAGAGGCGGAAAACCATCCCGACAAAAATATCATTACAAGAGCAATCGGTATTGAGGGCTTTGTTGATGTTGACGTTGATATTGTGGATATTAAAGAGGAAGATATACTTCTTTTATGTACCGATGGCTTAAACGGTTACGTGAGAGATGACGATATTTTAAAAACAGTAAAAGAATACGGTGATTCTTCAACCGAAAAACTTGTGGAAACGGCAAATCTTAACGGCGGTCACGATAATATAACCGTTGTTTTGATTTCGAGCGATAATCAAGGAGAGTAAGTATGGAAAATTATGTAGGTAAAAGGCTTGACGGCAGGTACGAGATACAAGATGTTATCGGTGTCGGCGGTATGGCTATTGTTTATAAAGCATACGATAATATTGATGATAGAATTGTTGCTGTAAAGGTGCTTAAAGATGAATACCTTGCAAATGAGGAATTTCGCAGAAGATTTAAGAATGAATCTAAGGCAATTGCAGTTTTATCTCATCCTAATATAGTAAAGGTTTTTGATGTGAGCTTTGGTGACAGGCTTCAATATATTGTTATGGAATATGTTGAGGGCATTACACTTAAAGAGTACATAGAAAAATGCGGAAATATTGATTGGAATGAAGCATTGTTCTTTATTATCCAGATTCTTCGTGCTCTTCAGCACGCTCACGATAAAGGTATCGTTCACCGTGATGTAAAACCGCAAAACATAATGCTTCTTGAAAACGGTACTATTAAAGTAACTGATTTTGGTATTGCACGTTTCAGCCACAGCGAAACAAGAACTGTTACTGAAAAAGCTATCGGCTCTGTTCATTATATCAGTCCCGAGCAAGCTAAGGGTGAGCTTACCGATGAAAAAGCAGATATATATTCAGTTGGTATCGTGCTTTATGAGATGTTAACGGGTAAGTTACCCTTTGATGGTGATAGTGCAGTTGCGGTTGCTTTGATGCAGGTTAATGATGAGGCAACTCTTCCTCGTATGATTAACCCAGAGATTCCTATGGGCTTTGAGCAGATTACAATGAAAGCAATGCAGAAGGTACCGCGAGAAAGATATCAGACTGCAGCTGAAATGCTTCTTGATCTTGAGGAATTGAAGCGTAACCCCAATATTAAGTTTGATTACAGAACGTATTTTATTGATAAAGAGCCTACTCGCCCGATTAATAAGATTCAAGAGAAAAAGAATATTACTGTTGATTATGATGACTTTAGTGATACGGGTGTAAGAGAGCGTGTTTCTGTATCTGCGGTTACCGATGTTCAGAATAAAACTGCACGTCGTCCTGCAAAACCGCGACGTGAAGCTCCGGTAGCTCAGAAAAAGAGCAAAAACGGTAAAACAGTTGCTATTGTTGCAGGTATAGCGGTAGCACTTGTTATATTTATCATTGTTCTTATAGTATCTATGCTTAAAAACGGTAACATTACTTTAGGTGTAGGTAAAAAAATTGAGGTTGATAATTTTATCGGCTTGAATTACGAAGAACTTATTCTTGGTAATGAAGAATATGAAAAGAAATACAATTTTGAAACGTATTATGCTTCTTTTTCTGACGGTGAAGAGGGGTGCGTTTATGACCAAGACCCCAAAGCAGGTGATACGATTCCTAAAGGCTCAACAATCCGTCTTTATATAGTTAAAGCCGGTGAAGGTCAGGTTATTCCTGATTTTACTGAGAAAAATTATAAAGAGGCTTGTGATTCTCTTGAACGTTTAGGATTTAAAGTTACTACGGTTCCTATAGAATCTGATGATTTAGAAATCGGTCAGGTTGTACGTACTGAGCCTGCCGCCAATTCAAGTGTTTTAGCAGGGTCAACAGTTACGGTTTATTATGCAGCCGACGTAAACTCAAATAAGCTCTTTAAAATGCCGAAGCTTGAAGGTAAATCCTTAGACGAAGCAAAGGAGCTTCTTAAAAAGAATGGCTTAGTGCTTACAAAGATTGAAACTGCTGATAGTAGTATTGAAAAGGATTACGTTATAAATCAGTCACCGGCTGACGGCTCACCCGTTAAAGAGGGTGATAGCGTTGTGCTTACCGTAAGCTCAGGCTGTCTTAATGCAGAAAAGCTTCTTAATTTACCTCGTGCAGGTAAAATTACAGTAAAGGTTATGCTTGACGGTGAAACAACTAAAAGCGAAGTTGTAGATACTAATAACGTTACCTCGTATTTAGTAAACGTAAGCGGAAATCAGCCTGAATCTAAAATTGAGGTTTATTTAAACGAGGCTCTTTATTATGAAGCAACTGTTGATTTTACAAGAGAACCTGTAAACTTCAAAAAAGAAAAAACCAATGATGTCGCTTTCTACGTTGACGTAATAGGTATGGAAGAACTTGAAGCGATAGCCGCACTTAATGCTAACGGTTATAAAAATATAACCTTAAAATATGAAGTGAGCTTCGAAAAAACGGGTACGGTAATTAAACAGTCGCCTGTATATAATTCAGCACCGCACCTTGATAAAACCACCTTGATCGTTCTTACTGTAGCTAAAGAAGCGTCAGCAGTGACTACTGAGCCATCAACTACGCCAACAATTATAGTTCAATAAATATGGATAAAATTTTAGACGGAATAATTATAAAAGGTATCGGAGGCTTCTATTATGTAGAAGCCTTCGGTGAAATATATGAGTGCAAAGCAAGAGGTGCTTTCAGAAAAAAGAAAATTACGCCTCTTGCAGGTGATAGAGTGACTATCACCGTCAGAGAGAATAAAGAGAATACTATTGATGAAATTAAAGAAAGGAAAAACTTTCTTTTACGTCCTCCTGTAGCTAATATCGATACGTTAATTATTATCTCATCTGTAAAAGAGCCGGTGCCAAGCTTGCTTGTTATAGACAAGCTTACTGCTATTGCGGTTGATAAAGGTATAAAGCCTTGCGTTGTCTTTTCAAAAAGTGATTTAGGTGATACTTCGGAATACGAAGCAATCTATAAAACGGCTGGCATACCTGTTGCATCTGTATGCTGTAAAACGGGTGAGGGTATAGACGAGGTTAAAAAGATGATAGGCGACGGAATTACCGTTTTCACGGGTAACACGGGCGTAGGTAAATCATCTCTTTTAAATTCAATTGACGAAAGATTTTCTCTTGCTACGGGCGAAGTGAGTGATAAATTAGGCAGAGGCCGTCATACCACAAGAGAGGTTACTCTATATAAAATCGGTAATGGCTACGTTGCTGATACACCGGGCTTTTCTTCTCTTGACATTGAGCAAACGAGCGAAGTAATAGTAAAAGAAAATCTTCCCTTCTGTTTCCCTGAATTCAGCGAGTATTTAGGTAAATGCAAATTTACAAGCTGTTCTCATACCGTTGAAAAAGGATGCCTTATTTTAGAGGCTCTTGATAACGGTGAAATTGATAAAAGCCGTCACGCAAACTACGTTTCAATGTATAATGACGTTAAGGATTTAAAGGATTGGCAGTTGTAACCTTTTTTCATCACTTTCATAATATGTAGTAAACGTATTAAGGAGTGGTGATTTATGAAAGTTGTTGTTTGCCGTAGTCCCAAGATTCTTAAAGGTTTTCTTAAGCTTGTGTTTGGTATAAAGGAATAAAAAATAAAAAACGTCTTGTTTTCGTTTTGAAAACAAGACGTTTTTTTACTAAAACTTTGTTATTGTACCTGCATTATATTCAAATGGTACAAATCCGGCTTCAATAGCAGGGGAGTTGTCGGCAAGCGTGAAATCACGGTTTTCGGCACCCTTAAACAACGGGTCTGCTAATACAGCATTGTTATAATAACCTCTGCCTCTCATGCCGAGAATGTTTTCACTATCAAAAATGCTTGTAGATGAGCCTGAAAATACTGTTTTACCAAAGGTGTTATAATCCCAGTAAAGATTCTTATCATCAACAAACCAATCCATACTCAACGTTTCAAAGTACATAGGTGAGTCATCGCCAACAAGAATGTTGTTATATAGATACAAAGAGTTATGGTCTTCATTTCTTGTGATTCTAAATTGACCCTCACCACCGAATGCAAAAATATTATTTTTTATCATATTATCTTTGCCGTAATGCTGGTGGAAGGTTTGCGAAGAGCAATCATATACAAGGTTGTTTTCAACGAGTATTTCAGAAGAGCCTTCGTCAAGGTAAATACCCCAACCGCCATAGCCGTATTGACCTTCGTCACAGCCTACGTTGTGAATTATATTACCTGAAATAACTGTGTCGGGCTGAATACCGAGGGTATAAATGCCGCCCATATCGGAAAGCCAGGCGTTACCGATATTGTAAATGAGATTATTGCTGATATTAATGTTGTTTGTAGGATTATCCGTATAACCCCAGTTCCATCCAACAGAAATACCCGTGTACCAACCGTCGTGAATTTCGTTGTGGGTAAGGTCGCAATCAATAGCGTGAGTAAGAAGTATACCGATAGCGTTATTGAAAATTCTGCCGTAATTGCTTATGTGACAATCGGTAACGTCAATGTTTTGTGTTGATGCAGGAACTACGAATTGTCCGTTAATAAAAATTGCGTTACCGCCAATTTCATTGAATAAACAGCTTGTGATTTTGCAGTCCTTTGAAGCATTGTCAAATTTTACTGCAGAGTATGAAATATTTTCGAACTTACAATCAGTAAAATTGATTTCCTTTGAAGAGTTAACGAGTATTGTAGCCGGAACCTCGAATGCCGCCTGAGGATGCTCAACACCGTATTTAATTATTTTTGAAAGCTCGTGAGCTTTATCAAAGGGATATCCTGTGTGAGTACCGTCAATATGGTTCCAGTCGGTGTTTATAAAATCAATGCCCTGGAACGAAATATTACTTGCACCGTCAACTGAGATTAGCTTTTCGTTAACGCCTGCGAAAAGCACGGTGTTTTCTAAAGTATCGTTTTCTTCAGGTATGTAGTAAAGCTTTTCTTCGCTACGGTCAAGGTACCATTCACCCGGGAGTGAAAGGGCTTCTCTAACGTTTTCTAAAATGTAGTTATCGTCAACTCGAGTTTTCATAGCCGTAGGCTTTGTTGTAATGATTTTACCCGTTTCAATATCAATTGAATGCACGGGTAATAAATCCTCACACCAGAAGTGCATAAGCTTAACGTCAATATCAGTCTGATTTTTAAAGTTAAGTAAATCCTCGGGATGAGCATATAAAACAGGGGAGTATACGAAGAAATTTGCATCCCAGTCTGAAATGATTTTTTCGTTATCCTCAGGCTCTTTAGCTACCTTGAAAACGTCTGTTTTAGGATAATTCGGTCTTGAAAGACGCTTGCCGTCTTTAAACATAGAACGGAAATAATCGTCATCACTTTCTACGGGCATATCTGTAACAAAAGCATCAACGTTATTGATTCTTGTCTTTTCCCAATTACCTTTTACCTCTTTAGAGCCGGTAAATTCAACCTTTTCATTAGGGTATGAACGATAAAGAACGTTACTCTTATCAGTAGCGTCAAAGCTTACAGTTTCAAAAATTTCATACGTGCCTTCTCTGAACCATACTGTGATTTTTTCATTTTCGGGAATATTTAAAGCTTTCAACTTTTCTTTTGCGCCCTTTAAGCTTTTTAAAGGTGCTTCGAGTGTACCGTCAGCATTATCGTCACCGTTAAATGCTACTACTAAATCGTATTCGCCCATTGTAAATTCACCCTCGTCAAAAGCAGTTTTTTCAATAGGCTTTGCTTCGCCTGAAAACTCTGCAACTCTTTCGTCGGGGTAGTTAGCAATAAAAGCAACTACACCTGCAATAATTGTTAAAATGAGAATTACCGATATAACGGAAATTGCGATTTTCTTAACTTTTTTCTTCTTGATATTTATTTTCATTTTAAACACCCCTTAAAATCTTACTCTTTCACCTGTGTGGGCGTTTATGATAGCCTTGTGAACACCTATATAAGTGTTTGAAATGTATTTATCAAGATGAAGGCTACCGAAAAACCAACGGTCAAAATCACTGCATTTTGAAAGCTCGTCAAAGTATGCATTAAGCGTTGTAACTCTTACAGCCTCGTTATCACCAAGCTTTAAAAAGCCTTTGATTGTTGTGGAGGGCTCGTGAGTAATTATAACGTCGATTTTGCAATCGTTATTTTCAAGGTTTGTAGCACCTTCAAGAAGCTCTTCCTTTGATGGTATCTCATATTTTAACCAAGGGTTATCCTCAATTCTTGAATCAAGATCGGGACTTTCACCGCCACCCATAGTAAAAATTTTCAAACCATCAATAGTGAAAACCTGCCCTCTCATTAAATGGAAAATATTGTCAGAAATCTGATGCACCTTGCCACCGTTCCAGGATGTGAGAGGGTAACCGTTAAGTAAATCAAAATTTTCGTGAGTACCGTCTATAAAACAGATGTTATATTTCCTTTTAGAAAAGGCTTTAAGTATCTTTTGCTCTGCCTTGGACCTGTCCCAGATAAAGCCAAAATCACCGCAAACTATTAAAGTATCACCTTCATTAAGGCATTTTAAAGCACTTTTTGAAAGTCTTTCGGGGTCGCCGTGAGTATCACCGGTAACGTAAACCATATTTTTTGCACCTCTTTAAAAATAAGTGTTTCTTTTTTATTAAAATTCAGTTTTTACTATTTCTTTTTTAAACAAAAAATGATATAGTTATTATATACATTATATTCTATAACATTTTGCGGTGATTGTCTATGAAAAAATTACTGATTTTAATAAATTGTCTGATTCTTTTACTAACCGTCGTTTCACCTGTCGCCTATGCTGAAGAAGGGGAAGCAGGAGTAAAAACAAAGAATGGTTATTATGATATTGAAGCTCCCGATTACGAAACCGAAATTGCTTTACTTGTAAATGCAGATACCGATACCGTTATATACAGTAAAAATGCTGATAAAATCACGGCACCCGCATCGCTTACAAAGCTTGTTACCGCAATGGTTGTGCTTTCTGAATGTACTAATCTTCAAAAAGAAATAACCTGCTCTTATGATGCAATTCATAGCCTCGACGGTACGGGTAGCTCTGTGGCAGGGCTTATAGTTGATGAGATTGTACCGTTAGAAATGTTGCTTTATTGCCTTTTTCTTCCAAGTGCTAATGATGCAGCTCAAGTTCTTGCCGAAGAATTTGGTGGCGGTGATGCCGATGCTTTCGTTGTTAAAATGAATGAGCTTGTAAAAAAGTTAGGATGTAAGAATACTCATTTTGCAAATGCTCACGGTCTTGACGATGAATCTGTTGCAGGCTTTGAAAGTGATACTCAAAACAGAACGACTGCAAGCGATATGTATTTAATTGCAAAAGAAGCTTTGAAGAATGATACTATAGTTAAAATATCATCAAAATACGGCAAAACAATGCCCGAAACAAACAAGAGTGATGTCAGGTATCTTTATAACACTAATCCTCTTTTAAACAGCTATTCCGATTATTATTACGAGGGTGCTATAGGTCTTAAAACAGGTACAACCGATAAGGCTGGTGCATGTCTTATTTCAAGTGCAACTAAAGATGGTTATACTTATATTTCTATAGCAATGAGAGGTGTGCTTGACTATTCTGACGGCGTTAAAGAGTATAACTCTGCTTACCTTATGTGCCGTTATATGCTTCGTTGGGCGTTTTCAAATATTAAAATGAAAATTGTTGCCGACAATAACTATATTATGGGTGAGGTTGGTGTTAAATACGGCAGGGGAGCCGACTATGTTGGTTTAGTACCTAAGGAAAATATTGCCGTAGTAATTCACGAGGATTTAACAATTGAAGACCTTACACTTTCGTTACCGGAAAACTTCCCCGAAAGCGTACCGTCACCAATTGAAAAAGGCGAAAAGGTGGGCACGGGTCAGCTGATGTATGACGGCGTTGTTGTTGCAAACGTTGATTTAGTTGCTTACCAGACCGTTAAGAAGAATTATTTGTGGGCGGCTTTTAACTGGATTGAGGGTATCGCAACCTCAAAAGTATTTCTCGTATTTATAGTAATTGTAATTGTGGTTGTGATTGTTCTTTTCTTCGGTACTAAAAATCAAAGAAAGAAAAAGAAGCGTCGCAAGAATACAATTGAGGTTGTAAAAGACTACAGTAAGCTCGCAAATTGATAATTTGAATTCTGCAAAAACTACAAAGTAATTGTATATATTAAACACAAGCATAACTCTGTTTTTAGTAGTTTTGCTTGTGTTTTTTTGTGAAAATTGTAAATCACCACTTGAGAAAAACGTATGAAAAAACGAGAAAAAAAGAGAAAACGAGAGATAGTCGAAATTATTTTAAATTTATGTAAAAAATGTGTTGACTTTAGGTTTTCGGTGTGATAATATATCAAGGCAATAAAGAGGGCGAAAGCCCAATATTATACGGAGGTAAACTGTTATGTCTACTTATATGCCTAAAGGCAAAACTGAGCGTCAGTGGTACGTTCTTGACGCAGAAGGCAGAACACTTGGTGACGTTGCTGTTGCAGCTGCTGTTCTTCTTCGCGGTAAGCACAAACCTACATTTGCTCCCCATGCTGATTGCGGCGATAGCGTTATCATCATCAACGCTGCTAAAGTCGTTCTCACAGGTAACAAACTTGAAGACAAAATCTACTATCATCACACAGGCTACGTTGGTAACATGAAGGCTGTTAAATACGGCACTCTCATGAAAGAGAAACCTGAGTTCGCTGTTCAGAAAGCTGTTAAGGGTATGCTTCCCGATAACACACTCGGCAGAGCTGCTATTGCACGTCTTCGTGTATACGCAGGTGCAGAACACGATCAGGCTGCTCAGAAGCCCATCGTTAGAGAATTTTAAGGGAGGAGGCACTAATTATGTACGAAAGCAAAGCATATTTCTACGGTACAGGTAGAAGAAAAAAATCAGTTGCACGTGTTCGTGTATACCCCGGTACAGGTAAGGTTACAATCAACGACAGAGATATCGACGATTATTTCGGTCTTGAAACACTCAAGCTTATCGTTCGTCAGCCTCTCGCTCTTACAGAGTCTCTCGAAAAATACGATGTAGTTTGCCGTGTTAACGGTGGTGGCGTTACAGGTCAGGCTGGTGCAATCCGTCATGGTATTGCAAGAGCTCTTCTTCAGTCAGAAGATGACGTTCGTCCCATCCTCAAAAAAGCAGGTCTTCTTACTCGTGACCCCAGAATGAAAGAAAGAAAGAAATACGGTCTCAAAGGCGCACGTCGTGCACCCCAGTTCTCAAAGAGATAATCAAAGACTTATTTCACAAAACAACAAAAACCCTTGGAAACTCAATGTTTTCAAGGGTTTTCTTTATTTTTAATTTCGAAATAAAAGTCAGTAAAACCGACTAAAAAACGCTTAATGTTACACATATGTTACACATATGTTACACACTTTATAATTTATTCAATTCGTTTTTAAGCTTTTCAAATTCAATGTGAGTGTATACTTGTTCACCGATTCCTTTTCCGCTATGACCTTGTATTTTTCTGCGGAAAGTTTCATCTAATTTTTTTTCACGCCACATAGAAGTAAAAGTATGTCTTGTATCGTGCGGCAGGTGTTCTTGCATTTCGCCATCAGCATTTTTGTATAGATATATTCCAATGTCTTCAAGAACAGGTTTCCAATAACTATCTATATATTGCCCGTGATTAGTTTGAAAGTTGAATGGTGTGCCATTATTTTTTGTAATCAGGTAATCACCTTTTTTATTCATCCAATTTTGATAAAAAGGAAAACATTTTTCGTGTATTGGAACTCTTCTTTTTGCTAAAGCATTTTTTCCTTCAGTAACCTTAAAATATTGGTCAGCAAGATTTACGTCCTCTTTTTTAACATTAAAAAGCTCACTCGGTCTTGTTCCTGAATAAATCATCATTAAAATAACTTGAACATAATCATTGTTTTTTGACCATTTCCAAAGTGCATCAACTTCTTCGTTGGTGAACCTATAATGTTTAGTGCTTTTCTCTCCGGTCCCTATATCGATATAGGCGGTTTTGTTTTGGTCTTTACTAATTATATCCTGCATTACAGCGTAATCATAAACTTGTGTAAGAAAAGACTTTAATTTCTTTAAAGTAGGGTAGTTTTTGCCGCTTTTATCCACTATCTCCTGTAAATGAGCGAGTTTTATATCTTTTAGTGTTCTGTTATGAATAGGCTCGCAAATCGCGTAGGAAGCCTTGTAACCGTTAATATTCGAAGGTGATATTTTTTCAAATTTAACTGATGACCACTTATCAAACAATTCTGCAAACGTTATGTCACTTTCAAAAACGAGTGGATTCTTATGATATTCAACGAGTGCAGTTAATGCCTCTTCGTACTTTTCAAAGTAACCGATATTCTTATAGAGTCTTTTTCCATCATCTAAAAAGCGTTCAAAAACTCTCGCACGGTAAGGCTTACGCCGATTTCCGCTTAAATAATTTATATTACCAAATCCATTGGGTAATCGCATAGGTTTAGGCATTTTATCACCCCTTTACTATTTTTCTATAAGTTTATTTACGTCGAAGATTGTTAATTCTTTCAGATAAGTGTTTTTTTCTATCATCGAGACCGTTAATGTTAGTAAACCATTCTGTAACAAGATGAAATATTGATAATGGAACAATCCATAAAACAACGCCTGATATAAGAGAGATAACTAATATTATAATTATCGTTTTAAAACTTTTTATTTCAAAAAAATTGCTTGTGATAAAGATAGCGATAATTGTGTAGATTGCTATTAGAATAAAATTTCTTTTACTCTTTTCTTTCTCTAATTCCTTGTCAACACAAAAAAATTCGTTTTCCAAATCAAAAAGCTCTTTGTTTTCCATTTTTTCTCCTTCTCTAAATTGAATTAATTAATTTAATGATTTCTTTTTCTCTATCAGGATGATTCCGTATATATTCAATAAGTTTTTGTTCATCCCAAGATAATTGTCCGCTTCGTTCAAGAAGGGTTGCTTCAACTTCTAAAGTAATATCTAAATTCGATTCGAAATTCTGTATATACGTGCTTCTTGAAAAAGTGTAACAAAACGGACTTGAAAAAATAACCTCTTGACAATTAGTGGTTATTGGTATAATATAAAAACAGAACATTTGTTCGAGAGAGGAGAGCGTACTAAATGACAGAACAAGAGAGAGAAGTAATAAAAATAATAAGAGAATGTCCTGACACCGAATATGCTCTGCTCAAGGCTATTGAGATATTTAGTGAGCTTGCAGAGCTGCCTTCAGCATCTCAATAGCCATTTGTTTTTTTCCCTCAGGAATAGCTCTGAACAATTCAAGAATTATTTTTTCACCATCGGAGAGAATTTCTTCGGTGGTTTCTTTTTCTATTCTTTGGTCTGAATAGCCCATTAAATACGATGGGGAAACATTAAAAAATTCAGCAAGAGTTTTAATTGAGGACGCTTTCATGTTTTTTACATTACCATTTTCATATTTCCAAATAGCTTGTTTTTGAAGTCCTACAATTTTTCCCAACTGCTCTTGAGTTAATCCTTTTTCAAGTCGCAACTCTTTTAATCGTTCGCCTAAAGTCATTATTTACACCTCACTTTGTGTCTTTATAATATCATAGTATAAAGAAGAAATCAACCAAAAATTAAAAAAAGTATCTTAAAAATAAGATTTTACTATTGACAACAGCAATCTTTTGTGTTAACATACAAGTATCTTAAAAAGATACGAAAGTGAGGTGTAAATATGAACAAACGTATGCTTGAGAGTAAAATGAAACTTTTCGGAGATACACAGATGATTTTAGCTAATGCAATCGGAATATCAACTTCAAGATTTTCAGCCAAAATCAACAAATATGATGGTGCAGAATTTACCCAGAGTGAGATTAACGCTATTAAAGACAGGTACAAATTATCGGCTAAAGAAGTTGATACCATTTTTTTTACAACGCAGGTATCTTAAAAAGATACTACAAATATGCAAAATCAGAAAGGAAAAAGATAATGGCAAACGAGAATAGTTTAACCGTTCAAGAAGCAGCGAATCTTATGGGGAAGTCTCCTGATTTTATTCGTGTTGGTTTACAAAGAAATAT
>JAGBCU010000070.1 GCA_017937865.1 Clostridia bacterium | reverse complement strand
GCACACTCCTTCGTACTTTTTTGTTGCAGTTGGCAGACCGCAACTCCATTATATCACGAAGGAGTTTTCTTTTTATTCTTGTTTCATCTATATAATTTAACTGAACCACGCGTCTAACGCGTGGTTTTACTATACAAAAAACAAGAGGCGTTCAAAAAACGCCTCTTGTTATTAGTTCTGTTTATGTCCGAACTGTTGCTTCATTCGTTTTTCTTTTGAAAGAATTCTTTTTCTTAAACGGATGCTTTCGGGGGTTACCTCGAGGAGCTCATCGTCACCGATAAATTCCATTGACTGCTCAAGAGAAAGAACTGTATGAGGAACAAGGCGGAGAGCATCGTCGCTACCTGAAGCACGGGTGTTTGTCATCTGTTTTTTCTTACAAACGTTACAAACGATATCTTCATTTTTTGCACATTCGCCGACTATCATACCCTCGTAAACGGGAACACCGGGGCCAACAAAAAGACGACCTCTGTCCTGAGTATTGAAAAGACCGTAGCCTGTTGTTTCACCTGCTTCGTGAACAACGATTGAGCCTCTTTCACGCATCTGGATATCGCCCTTATACTCCTCGTAGCCTGCGAAAAGGTTGTTCATAATACCGTTACCGTTTGTATCGGTCATAAACTCTGAACGGTAACCGATAAGACCTCTTGCAGGGATTTTAAACTCAATATGAGTTGAGCCACCGTCACGCATATCCATATTTTCAAGCTCACCTTTTCGTGAACCGATTTTTTCCATAACTGCACCAACGTAGCTTTCGGGAACTTCAACAATGAGAAGCTCCATAGGCTCTAAAAGCTCGCCGTTGGGGCCATGCTTATAAATAACCTGAGGTCTTGAAACCTGAAATTCGTAGCCCTGACGACGCATAGTTTCAATAAGAATTGAAAGATGTAATTCACCACGGCCGCTTACCTTAAAGGCATCAGTAGTTTCGGTTTCTTCAACTCTCATACTAACGTTTGTTTCAACCTCTTTGAAAAGTCTTGCACGGATATTTCTTGAGGTAACGAATTTACCCTCCTGCCCTGCAAAAGGACTGTCGTTAACCATAAAGTTCATTGATATTGTAGGCTCGTCTATTTCAACGAAAGGAAGTGCCTCGGGATGCTCCTTATCGCAAGCGGTTTCACCGATATTAAGCTCGTTAATACCCGAAACTGCAACAAGGTCACCCATTTTTGCTTCCTGACATTCAACACGTGAGAGACCCTCAAATGTATAAAGTTTAACTATTTTTGCATTAGTCTGACCGCCGTCTTTATTACAAAGAACAACCTGCTGACCAACCTTTACAGAGCCTCTTTCAACTCGACCGACACCGATTCTGCCAAGATAATCGTCATAATCAAGGCTTGAGAAAAGAAGCTGTAAGGGGCCGTTAATATCGCCTTGAGGGGGGTCAATATTTTCAAGAATGGAATCAAGAAGAGGTCTCATATCGCCCTCTCTTACTTCGGGGTCAAGAGATGCATAACCGTCACGGCCTGAAGCAAATACAACGGGGAATTCAATCTGGTCATCGTTTGCACCGAGCTCGATAAATAAATCGAGAACCTCGTCAATAACCTCCATAGGTCTTGCACCGGGACGGTCAACCTTATTAATAACAACGATTGCTTTTTTACCGAGGGCAAGAGCCTTTTTAAGAACGAAGCGTGTCTGAGGCATACATCCCTCAAAAGCATCTACAAGAAGAAGCACGCCGTCAACCATCATCATAATACGCTCAACCTCGCCGCCGAAGTCAGCATGGCCGGGAGTATCAACGATATTAATTTTAACATCCTTATAATGAATACCCGTATTCTTTGAAAGGATTGTAATTCCTCTTTCTTTTTCAAGGTCGTTTGAGTCCATAACTCTTTCGTCAACCTGTTCATTTGAACGGAAAATACCGCTTTGATGAAGAAGCTGGTCAACTAAAGTTGTTTTACCGTGGTCAACGTGAGCTATGATTGCTATATTTCTTATATCTTCTCTTCTATCCACTGTCTTGTTTTCTCCTTAGCGTGTTTTCGAACTAAATATACTTAAACATCCGATTTCACACAGCTTTTATTTTTTATACTTAATTATAAAAGATTTACACCGTTTTCAGCACAGATTTTTACCATTTCCTTAGGCCAGAGTGATGCTTGAACTTCGCCAACGTGAAGCTTGCCTAAAAGAAGCATACATACTCTTGACTGACCGATACCACCGCCGATTGTAAGGGGTAAGGTACCCTCAAGAATCTGTTTGTGATAATCGAAGCTTCTTCTTTCATCCTTGCCCGAAGCTTTAAGCTGATAATCAAGTGATTTTTCATCAACTCTGATACCCATTGACGAAATCTCAAAAGCATCCTCTAAAACTTCATTATAGATAATAATATCACCGTTTAACTGCCAATCATCGTAGTCGGGAGCTCTGCCGTCGTGGGGCTTACCGCTTTTAAGCTTTTCACCAATTTTCATAACGAAAACCGTGCCGTACTCTTTGGCAATTGCCTTTTCACGCTCTTTTGCAGTGAAATCGGGGTACATATCCTCAAGCTCCTGAGTTGTAACGAAATGAACGTTTCTTTCAATGTTCACGTCAACTGAAGGAAATCTTTCTTTAACTGTATCAAGAGTATCGCAAAGAGCACCAATTATCTTTTGAACTGTGTCTTTAAGATATTCTTCATTTCTGTCTTTTCTTTCAATTACTCTTTCCCAGTCCCACTGGTCAACGTAAATTGAATGAAGATTATCCATCTCTTCGTCACGGCGAATTGCATTCATATCGGTATAAAGACCTTCGCCTGCATTGAAGCCGTACTTTTTAAGAGCAGTTCTTTTCCATTTTGCAAGAGAATGAACAATAACTGCTTCGCCCTCATCAGCCATATCCTTAACGTCAAAGGAAACCGCTCTTTCAAAGCCGTTAAGGTCATCGTTAAGACCGCTTGATTTTGTAACAAAAAGCGGTGCAGAAATTCTTTCGAGGTTAAGAGCCGCACAAAGATTATTCTGAAAAGTATCCCTTGTGAGCTTAATTGCTCTTTGAGTATCTCTCATAGAGAGAGTTGATTTGTAGCCATCTTTTAATACGAGCATACATATACCTCCAAAAAACTTAATAACTGAAAAATTATAACACTATAATTAACTTTTATCAAGATTTTTCGTCTTTATTTTGATAGAAAATAGCTAAAAAGAGGGTAAAACAATTATACAATTTGCTATAAAGCTATTATTTATATTGAAATACCCCGCTCCCTTTGATAAAATTATTTCGGTGATAATATGAAATTTCAAAACGTTTTATTAGCAAGCGATTTTGACGGCACGTTAAAAAATGATAACGGTGAAATAACCGACGACGTAAAGTCAGCTATTAAATATTATATGAACAACGGCGGTAAATTCACCGTTTGTACCGGCAGAATTTATCAGGGCTTTCATCTTTACAGCCCCGAATATATAAATGCACCCGTGCTTTTGGGTAACGGTGCAATGGCTTATGATTATGAAAATAATAAGATTATTTTCAATGATGCAATTGAAAAAGAGGGGCTTCCTGCCGTAAACGCGGTTTTGAAAGCATTCCCCGATATTTCAATAGAGTTTTACAACTTTGAAAAGGTTTGTGCTGTAAACTTAAATAAGCATTCTGAACAGCATTTTACAAGTCAAGGCATAAATTTTGAAATTGTTACTAATCCCGAAGAAGCCCCACTCCCCTGGACAAAGGTTATGATAGCGGCTCACGGGTGCTCAAAAGAAGTACAAGAAATTCTTGATAATTTCCCCCAGGTTAATTACTTAAAAACAACGGGTGATTACGTTGAAATTCTAAAAAGAGGCGTTGATAAGGGTACAGGGCTTTTGAAGCTTGCAAAGGCTCTCGGTTGCAGTCAGGAAAACACCTATTCAGCGGGTGACGGCTACAACGACGTTGAAATGCTTGTTGCGGCAAAAGGTGGATTCGTACCCGAAAACGGCTCAAAAGAAGCATTAGCAGTCGCAAAATACGTTACAAGGTCAAATAACGAGGGCTGTATTGCACATGCTATTGAGATACTTGATGAGATGTATAAATGAGGAGTGAGGAGTGTCCTGCGGTCGTCATTGTAAAAAAATGGCAAATTGAAAATGGCAAGTGGCAAATTAAGGGTCTGCGACGGCAATTATATGCTATCGCAGACCTGTTGGTTTTATTATTAAGTTGGATAGAACAACCGTAAGGAACGCGGCTTTTGCCCGTTCCATTATGGGAGTAATTCATTTACCATTATACTTTATTGTATCGGTGGGTTCGTTTGCCGGAACACCCAGAGGGATGTTCCTTACGATATAACAAAATCATTCCATCGGCAACAATACGTTTGTTTCAAATATTTTCTCTTTCTCATCATATTCCCAACTATAAACGCCCTCATATTTCTTCAAGGTTTTAATAACGCTTTGAGTTCCGTAGCCGTGGATTGAATCTTCCTTTTTTGTTGTCAAAAGCTTATCACCTTTTGCCTTCGGCTTATTGTCACAGCTGTTAATTATATTAATAATTTCGTGACCTTGCTTTTTGAATATGCTGACGGATATCTCTTTTTTCTCACTCTTTTCAGCCGATTCAACGGCGTTATCGAGAAGGTTATTAATTATAGTCGAAATATCTGCAGGAGCTATTCCGCTTAAATTAGAGGTTTTAACGTCAAAGATGATTTTAATCCCCCTGCCGTCACACAAATTCAAATATTTACTGATAAGCAAATCTAAGGTTTTATTTTTACTTATACCGACGTAGCCGTAGCCCTGAACCTCATCAACTATTGAGTCAACGTAACTATGTATTTCTTCCGCGTTTTCCATACTCTTGATTTGCAGCATATGGTTTTTTATATCATGGGCAAGAATACTTAAATTTTTATTGTTATGCTCGATAATTTGAAGATATTTCGAGTCTATTTCTTGCTTTTGCTGTTCGGAACGCAGCTTAATAAGCTCTGCATTTTTAACAGCATTTCTTTCGTGAGAAATAAAAACAAATAACAAACTGAACATTAACAGTATAGAAGAAATAACCACCATTGTTTGAATAATATTACTGAAGCCGTATTCAACGTTCATTCTCGTAATTACAATCAAAGTAGTAATAACCGCTACACAGAAAATAAAATCAGATAAAGGCAAGGAATAAATCTTATCGTTTCTTAATTTAAAATGGTTGCAAAGCTTACAGCCTATAAGGAAGGAAATCTTGCTTAATACTGAAACTATAACAAAAAACACCGTATTATCTCGGTAGGCAAAAAAAGAATCTTCGCCTAAAACAATAGAAACCGTATAGGTTGTCACAAGCTCGGTAGCAACCATTATTGCCGTTACAATAACGCCTTGTAAGACAGTTTGAAGGAATTTAATTCTATGAGTAAAAAAAATGTAACAAACGGTAAAAATAAAAAACGATAATGTATTTACTACGGGGTTATTCCATAATTGATTTAAAGTAAACGGTACAACGAAAAAGAGCAAACCAATCAGAAGGGTTTTTGTAAGGTTGTATTTACGCTCGAAAACACCTGCAAAATAAATATAAATTATAAGCACTTCCGAAACGTATGTAAAAATATTCATTAATAAATTCAAAACCTCACTCCTTTGGTACGCAGAATACACTTTCGCGGAACACCCAGAGGGATGTTCCTTACGGTTGTTCCCTCTTTCCGTAAGGAATGTGGCTCTGCCCATTCCGCTTTTGGCAAGTTCACTTTCGCAGAACACCCAAAGGGATGTTCCTTACGATATAACAAAATCATTCCATCGGCAACAATACGTTCGTTTCAAATATTTTCTCTTTCTCATCGTATTCCCAACTATAAACGCCCTCATATTTCTTCAAGGTTTTAATAACGCTTTGAGTTCCGTAGCCGTGAATAGAATCTTCCTTTTTGGTTGTTAAAAGCTTATCCCCTTTTGCTTTCGGCTTGCTGTCACAGCTGTTAATTATATTAATAATTTCGTGACCTTGCTTTTTGAATATACTGACGGATATCTCTTTTTTCTCGCTCTTTTCCGCCGATTCAACGGCGTTATCGAGAAGGTTATTAATTATAGTTGAAATATCCGCAGGAGCTATTCCGTTTAAATTAGCCGTTTTAACGTCAAAGGTGATTTTAATCCCCCTGCCGTCGCACAAATTCAAATATTTACTGATAAGTAAATCTAAAGTTTTGTTTTTACTTATACCAACGTAGCCGTAGCCCTGAACCTCATCAACTATCGAATCAACGTAACTATGTATTTCATCCGCATTTTCCATACTCTTGATTTGCAGCATATGGTTTTTTATATCGTGGGCAAGAATGCTTAAATTCTTGTTGTTCTGCTCGATGATATTGAGGTATTTTGAATCTATTTCTTGCCTTTCGTTTTCAATTCTTAATTCATTAATTTTTCTCTCGTTCCCAATAAACGTTTGATAATAAATAAATATCCACGCACAAGCAAAAATAAAAACTAAGCTTATAATAAATATGGCAATTTTGTAGCTATATGATAAATCTACTTTTAAGGCTATAAGCAAAAACAACGTACAGGTTGCTATTGCCAAACTCAAAAAAACAATAAGAGGCAAAACATGTTTTATTTTTAATTCATCTAATTTATCTTTTTTTACTACCAACGATACAATTTGTGATATTAAAAAATACAGAGTTTTACATATTGAAGCCAAGATAACGTAAATCAAAATGTCATTTTTATACGTATTAATGGGTATACCCATTAAGGTAGAGATAGAAAAAATTGCAACCAATTCAGAGCAACTCATCAGCACATCAAGCAAAGCACCCTGAATAATTGCCGATTTTATTGATATATCAAAGCAAACATACGCAAAAATAGTATTTATAACAAAAAAGACAGAAAGGTTAATTACCTCTTTACCAAATAACAAAAAGATTACTGATGCTATAAAGAATAGAACGCCGCCGATTGCAAAAATTTTTAAATCAGAACTAATCTTTTTGCTGTAATTTCTATAAAAATAGTTATAGGCAATCAGCATTTCAAATATATAAATACATACATTAGATAATATCCATAACATAAGCTCTCTCCTATAACTCTTGCTGAATAATACGACAAATTCGGTTTCTTATAATAAAAATGTTACTGTTGCAGAAAATGTCTTTTCAGCTTCGTTATACTCCCAATTATAATCCCCGTTATATTTTTTTAATGCAGTTTTTATACTCTTAATACCCAAGCCGTGAAAACGTTTATTGGTTTTAGTTGTTTTAAGCTTGTCACCATCAGTCTGAGGCTTATTGTCGCAGCTATTTTTTATGGTAACGATATCGTAACCGTTTTTTCGCTCTGTTTGAAGATGTATAATCTTTTCTTTTGACGTTTCGGCAGCTTCTAAAGCGTTATCAAGCAAGTTACCGAGAATAGCTACCATATCGTAAATTTCGATATTTAATAAATTCGATTTTTTAATATCATAAGTAAATTTAACGTTTTTAATTTCGCACTCGGTTATGTATTTATTAACGATAACGTCAAGGCTATGGTTACCGCTTGAGGCAAGCTTACTGTATTTATTAATACCGTCGGTTAGCTTTTCAATATAGCTGATAATTTTTTCATCATCAGTAAGGCTACGAATTGCTATAAGGTGATTTTTAGTATCGTGAGCGTACATCATAAGGTTCTTATTCTGATGCTCAAGAATTTCAAAATATTTATTATCGGTTTCCTGATTTTGCTTAATTGCTCTGAGCTCTGTAAGCTCCTGCTCCTTTTCTGCTTCTCTTTGCTGTAAAATGCAGGTTACTATAACTGCAGTTATCATGAAAACACTGGCACCGGAAAAAAGAACTTTGGTAAAGGTGGAATACACTACATAACGACAGCTTGCAATTATCGCACTCATAATGACAAGCAAGGAAATCGGAAATATAAAAGTAATAGCAGAAATACTTTGCTTTAAAGCAATTTTATTGAATATCAAAGAAACAGCTTTCATTCCGATAAATAAAACGGATTTACTGAAAACTATCATAACTATATACATGGCAGGGACTTTTAAAATCTCATAAACCTCTTCTCCTGTAAAAACAGAAATAAGAAGCAGAGCTACATATTCACCGGCAGAAACAAAAACGGCAAAAAGGCCAGAATTTACCATACTCAAGCCATTCTTGTTTTTATATAAGGCTTTATTGAAAATCAAATGAAATGTTATTAACGTTGTTAGATTGACAAAAAAATTATAATCAAAGCCAAGGTTAATTCCGCACATAATCATATAGCTTACGGTTATTATGAAAAAGTTTTTCAACTTATTACGGGATGGGTTTATGCTTTCTAAAAATTCGAAAGCAATTGCACCCTCAATAAGTTGTAAAACCACGTTTAGAATATCGGTGTTCATAATCATTCACCTTTCAAATAATCAAACCATAATTTGCGGAATTCAGCCTGCCTTTTCGGCGCTATCGTTACGGTAAAACCGCCGTTAAGCTCAACGCATTCTCTTTTAAACTTAGTAATATGAAGCATATTTACAATGTAGCTGATATGAGGCACCGCGAAAATTGAATCATTCAGCTTTTCTTTGAAATATTCAAGCTTGTCACGAACTACGTACTGACCGTTGACAGTCTGCACGTACACCTTTTTATATTTAACCTCAACGAAAACGATATCTTTTTTATTAATTTTAAGCTTTTCGTTGTTTTTAGTGGTTATATATATTTCGCTTATTTTCAAGCTTTCTATTGCTTTTTTTAGCCCTGCAACAATTCTTTCGTCACTGCTACCTTTATCAATATACCTGAAAACGTTTAAATCCATAGCGTCATCAAGATAATGGTTATGCGACGTAAAAATAAAAATCTTCCCATTGCTATTCTTCTCATTGAGAATTTTAGCGGTTTCGATACCGTTTAAGCCGTTCATTTCAATATCAAGAAAAACGATATCGTATAAGGTTGGAGATTCGACAAGCTCCTCCCCTGAAGTAAAGGTTCCAATCTCTACTTCAATTTCTTCATTATCAAAAAACGAAGAAACAATTTTCTCTACTTTTTCTACGTATATCTTTTCGTCGTCACAAATTGCAATTCTCATTATTTCACCCCAAATAAATATACCATATTTATTGCTTTTAATCAACGAATTTAGACATACTGTAATTGCTCAAAACTTTCCAATATTATTAAAGCATATTTACTGAAAAACACCATATATTTTGCCTAATTATCGAAAAAACGTGCCTAATTGTCGAAAATTAAGGGAGAGTCACCAGTCGCCAGTCGCCGGTCACCAGAGGCTTTGCTGGGAATAAATAACTTACTAATAGAACAAATTCACAAAGGCGGTTGTACCTTCCTTCGAAGGAAGGGGGACCGCCTTGATTTATACTTATTTATCAATATTAAGTTATAAGCGTGACTGTAAATAGCTTTTAGAACAAAGTTTAACGGGCGGTGGAAAGTTCTCTACGCGACAAAGGAGCGTAGTTGAATCGTTAAGATTCAAATGCAGTAAACTGAATGATACGAGAAAACAAAGGAACAAGAAATGGACAAAAGAAAACAGTTACATATAAATCCCTAATTAAAAGAATATGCAGTTAAAATGCAAAAGGATATGACCGATGAAGAATAGATAGTTTGGTATCACATTTTAAAAGGTTATATTTAAATTTTTTCCTAAATGTAGATAATGGTAACAGTAAACGTCTTGCAGTTGAATCTAACGATTCAACGACGTTCGAGGGCTCACGTCGAGAACTCTCCACCGTCCAAAAACATTTGTTGTTACATCAAATCTTTGGCACGAAATATACTTTTCCATAAAAAACAACAAACGAAAAGACGGTCCCCCTCTCTTCGAAGAGAGGTACACCGCCTTTGAAAATTTATTCTATTAGTGAATTAATTGCTCCTTGTGAAGTTTTATAATTGCCAACGCAGTTCCGAAATTTACCATTTCCCATTTTCAATTTGCCATTTTGCAAAGCTTCTGGCATCTGGGAGCTGGCATCTGGTATCTTTAAAATGTAAAGACAATTTCAATATGTAAAACTTAGTCTGCCCTTTCTTTTGCTTCTCTGCCGTCCTTTAAAAGTTGGCGGAGGGTTTCGGGGTCATCGTTTTTCATAGCATCACTATACTTTTTAAGCTCATTTATAATGTTATCAAGCTCAAAAATAAGGTTATCTTTATTATCAAGGAAAAGCTCTGTCCACATATTTTCGTTAAGATATGCAACACGGGTTAAATCCTTGTAGCTACCTGCAGAAATACCTTTTCTTTCGATTGCTGAGGGACTTTTTACAAATGCATTAGAAACAACGTGGGCAAGCTGTGAAGTAAAAGCAATAAGCTTATCGTGCTTTTGAGGAGTCATAACGGAAACTCTACCAAAACCTAACTTCATTATAACCTCTCTGGCATTTGCAAGAACTAAAATATCTTCGTTTTCTTTAGGTGTTAAAACAAAGGGTGCATTGTAAAACATTGTATCCTTCGAGTTTTCAAATCCGGAAAACTGAGTACCTGCCATAGGGTGACCACCGACAAAGACGAAGTTATAATTCTCGGCAATTTTAAAGCATTTGTCGCAAACTGACCTTTTAACGCCTGCACAGTCAATTATAACTGCACCGTCTTTAAAAATAGATGCGTTTTTCTCAACGTATTCAACAACAGCTTCAGGATAAAGAGGAATAAAAACGTAATCACAGACAGCAAGACGTTTTTCTGTAAGCTCACCGTCTATGCTTTTTTCCTGAATCGCTTTTTTTACAACAGCTTCGTTGATATCGTAACCGTAGACCTTAAAATTAGTGTTCTTCTTTGCAGATTTTGCAATTGAACCACCTATAAGACCCAAACCAACTACACCGATATTCATAAATATTCCTCCCAAAACAGCTAAATAAAGTCATTAATATAATCAAAAATAAAAGCCCTTGCAGTGATTAGCCTGCAAGGGAAATATCAAACGATATAAAAACAGCAGCACAAATCACTATTACTTATTAACCAAAGTAATAGTAATAATAGTATGTAGCTGCGAAATTACGTTTCATAATCGTTGTTCCTTTCATTTTTTATACATATTAACACCATAAAATACATTTGTCAATATTAATAGATTGAATAATTTTGATAACAACTATCAATATTTTTGATAATAACTATCAATAGTGGTCATCAAATTACGCGTTGAAGCTGTACAAAGATACTGTAAAGTGAGTAAACACACAATTACGCAAATTTATCTTATCTGATTTTATTGAGAGAAATTTGATGAAGTTGCGTGATTTACGAACTGAAGCTGTACAAAGGTACTGCGAAGGACGTAAACACGCAAATTCGCAAATTTATCCAATAAAAAAATCCGAAGCATTAAGCTTCGGATTCATCATTAGGCATATACCCTGAAAACTGAATAAAGAAGAAAGCGAAGAAACAAACGAAATGGTCAAGCCCTCGACCTATTAGTACTGCTTAGCTGAACATGTCACCATGCTTACACACGCAGCCTATCAACCTCATAGTCCTTGAGGGGTCTTACTAACTTAAGTTATGGGAAATCTAATCTTGGAGATGGCTTCACGCTTAGATGCTTTCAGCGTTTATCCAATCCGCACATAGCTACTCGGCCGTGCCACTGGCGTGACAACCGATGCACCAGCGGTGCGTCCATCCCGGTCCTCTCG
>JAGBCU010000069.1 GCA_017937865.1 Clostridia bacterium | reverse complement strand
TTTACAAGGCTACTGTTTAATTCTTTTTTATTTAAAACTTGGCGTCATAGACGTCTGTTTTGTTATGCCTTTTTTCTTTAATCGTCTTATTTACATCTTTTTTCATTTCTATACTTGACTTTTGATAGTTAGTCTCCTTTTCCGTTTCACGAAAAAAGAGGGATAGGATATCGCAAATTTTAAATTTTTCTATAAATTAAATCCTTGTGAAGCGTCTGGCATCTGGGAACTGGCATCTGGCATCTTACAATCGCCGTCGCAGACCCGACACTCCTCACTCCTAACTCCTCACTCCTCACTTTTCCACAGCCCCAACGCAGGATTACTGATATAATAAATCTCTTCACCGTTTACTGTATTAAAGCCGTCCTTCAATTCTTTCGGATTATAGAGCTTTACCGCATCCTCGTAGGGCATATAATCGAAGCCTACACTCTCAACCTCTTCTTTTGAAAGATATTTCGTACAATAGGTGACGGAAAACTCTCCGTCAGAGGAGCCGTGAATAAGGTGAGCCGCAACAGACAAATTGTTTTTTAAATCCTCCTCTGTTTTAACAAGCTCTAAAACCCTTTTTCTTCCTGCGTAGCCGTATTTTCTTATAAGCCTGTCGTTTTCTTTATCTTCGCCGAATTTATTTACAGCAGGTGCTAAAACTATCAATTCACCGCCCGTTTTCATTGCCATTCTCGTTCTGTAAACGGCTTTATTGCCAAGCCAGGTGCTTCTGAATTCTTCAGGCTCAAGGTAGACTACCGCTTTTTTGATAGGGTGCTTAAGCTTCGTTATATTCATCCTTTGACTTTTTGAAACCGCCATTTCAAAAGAGCGTCTTTCTTTACCGATATATACACCGTGAACGAGAGTGTTCCCCTCTTCATCGTTAGAGGTGACAGTTAAAACGTAAAGAAGCGGAATATCCTTTATAAAATTTTCTTCGGCGTAATCAAGCACCTTTCTTACGGGTGAAAAATCTCTGCCCATTATTCTTTCAAGACCGTAAAATGCACCTAACATATGGGAGGAATTTATCATACTGTTACCGCCGCAGCCCACGAAAATATTTTTCGAATAATTCGCCATACCTACAACCTCGTGAGGCACAACCTGACCTATTGAAACAATTAAGTCATACGACTTATCTAAAAGTCTTTTGTTAACCTGAACGTCAATTTTTTCTTCAACAAGACCGTCGGATACAGATTTCACAAAATCCGCCGGTATTTCACCTATTTTCTTAACGTCAGTTTTCCAATTATGAACAATAAGCTTGTCATAAGGTATTTTTTTACCGAAAAATGCTTCTGCTTGCTCTCTCGTCATAGGCTCGTGAGTACCTAAAGCGGGCATAATATCCACCTGACAGGTATCTTTTAAAATGTCGTAATACATTGCGGTTATTTCGCCTGCATAGGAATATTTCCTCGTATAATCGGGCGGTAAAATCAAAACCTTTTTCAAATCTTTGTTATCAACTGACCTTTTTATAAGATCAAAAATCTTCGCTTTAGAAATATTGCCGTCACTTTCGATATACAAAAATTATCACCTCTTACTTTTTTACAAATAAGCCATAATTTCTCTTTTATTATTTTTATACATTTCATTGAAATTATTACTGCGGTGTGATAATATATTCACATAAATTTTTCGGAGGATATTTTTATGAAAAAATTTATGGATAAAGATTTTCTTCTTTCAACAGAAACTGCAAAAAAGCTTTATGCCGCTTGCGAAAATACACCTATTTTTGACTGGCACTGCCATCTTCAGCCAAAAGAGATTTATGAAAACAAAGAGCCTGCCGATATTGCTTATTTATGGCTTGCAGGCGACCATTACAAATGGCGTGGTATGCGCTCCTGCGGTATAAGCGAGGAATATATTACAGGTGATAAATCTCCTTATGAAAAATTCAAGGCATGGGCTCACGCTATGCCTAACCTTATAGGTAACCCTCTCTATCATTGGACTCATCTTGAGCTTCAAAGATATTTTGATATTTACGAGCCTCTTTCACCTGCTACCTGCGACGAAATCTGGGAAAAAGCAAATGCAAAAATCAAAGCAGGCGGTTTCACACCGAGAGAGCTTATAGAAAAAAGCAACGTTGCTTTCGTTTGTACAACTGACGATGCTGCTGATACTCTTGAATATCACAAGTTTCTCGCAGAGGATAAGAGCTTTAAATGTAAGGTTCTTCCCGCTTTCAGACCCGACAAGGCTTTAGGTATTGAGCTTGACGGCTACAACGATTGGGTGAAGGCACTCGAAAACGTTTACGGCAAGGCTGTGCCCTCATTTACAGAGCTTAAAACGGCTCTTCTTTCAAGAATTGAATTCTTCGCAGAAATGGGCTGCAGAGCTTCTGACCATGCGTTTACCTACGTACCTTATAAGAGAGCTGACGAGGATGAATTAAATAAAATCTTTGCAAAACGCCTTACAGGTGAAGCCCTTTCAACTGAAGAAATTGACAAATATAAAACAGAGCTTATGCTTTTCCTTGCAAACGAATATGCAAGGCTTGGTTGGGGTATGGAAATTCATATCGGAGCTATGAGAAACAACAACGGCATAATGTTTAAAAAGCTTGGCCCCGATACAGGCTACGATTCTGTTGCGGATTATGAAATCGCAGTAAATCTTTCAAGACTTCTTGATGCTATGAATACCGAATACAGATTACCTAAAACCGTTCTCTTTACTCTTAACCCCAAGGACAACTACGTTTTAGGCACAATGCTCGGCAACTTCCAGAGTGACGAAGCAGAAAGCAAAATTCAGTTTGGCTCTGCCTGGTGGTTTAACGACAACTACGACGGTATGAGAACTCAAATGCAGACTCTTATGAATTTAGGCGTTATTTCTAAATTCGTTGGTATGATTACCGACTCAAGAAGCTTCCTCTCTTACCCAAGACACGAATATTTCCGCAGAATTCTTTGCGAGCTTTTGGGTGACCTCGTTGAAGAGGGTAAATATCCCGATGATATTGAATTTTTAAGCAAGGTTGTTCAGGACGTTTCCTTCAATAACGCTGTAAAATATTTTGGAGTCAAATAAAATAACAGAAAACACCCCTCTTTGCAGAGGGGTAATTCTATATGGTGATAATTATGTTTTATATATTCGCAATTATATCAGGTTTAATAATCGGTGCTCTTGATGCGTTTGTTATACGCAATAAAAAGACTCTTTCTGCTATCGGAACAGTAATAACAGACCTGATTATCAGTAATTTTTTTAGTCTTATAGCTACCGAGCTTATTTGTAAGCTAGCAAATGTGGGTACGATTTATCCCCTTTCCGGTCACTCATTACGATTTTATTTTATTTATTCTATAATCACACTTATTTGCGGATTTATTTTTGTTTTCTTTGCTGCTGTTTTTGGCGGTTACATAACCTTTATTCAAAATAAAAGTCAAACAAAAATACCGACCGTTGTAAAATTTTCTACCGTACTTGTCGCGTTAGGTGCTGCCGCTTTTACAGGAACAATATGGGGAAAAGAAACCTTTGGCAACCTTGCAGCCGATCAGCTTATAATTAATCTTATAACACCTAAAGAGGGTACAAGCAGTGATATTATGAGCACCTTGTTTTCAGGGCCGGTTATACAGACCTTAGTAATCACTTTATTATTTGTTATTTTTGCAATATCCGCAAGCGAGGTTTTCGTTAAATTAAGAGACAAAAACGTTAAGGTGCTTTCTCTTTTAACGAAAAAAATAATATGCTTTATTCTAGCCTTAACAATTTTCTTCGGCGGTTGTGCCTTTGGTATAATTAAATTCGACCTTGTAAACGTTATTAAAATATATTTCTTCGAATCACCATTTATTGAAAACAATTACGTAGACCCAAGAGAAGTTAAGCTTGAATTTCCGGAAACCAAAAGAAATCTTATACATATCTACTTAGAATCTATGGAAAACTCATTCACTTCAACCGATATGGGTGGCTATATGGATGAAAATCTTATTGAACCGCTTACCGATTTAGCAAAAGAGGGCTATAGCTTTTCTCATCTTGAAAGTGGCTTCGGCGGACCTATTGCAACAACGGGTTGCGTATGGTCTGTTGCTTCAATGGTTAATATGAATGCGGGTATTCCTATGAAAGTACCAACAAGCGGTAACGCCTACGGAGCAGTTGATAACTTTATGCCAGGAGCGATAACCCTTGGCGATATACTCGAGTCGCAAGGCTATGAGCAAACCCTTATGTTTGGTGCTACTGCTAAATTTGGCGGATTAAATTATTTCTATGAAAGCCACGGTAATTTTAATATTCTTGACTACGACGGTGTAAAAGAGCAAGATATGCTTCCCGATAACTACCATGTTTGGTGGGGTTATGAAGACGACAAGCTTTATGAATTCGCAAAAGAAGAATTAACCAGACTTTATGAAACAGGAAAGCCTTTTAATTTTGTTATGGAAACTGCAGATACTCATGCACCTGACGGCTACTTAAGCCCCAAAGCACCAACACCAAGAGCAAGTCAATATGCGAACATTGTTGCTTACAGTGCCTCTGAAACAGAAAAATTTGTGCGTTGGATTCAGCAACAGCCTTTCTACGAAAACACAACAATTGTTATTATAGGCGACCATTTAAGCATGGATTCAAAGTTCTTTGAAAATTTTGACCCTAATTATTTAAGAACAACCTACAATCTTATTCTTAACCCCGCTCCTACCGTAACCGATATCCCGAAAGAAAGAATGCAAAATCGTTGGTGGTATAATGCAGATATGTTCCCCACAATTCTTGCAAGTATAGGTGTTAAGATAGAGGGCGACAGATTAGCTCTCGGCACAAACCTTTTCTCAGATACTCCTACGTTATTTGAAGAAAACGGCGGACAAGCCGGTTGGAAAAAAATCAATGAGGAATATAATTTTGGCAGCAAATTCTATGCAAAAAACATACTTACCGGAAATAACGAGCCCTTTGATACTAAAAACGTAACAGAATACAAAAACTGATTCTGATAATTGATGTGATAAAACACAGCACAATATAATTTCCATATATGGTGATACTATGATAACCTTTAAGCAGAATAATGAAATTACATACGACGATAAAGAATTAATGGAGGAAAACTCATTTATAGGTGCAAAAATTGACACTACGCCTCTACCTGTTTACAACGAAGTAAAGGCTTCACTTCCTCAGCCTATCTGGGAAAACCACAAGGATTACATAGACTGTTATTGGAAGGCTTGGGAAATCGCGTTCAGGAATCTTCGTCAGCCTAAAGAAAATACGGGCTTCGTAACAAATTATATTGACGCCGCATTTAACGGATGTATTTTTATGTGGGACTCTGCTTTTATGCTTATGTTTGGTAAGTACGCAGACCGAATTTTTAACTTTCAGAAAACCTTTGATAACTTCTACTCTCATCAGCACGTTGACGGTTTTATCTGCCGTCAGATTGAAGAGGAAACGGGAAACGATATTTTCGCCCGTCACGACCCTGCTTCTACGGGCCCCGAGGTTATGACCTGGTGCGAATGGGAATATTACCTTAATTTCGGTGACAAGGATAGACTTGCAAGAGTTTTCCCCTGTCTTGTTGCGTATCATCAATGGATGCAGGAGCATTTCACCTGGCGTGACGGCACTTATTTTTCATCAGGCTACGGTTGCGGTATGGATAACTGCCCCCGTCTTGATGAGAAATATCACGTTTGCTACAGCCACGGTCATATGGTATGGGTTGACGCTTGTATGCAAGAGCTTAACGCTTGTAATCTTCTTATAAAAATGGCAAATGAGCTTGGCAGAGAAGAGTTTATACCTGAGCTTCAGGCAGAAAGTGACCATCTTTTTAAGGTTATAAACGAAAAGCTTTGGGATAATGAAACTAAATTTTATTACGACCTTAAAAACGATGACACCTTTAACGGTGTAAAGCATATAGGCGCGTTCTGGGCTCTTCTTGCAAAATGCCTTCCCGAAAGCAGAGCCGAGGATTTTATTGCTCACTTAAACAACGAAAATGAATTCAAAACCGACCATAGAGTGCCTACTCTTTCAAAGGACCACCCCGAATATAATCCCAAGGGCGGTTATTGGTGCGGCTCGGTTTGGGCACCAACAAACTATATGGTTTTAAAGGGTCTTGATTCCTATAATAAATTTGACCTTTCATACGAAATTGCCCGTAATCACCTTGATTTTGCTGTTGAGGTTTTCAAGGATACCGATACTCTTTTTGAAAACTATTCACCCGAATACCACGACGGTAAAGCTTTAAGAGGTAGCTCATCCTTGCCCGATTTCGTCGGTTGGACAGGTCTTATTCCTATTTCAGTTATGTTTGAATACGTTTTCGGTATAAAGCCCGACGCTTCAAATAACAAAATCACGTGGCATATAAACCTTACCGACAAGCACGGAATTGAAAAATACCCATTCGGCACAGAGGGCGAATTAACCCTCATTTGCGAAAAGCGTAATTCAGAAGAGGAAAAGCCTCAGATAAAAATAGAATCGAATATACCCGTAACCGTAGAAATTATATGGAATAAGGGTAAAAATACAGAAACAATTAATCTATAAATCAAATCTATACATAAAAAACGGAAATTAAAATGAAGCACCTTACACGAGAAGAAAAACGACAAAAAGCACATATTATAAAAAACACAGCCTTTATGTTAGGATGTGCGATTAAGTGCGCCCCGTTTTCGCTTTTTATAATTTATTTATCTTACGTTGCCGAAAACATTTATTATGCCGTCGTAGTGAACGTTATGCTTCTTGAAACCGCCCTTTCGGTTATTGAAGGAAACGGCACGTTTACAGAATTTGCAATAAAAATTGTAATTTTAATTTTAGGTAAGCTTCTTGTTGACCTTTTAGGCTATATAAACGTTTTCACAATAAGAATTAAATTCGAGATAAAATGCGAAAGCTATATAAACGCTCTTATTTTCAAAAAGGCTCAGGAGGTTGAGCTTGGTTGTTACGAAAATCCTGAATTTTTCGATAAATACAACCGGGCAACCTGGGTTGTTGATAAAAGTGGCTTTAAGAGAATTATTGAGGGCTCCGCCTGGACCTTAGGCTCTGTTTGCAGTCTTGTTTTGCTGGTTTCTTACTTAATATCTATTGACCCGATTTTACTTATTTTCCTCATATGCCCTCTTGCCGTTATAGGCTTCAGAGTAATAAAAAACAATCTTGAACTTGAAAAAGAAGAGGCAATGACACCCTTTGAAAGAGAAAAGGATTACGTAAGAAGAACAATTCTTTTAAAGGATTTCGCAAAGGAAATAAAAACAACAAACATCTTTGTTGTTTTAGAAAAAAGATTTCGCAAGGCAATAGAAAAAAATATAAACGTTATTAAAAAATACGGCTGGAAAATAGCCCTTATCGAATGCATTTCCGATTATTTTGCCGAGATTATACCCGTTACGGGAGGATTCGTTTACGGTTGCTATCGCCTTTTGGTTGTAGGTGATTTGCCTATATCCGAATTCTCGGTACTTGTTTCCGCTATAACTACCTGCCGAAACAAGCTTAATCAATTGGCTTTTTATTTTGCTATGCAACAAAAGCACTGCTTATGGGTTCAAAATTTAAGAGATTTCTTGAATTACGAGCCGAAAATTAAAAGCGGTGAATTAATTCCCGATGAATTCGAAAGCCTTGAATTTAAAAACGTATCATTCAGATATACTGAAAATTCCGACTACATATTAAAAAACGTTTCCTTTAAGCTTGAAAAAGGTCAGACAATGGCTGTTGTAGGACAAAACGGTGCAGGCAAAACAACCCTTTCGAAGCTTATTATGAGATTTTACGATGTTACCGAGGGTGAAATTCTTTATAACGGAATAAACATAAAGGAATACGATGTATTAAAATACAGAGAAAAATTTGCATCTGTTTTCCAGGATTACAGAGTTTTTGCAATGACCGTTGCCGAAAACGTTTTAACCGAAGAGGTTTCCGACGAGAGCAAAGAAACGGTTGTAAAAGCTCTTAAGCTTGCAGGGGCTTATGATAAAATAGGCTCCCTTCCCCTAAAAGAGGATTCACTTCTTACAAAAGAATTTGATAAAGATGGTGTACTTCTTTCAGGCGGTGAAACTCAAAAGGTTACTATTGCACGTCTTTTTGCAAGAGATTTTGACGTAGCTGTTCTTGACGAGCCCTCCTCTGCCCTTGACCCCGTTGCTGAAAGTAAAATGTACGATTCTCTTCTTGAGGGCACAAAGGGTAAAACGGTTATTTACATATCGCACCGTCTTTCAAGCGCAACCCGCTCTGATATTATTCTCGTTTTTAATAAAGGTACGCTTGAGGAAATCGGCTCGCACGAGGAGCTTATGAAAAATGACGGCTATTACTGTGAAATGTTCACACTTCAAGCCTCAGGCTATAAAGGGGGTGTGGCTGAATGAAAAGCAATAATAAAAAAGATAAAGTAAATTCCGTAAAAAACTATATTTATATGCTTAAATTCATCTCAAAGCACACGCCGTTTATGGTTTTCGGATATTTATTCTTTGACGTCCTTGCAAACCTCCCCTGGACACTTTCAAACGTTGTCCTTTTAAAATACATAATAGACGTTGCAAGTGAGGGAAAAGGCTTTGAAAGAATTGCCTTTGCTTTGATTTTCTTCGCAATTTTCGTTGTTGTAACTAATCTTTTCACAACGCTTTTCTACGAAATTTCAATGCCGAAGCAGAAAGAAAAGCTATATTTTGCAATTTATAAAACAATTTATGAAAAAGCCGCAAAAATGGATTACGAGGCATACGATAATCCCGAATATTACAACGACCTTGTTCTTGCAATGAACTCAATGAACGAGAGAGCGTATGCGGTTTTATCTAACACCCAGGATATTTTATCAAATACAGTAAGCGTTCTTACTATCGGTGCGGTGATAATATCTATTGACCCTATATGCCTTGTTTTCGTTGCGGTGTGCGTTGCTATAATGACGCCTATCGGCAGACTGATTGCAAAAGTGAACGTTGAAAGAACCGAGGTCATGACACCTCTTGACAGAAAAAATTTATATTTCAGCAGAGTTTTCTATCTTCAGGACTATGCAAAGGAATTACGTCTTTCAGGTGCGGGTAAAATGATTGAAACCCGTTACAACCGCAATATTACCGACAGAATTAAAACTATCTCGCCCTATCTTACAAAACAATGGAAGCTTTATTTCTGTCAGGAAGCTTTACCGATGACGCTTCTCATTTACCTTGGAATCTCTCTTCTTATGGGCTACAAGGCTATTGTTACAAAAGACGTTACTATGGGTGATTTTGCCGCAACCTTTAACGGTGCCGCATCTATCAGTACAAGCGTTTTCGCAATCACAAGCAATTTTGCGATAAGCTTTCGTGAAAACAGCCTTTACGTTGAAAAATTCCGCCGTTTTATGAACGCAAAGGAAAAAATGATTTCAGGTTCAAAAACAACTGTTTTTGAAAATCCGCCTACAATTAAATTTGAAAACGTATCATTTAAATATCCCGGTACAGATAAATACGTGCTTAAAAACATAAGCTTTGAGATTTCACCCTATAAAAAGGTTGCCCTTGTTGGCTACAACGGTGCGGGTAAAACCACACTTACAAACCTTCTTTTAAGGCTTTATGACGTTACCGAGGGTGCTATAACTATTGACGGAGTTAATATTAAGGATTGGAATATAGCATCATATCACAAAAACTTTGCTGCAGTTTTTCAGGACTTCTCAATTTTCGGTGCAACTCTCGGTGAAAACGTTTCAATGAACGATTCTCACGATAAAGAGAAAGCACTTGAAGCCTTGAAATCGGCTCATTTTGACCGAAAGCTTCCCGAAGGCACTGACAGTATTCTTTTAAGAGAGTTTGACGATAACGGTATGTCTTTGTCGGGCGGTGAGGCTCAGAAAATTGCTATTGCAAGAGCATTTTATAAGAATTGTGCCTTTGCGATTCTCGACGAGCCAAGTGCAAACCTTGACCCCGTTGCAGAGCACACGCTTAATCAGTCTATGGTAAAGGCTGCAAATCAAAAAACAGTTTTATTTATCTCTCACAGGCTTTCAACCACCGTTATGGCAGATGAAATATATATGCTTGAAAACGGAGAAATCATCGAGCACGGCTCTCACGAGGAATTAATGAAAAACAACGGAAAATACGCATATATGTTCCGTTTGCAAGCGGAGAAATATACGGAATAATCGCAAGTTGCAAATGGCAAATGGCAAGTGGAAAATCAAGTGCGAAATGCGGAATGCAAAGTGCGAAATGAAGATGCCGGATGCCTGAGGCATTGCAAAATGGCAAATTGGAAATGGCAAGTGGCAAATTAAGGGGCTTCGCCGATTATAAATGCGAAATGCAAAGTGTAGATGCCAGATGCCAGTCGCCAGATGCCAGAAAGCTTTGCAAGAAGTAAAACTTAAATATTTGCGATAGCCTTGCCTCCCTGTGCGAAGCATAGGGAGGGGGACCGTTCTTTGATATATTAAAAATTAACAGACAGTATATTCCGTGTGAATATACTGTTTGTTATTTGTTTATTAAAGCGGAACGGTGGTGGGTAGTTCTCTTACGTCTTAGGTT
>JAGBCU010000068.1 GCA_017937865.1 Clostridia bacterium | reverse complement strand
TGTTCCTTACAGTTGTTCTACCGTACCTCACCCTGTAAGGAACGTGGCTCTGCCCGTTCTGGTTTGGAGCAAGTCGTTTACCGTTATACGTTATTGTATGGGTGAGTTTATTTACACGGAACACCCAGAGGGACGTTCCTTACGGTTGTTCTTTTTTAGTATCTCATAACGGTAACGTTATTACATTTGAATCTAACGATTCAACTACGCTCCTTTGTCGCGTAGTGTACCACCCACCGCCCCGATTCAGTAATAAATAAAGGATAGTATATTTACACGAAATATACTATCCTCTGAATTTAAGTCTATCGAAGGTCGGTCCCCCCTCCTTTTTTACTGCGTAAAAAAAGAGGGATATGCTTCGCAAATTTTCACTTTATTTCTCCCCGCGAAGCTTATATAATTGCGTCGCAGACCCTTAATTTGCCACTTGCCATTTGCAATTTGCAACTTGGTGAAGCATCTGGCATCTTGCATTCGGCAACGCAGTTCCGAAATTTCCCATTTATCTCTTACTTCTTCCCAAAAATCTTCCCATCCAGCTTATCCATAGCTGTATCGAAAAGCATTGCGAGTAAAACGGTTGAGAAGAATGATAAAATGATAAATGCAACGGGAATTTTATTTACTCCTGCAAATTTTAGTAGCGCCATTGGTATTCTTTGTAAAATAAAGAAGCTGAAAATATGCTCGCCAAACCAATCAAGGATTGAGCTTGAAACATTGATTTTCATAAATGCAACCGTTACGAGTAATGCACCTAAAATTGCGAAAACAGAGTGGTGAATAACGGAATCGGCTCTGTTATGTGAAAAGAAAACGAAAAGACCGCCGATTAAAGTAAAGCCGGTATACCAAGCGATGTCATTTTTCATTAAGGCTTTATCAATGTAAGGCTTTAATTCAGAGAAAAGCATACCCGCAGGGAAGCAGAATATAGTGTTATAAAATCTTGAAGCGAGCCCTAATTTATATTCTGCGTATGCAAAAACACCGGTTAAAACGAATACACCAATGAGAGCAAGGCGGTTCGATTTTTTGAAAATAAGAAAAGCGGCAATTATAATAATATACATTGCAAAGGTAACGAACATATACCAGTTACTGTTACCAACGCTGGTAGCACCCGTAAAGGCGAAAACTGTTTTTAATAAATCTAATTTTCTGCCCGTAATAAAAGCGGTTATAATATAAAGAATTACAACTATCGCGAAATGATACCACAACTTAAAAAGTCTGTTTTTAGGCATTGCTTTTATGTAAGCGGTGCCTTTTTTTCTTGCCGACTCCATAATTCCGTAGCCTGAATAAAAAAGGTAGGTTACAACAACCAGCTGACCTAAAAAGCTTCTTAAATCAAAATATGGGGCATCTAAAACGCCGTCAAGCTTTACGTATTGAACGGAGTGGCTTAAAAAAATAAGTACAGAAAAAATGCCGTTGATTGTTGCGGTGTTTTTCGGTGAACAGTAATCCTTGAAAAACTCATTTTTCTTTGCGGCTGTAAGACCCGAGCAAATTATTGCGATTAAAATAAATATGTATACAAGCACGCTAATCACCTCGTATCAATCATTATACCACGAAAAAACTTCATAGCAATAAAAAAGTCAAACAAAAAAGAGAAAGACAACTGCCTTTCTCTGTAACCAATTATATCATATTACGTTTAATTTTACAAGACTTGCATATAAATTAAGTTTGTAGTACAATCACTTTTATTGCCTTAGGTATTTTTAAAATTTTTCGGAGGTTTTATATGTTTTCAGAGGATATGAAAATTGAACACCTTAAAGCAGAGGAAGTAAAAAGCTTTCTTGATAGTGAAATTGTTCGTCTTGGTGAGCTTATTGAAGAATATAAAGCTGACGTCAAAGAGCAGGGCGAGGATTTTAACAGAGATAATCCTAACGGCGGTATGTATTCGGGAATGGAGCTTACACAGATTCATTACGAAATGGAACAAAAAATGCAGTATTCAGCCGAAGCCGCTAACGATATATATTTTTACAGAAAATTAAAAAACGCACCCTATTTTGCGAGGGTAGATTTCAAAGCCGACGGTGCATTAAAAGAAAAGACCGTTTATATCGGTCTTCGCACCCTTCAGAAGCATGATACCTTTGAAATGCTTGTTTGTGACTGGCGAGCACCTATAGCCTCGCTTTTCTATGAGGATTTTGATGACGGTAACGCCTTCTTTGAAGCACCCCGAGGCAGAATGAACGGTAAGCTTCTTTTAAAAAGGCAGTTTAAATTCAAGGACGGCACGCTTTATTATTACGTAGACAGCGACTTAAAAATAGATGACGATATTTTAAGAGACGTGCTGTCTTCATCCTCTTCAGAGCATCTTAAGGTTATAGTAAACAGTATTCAACGTGAGCAAAACAAGGTTATCCGTTACAGTGAAAACGAAAATCTTTTAGTTTGCGGTCCTGCCGGTAGCGGTAAAACCTCGGTTGGCTTTCACCGTCTTGCCTTCCTTCTTTACCGCAATCGTACAGAGTTAACATCTGCGGAAATACTTATGTTTTCAAATAACGATATTTTTTCAAGCTACGTTGCGGATATTATCCCTGAGCTTGGTGAAATGCCTATAAATTACGCGTCCTTTTATACTATTTTTGCAGCCGAGCTTCCTACCGCTACAACGGGAGATTACTATTCTCTTGCTGAAAGCATAATTAACGGTGATAAATCGAGAGCTAAAAGTGCAAAAATCAAGTTAAGTAAGGAGTTTGCAGATTATCTTACTGAAAATGCAGATTTTATAGAGCCTGCTTTTCAGGATATAACTCTTTTCGGTAAAACCGTAATGTCTAAAGAAGCTCTTTTAGAAAGATTTCTTTCCGATACGGAAAACAGTCAGAAATCAAGAGGAGAGCGTCTTGCAAATTACGTTAACGGTGTCATTGATGAGTATTTTATAAACAACAGAAAAGAAATTTATCTTGAAATTGATGCAGATTCTGAAATTGACGAGGATACAGCAAAGCTTTTCAAAGCCGAAAGACGAGATTTAAAGCAAAATGCTACTCAAATGATAAAAAATGCTACACTTGTTGACCCCGTTGCAGTTTATTGGGATTTAGTAAGCGCTTACGCAAAGGAAAATAATTGTCCCGAGCTTTTAGAAACTAAAAAAGCACTTGATAAAGGCTTTCTTGAATTTGAGGATAGCCTAGGCGTTGTTTTCGTGAAAACGGTGTTAGGTACGTCTGCAGTCCTTAACGGCGTTAAGCATATTCTTATTGATGAGGCGCAGGACTTGTCGTATATGCAGCACGCTATTATTCTTAAAATGTTCCCGAGAGCAAGGGTAACTCTTTTAGCAGATACAAATCAGGCTATTATCCCCGAGCTTAACACAACGAATAGCGAGGAAATGGCTTCTCTTTACAATGCAAAGCTTTTGAAGCTTAATAAGAGCTACCGTTCAACAAAGCAGATAAATTCATTTGCTCTTTCCCTTCTTTCCGAAGAAAGTAGATATGAAATTTTTGAAAGAGATGGGGATAGCGTAGAACATAAAAACGGCGATTTATCTGCTCTTAAAGAGATTACGGAAAATTATGCTTCAGATAGCCCCTCAACCTGCATAATAACCCGTACCTTAAAGGATGCAATTGCAGTTTATAACGGTTTGAAAAAGGATATTGAAGGACTCAGAATTTGCGATAATAAATCCTGCCAGCTTTCCCATAATCCGATAGTTATGCCCGTTGCGTTAACAAAGGGTCTTGAATTCGACAACGTTATAGTTTATGATAACGGTAGCTTCAGCGGAGAAGAAAATAAAAAATATCTTTATATGGCGTCAACGAGAGCGCTTCATAAGCTTACGTTGTTTAAGACGGAAGAAAATTAAATAATTAAAACTGCGATTATTCCAATTATTGAAATAATCGCAGCTTTTTATTTGTAAACGTATTTTCTTGTAAGGGTTATAAAGTTATCGAATTCTTCTTGTGAAATAAGCCTTGGGAAGCTTAATATTTTTAAAGGCACACCCTCGCCACCGTGGTAAGACGGTTGCATATACGGAAAATCATTAACCTTAAAGCCGTGACGGTCGTAAAATCTGATTCTTTTTATTTGTTGCTCTGTTTCGGGGGCTTCTGCCTCTAAAATTATAGTTCTGTTATATTTCTCTTTAACAAGCTTTAATGCTTTTGAGCCGTAACCGCCGTTTCGTTTGTCGGAGTCTATAGCTAAATGCTCAATAAAAATAAATTCCGAGAAAACCCAAAGGGCAATAAAACCAACCTCTTTTTCACCGTCAAAGATTTCAAAGAGCTTGAATTTATTATCGTTAAGGCAATTTTTTTCATCAAACCTGTTGCGGCGTTCCTCAAGAGGAAACGCCGCTTTCATTTTGTCATAAACCTTGTCAAAGCTTTCTTTTGTAACGGGAATAAAGCTTGTCATATTATTTAATCTGTGTACCTGCAGGTACGCAATCGGGAACAAATACTACCTGACAACCGCAAGCACCGTTTGTTGCCGCAAGAAGCATACCGTTGCTCTGAACACCTGCAAAACGAGCAGGCTCAAGGTTTGCAATAACGATAATCTTTTTACCTACAAGCTGTTCACAGGTGTATTCGCTCTTGATTGAAGAAACGATAACTCTGTTTTCACCGCTACCGTCATCAAGTGTAAGCTTAAGACAGCTGTGAGATTTTCTGATTTCCTGAGCCTTAAGAATCTGACAAACTCTTAAATCAAGCTTTTCAAAATCTTCAATAGAAACCTGATTTTCCTTTAAAGGAACGAAAGCATCAGCTTCGCCGTAAACGTGCTTATCAGCGTTTTCAGAAGCTATTGCAGCCTCTGCTTCAGCCTTTTTCATTTCCTCAGCCTTTGTTTCTTCCTCTGTTTTAGGATATGAGAAATCAAGAAGACCAACGTATCTCTTGGGGTCAATAGCGAAAAGGAAGAGGTAAAGACGGGGGCCTTTTTCTTTATCAATAAGAAGCTTGTAAACGTTCTTAAAGAAAGCACCCTGAATTGTTTTAAGCTCTTTTTCGTCTAAATTCTCGCCGTTGATTTCCTTCGGGATAGCGTAAAGCTTTTTGTTAAGAGCATCAAGGTCGTAATCGCCTGCAGAAATGTACTCGAAAAGAGCTTTGATTTCTGCCTTCTGAGTTTCGTTAAGAGTTTCGTAAACCTCCCAGTTTCTGCCGTCACGTAAACGGTTAACCTGGTCGGGTGCACAGTTTTCAAGCCAATATTTTGCTCTGTCAAGACGTTCTGCAAACTCTTCGTGCTTGTAAGGAGTACCGATTTTCTCAAAAACAGTTTCAAGCATAGGAACGTTAAAGTCAACAACGCTGCCCAACTGAACAAGAAGGCTCATAGGAACTGTGTTAAGAACTCTGTCGCCAACTGTTGTGTTGTACATAATATCCTTTTGAGCATCTGTTGCAGTACCGTCTTTAATAGCGGTATACATTTTGTCAAACTCAAAGTACTGTCTTAAAATACCGTCGTCAAAGCAGAAGTCAAATGCCTTAAGAGGCTCTGTTTTTGAGTAAAGCCAAAGAATAACCTCGGGCTCGTAGATTTTAAGAAGAGTGTCAGGAGTAAGGTTAAGACCTGATGAGCCTGACATTTTACCTGTTGTACCCTTGATACCGATAAATTCGTAGCCTTGGAAAAGGGGAGGCTCATAGCCGAAGATTTTCTTTGCGATATCCTTACTTGTATCGTAGCTGCCATGGGGGCTTGCATGGTCTTTTCCGCCGGGCTCAAAGTCAACACCCTCGTACATCCATCTCATAGGCCAGTCAATCTTCCAGGCGAGCTTGCAGTTGAAATCCTTTGTGAAATCAAAGGAGCCTGTGTGACCGCATTGGCAGGTGTATTCAGCCTGAGTGCAATCGTCACTTAAAGAAAGGATTTTAGTTGTATCCTTACCACATTCTGAGCAGTAGATACTAACGGGGTAATATGCTTCTCTTTCACCTTCCTGAACGGGCTGAGTACGGTGTGAAGCGAGAATATCAAAGATTTCACCGCGTTTTTTAAGTGAGTGAAGGATATGCTCTGTATATTTACCGCTTCTGTACATTTCAGCCTGATGGCGATAGTCCATATCAATGCCGAATTTTACGATTGAACGTTCAAATTCATGCTCAAAATATTCAGCATAAGTTTTTTCTTCTGTATCAAAGGGGTTTTTAACGTCAACGTAGGGGCAACCGATATATTTTTCCATATCGCTGTCGATAGCCGCAACGTTAACAGGAACCTTTCTCATACGGTCAAACTCGTCCCAAGAGAAAAGGAGCTTTGCCTTTTTACCTTTTTTAATAAGAGCTCTTACAACAAAGTAGCTTGTTGCGATATCACGGAAGTTACCGATATGAATTGAGCCTGAGGGGCTGATACCTGCGGCACAAACATACTCTTCCTTATCGGGATTACGTCTGATAATACGGTCTGCTATCATTTCGGACCAATGCATAACATCACACTCATTTCCTTGAAATTACATAATATAACAGTTTAGTATTTTACAATATATTATTTTTTATGTCAAGACAAAGATAGTAGGATAAAATTCCAATTATTAAAAGTAAGTAAATAATTACATAAATAAGGAAAAAGGTATTGCGAAAAGGTTGTGTTTTTGATATATTTATTATGTGTAATTTTGTGCTTTAAGCACACCAATTCAGAAAGTGCATTGCAAACGGAGAGTGTATTATGATAAAGCTTTTGCGATATCTGAAACCTCATAGAAAATTTGCTTTGTTTACTCTCTTTCTTGCGGCGGTAAATAACGTTATGACGCTTGCGTTTCCGCTACTTATGTCGCAGATTATCAACGAGGGTATCAACAAAGGGGATTTACAGTCAATCAAGCATGACGGTATAGTTATGCTTGTATGTTGCGTTGCTGCAATGTTTATTTCCATTCTTAACAGCTATTGCTCAAGTAAGGTTTCGACGGGCTTTGCCGGCGAGCTTCGAGCCGATATTTTCAATAAGGTTGAGAATTTCTCTCAGGGTGATATTGATAAAATCGGTATTCCGTCACTTATAACAAGAACTACAAACGATATCCGTCAGGTGCAAGACCTCGTTCTTATGTCCTTAAGAACGATAATTTCTGTTCCCATAATGCTTATCGGCGGTACTGTAATGGCAATTATTATGGACCCCGGTCTTTCTCTTGTGCTTCTTATTGTTGCACCCGTTATTGCTTTGATAGCGTTTATAGTTGCCAAAAAGGTTATTCCGTTTTTTGATAAAATTCAAAAGCGAGTAGACAAGCTTAACCTTATTATCCGCGAAAAAATCGGCGGTATAAGAGTTATAAGAGCTTTCAACAGAACTCAGCATGAGGATAAAAGATTTAAAGCTGCAAACGATGACCTTACCTCAATGATAGTTAAGGTTCAGCATATTTTTGCAGGGCTTATTCCTATCGTTACTCTTCTCGTTTTCCTTCTTATAATTATTCTCGTTGCCGTGGGCTACACTCAAATTAACCGCCTTACAGACCCCGTTGAAATCCAGAATACCTTAGGCGATTTACAAGCCTTTATCATTTATCTTGTGTTTATAATCGTCGCTCTTTCAACTGCGGCGGCAATGTTTATAATGATTCCCAGAGCCAACATCTCTGCAAAGCGTATAAACGAGGTCCTTGAAATGAAGCCCGAAATGGAGGTTTCAGAAAAAGACAGTGAAACCGAATACGACGGTTGTATAGAGTTTAAAAACGTTTCCTTCAGCTATAAATCACCCGATGGTGAGGAAACAGGAACTTTAAAGGACGTAAGCTTTATTGCAAAAAAAGGCGAAACAACTGCTATTATAGGCGGTACGGGCTCGGGTAAATCTACTATTCTTAACCTTATACCCCGTTTTTATGACGTTACCTCGGGTGCAGTTTTAGTTGACGGCTGTGACGTGCGTCAAATGGATTTTGCGACGATTTACGGCAAAATCGGTTATATTCCTCAGCAGGCATTCCTCTTCAGCGGTACTATTGCCGATAACCTTCGTTACGGTAAGGAGGATGCAACCGACGAGGAATTATGGTCAGCTCTTGAAACTGCTCAGGCAAGGGATTTCGTTGAAAAGCTTCCCGACGGTCTTGAAAGCTTGGTTTCTCAGAACGGAACAAATCTTTCGGGCGGTCAGAAGCAAAGACTTTGCATTGCAAGAGCAATAGTTAAAAAAGCAGAGTTTTACATATTTGACGATAGCTTTTCAGCATTGGATTTTGCTACGGATGCAAGATTACGCAGTGCTTTAAGAAGCAAGCTGAAGAATGCATCGATTTTAATAGTTGCCCAAAGAGTAGGCACAATTATTGATGCTGATAAAATTATAGTTCTCGACAAGGGTCAGGTAGTTGGAGTAGGTACTCATAAACAGCTTCTTGAAGCTTGTGAAGTGTATAAAGATATTGTTACATCTCAGTTAAGCACAGAGGAGGTGGAGCAATGACAAATAATAAAAGAAATTTAGACCCTAAAAGACAAGCAATTCTTGAGAGAAGACGTCAGACAAGAAAAATAAGATATTCTTCTTACAGAAAAACCGAAAAAGGCGAAGAAAAGGCAACAAGCTTTTTTGTAACTGCAAAAAGACTTTTAGGTTATCTTAAGGCTCACAAGCTTTCCTTCGTGCTTGTTATAATTACTTGTATTGTAAGTACGGTTTGTAACGTTGTTGGGCCCACTTACATAGGTACGGCTCTTGACGTTCTTAATGAGCAGGTAGGGATAAAAATTAACGGCGGAGTTATTTCACCCGAAAGTCTTGTTCCTACTCTGTTAATTCTTCTTGCCATTTACGGCGGTATGGCGGTTTTCTCCTTCATTCAGCAATACACAATGGCGGGTATAACAGCAAAAATCGTAAGAAAGCTTCGTGAAAATATAAATGACAAGCTTTCAAAATTGCCTTTAAAATACTTCGATTCAAATGCAAAGGGTGACATTCTTTCAAGAATGGTCAACGACGTTGACAATATAAGCAATACCCTTCAGCATAACTTCGTATCAATTCTCACATCAATTATAACTATCGTAGGCGTATTTGTGATGATGTTAAAAACAAACTGGTTTTTAACTCTCGTTATTGTTGCGATTGTTCCCCCTGCGGCAGCAATTGCCTTAAGCATAATGAAGGTTTCCAAAAAGCTTTTCAAAGCCCAGTGGGACAGAACGGGTGAGCTTAACGGTCACGTTGAGGAAATGTATACGGGTCATAAAATCGTTCGTCTTTTCGGTCAGGAGCAGTTAGCAATTGACGAATTTAACGATATTAACGATGAGCTTACAAGAGTAAGCTGTAAGGCTCAATACGTTTCGGGTGCAATTTCACCCTTTATAAATCTTATTGATAATATAGGCTATATTCTTATTGCCGTTATTGGCGGTTACCTTATAGTAAATAACGGTGTATTCTCAATAGGCGGCAAGGTTATTTACGATATGGGGGCAGGCTTTACAATAGGCGGTATTCTTACCTTTATTACTTATTCAAAGCTTTTTACTTCACCTATTTCTCAATTAGCACAAATTGTTAATAACATTCAATCTTGTATGGCTTCTTCCGAAAGAGTATTTATGCTTCTTGATGAGCCCGTAGAGGCCGAGGATAAAACAGGCGACGAAATAGTATTCGAAAAAGAGCTTAAATTCGAAAACGTATCTTTTTCATATACACCCGAAAAGCCTCTTATGAAAAATCTTGATATTACCGTTAAGCACGGCGGTCTTGTAGCCCTTGTAGGTCCTACGGGTGCCGGTAAAACAACCTTCGTTAATCTTCTTATGAGATTTTACGACGTTACCGACGGTAAAATAACAATAGACGGTGTTGACATTCGTGATATTGAGCGTGACAAGCTTCGCTCACTTTACGGAATGGTATTGCAGGATACCTGGCTTTTCAACGGCACTGTCAAGGATAACATTCGTTACGGTAGGTTAGATGCTACCGATGATGAAGTAATCGAGGCGGCAAAAGCCGCAAGGGCAGATAGCTTTATTGAAGCTCTTTCCGACGGTTACGATACAATTCTTGACGAAAACGGCTCAAACCTTTCACAAGGTCAAAGACAGCTTTTAACTATAGCAAGAGCTCTCTTAAAGGACCCGAAAATTCTTATTCTTGACGAGGCAACAAGCTCTGTTGATACAAGAACCGAGCTTCTCGTTCAGGAAGCGATGAATGAAATTATGAAGGGCAGAACGAATTTCGTAATTGCACACCGACTTTCAACGATTAAAAAAGCAGATGAAATCCTCTTTATAGATAACGGTGCAGTTAAAGAAAGAGGAACTCACGACGAGCTTCTCAAAAAAGACGGACTTTATGCGGATATGTATTACAGTCAGTTTGGAAAGAGAGTATCTAAAAAGAGCTTGGAGACGGATTATTAAAAATGGCAAATTGCAAATGGCAAATGGAAAATTAAGGGGCGCAAGCGCCGATTATATACACAATTTATTGCGAATGTTGTGATTTGCAAATTATTACTAATATAATCATATTGTTAAAATGGTAAGGTGTGATTTATGGCAAATACCATAGAGCAAAAGAGTTTTGAATTTGCTGTTAAAATTGTACGTCTTAAAGATTATTTGATAGAAAGTAGCAAAGAGTACGATATAGCAAGACAGTTGTTGAGGTCGGGAACAAGCATTGGGGCAAATGTTGCTGAAGCCCAACAGGCACAAAGTCAAGCCGATTTCTTAACAAAAATGAATATAGCATTAAAAGAAACAACAGAGACAAAATTTTGGTTACGTCTTTTAATTGCTACGAACAAACTGTCAAAGGAAGAAACGGAAACAATCCTGAAAGATTGTATTGAAATTGAAAAAATGTTGTACGCAATAGTCAAAACAACAAAAAATAATATAAGTAAATAATTTGTTGCAAAAAGGCGAAGCAAGTTATAATGCCGACTGCAAGTCCCGAAATTTGCCACTTGCCTCTTGCCATTTGCCATTGTCAGAAAGACAAAAAAATATAAAAAAATAATTTGTTGCAAAAAGGCGAAGCAAGTTATAATGCCGACTGCAAGTCCCGAAATTTGCCACTTGCCATTTGCCATTTGCAACTATTCATACTGAAAGGATGAATACTATGAAAAATACAGAAAAATCAATGGAAAAGCTTGTTGCTCTTTGTAAGGGCAGAGGCTTTGTGTATGCAGGCAGCGAAATCTACGGCGGTCTTGCAAACACTTGGGACTACGGTCCTTTAGGTGTTGAGCTTAAAAACAACATCAAAAACGCTTGGAGAAAGAAATTTATTCAGGAAAACCCCTACAACGTAGGTCTTGACAGTGCTATTCTTATGAATCCTCAGACCTGGGTTGCATCAGGTCATTTAGGCGGTTTCTCTGATCCTCTTATGGACTGCCGTGAATGTAAAACACGTCACAGAGCAGATAATCTTATTGAAGATTTTGACGGCACAAACGTTGCAGGCTGGTCAAACGAGCAGATGATGGATTACATCAAGGAGCACGCTATTGCTTGTCCTCAGTGCGGTAAGCACAATTTCACAGATATCCGTCAGTTTAACCTTATGTTTAAAACCTTCCAGGGTGTTACAGAGGATAGCAAAAACGAGCTTTACCTTCGTCCCGAAACTGCACAGGGTATTTTCGTAAACTTTGCAAATATCCAGAGAACAACAAGAAAGAAGGTTCCCTTCGGCGTTGCTCAGATCGGTAAATCCTTCCGTAACGAAATCACTCCCGGTAACTTTATCTTCCGTGTTCGTGAATTTGAACAGATGGAGCTTGAATTCTTCTGCAAGCCCGGTACAGACCTTGAATGGTTTGAATATTGGAGAGGCTTCTGCCGTGATTGGCTCTATTCTCTCGGCATTAAAGAAGAAAATCTTCGTCTTCGTGACCACGACCCCGAGGAGCTTTGCTTCTATTCAAAAGCTACAACAGACTTTGAATATCTCTTCCCGTTCGGTTGGGGTGAGCTTTGGGGCGTAGCTGACAGAACTGATTACGATCTTACTCAGCATATCAATACGTCAGGTAAGAGTCTTGACTATTTCGACCCCGAAACAAACGAAAGATATATCCCCTATGTTATTGAGCCCTCTCTCGGTGTTGAAAGACTTTTCCTTACAATTCTTACAGAGGCTTACGACGAAGAGGTTGTTGATGCAGAAAAGAACGATACACGTGTTGTTCTCAGACTTCATCCCACTCTTGCACCCTTCAAATGTGCAGTTCTTCCTCTTTCAAAGAAGCTTAACGAGCAGGCAACAGAGGTGTTCACAGCTCTCTCAAAGAAATTTAACGTTGACTTTGACGATGCAGGCTCAATCGGTAAAAGATATCGCCGTCAGGACGAAATCGGTACACCCTTCTGCATTACCTATGACTTTGACAGTGTTGAAGACGGTTGCGTAACAGTCCGTGACAGAGATACTATGGAGCAGGTAAGAATTTCTATTGCTGACCTTGAAAAGTATATCGAAGAAAAAATCGCATTCTGATTTATGAAGGATTTAATTATTGCTTTTTGCCTATGTGCAGTTATCATAATTAGCTACGTTATAGGCTATAAAAGAATAAAAAATAACAGGGATAAAAAGTTTGAATTTTTTCTCGATTTGCTTCTTGAAATTAAAGACGTAGCTATTATTTTCGTTTTAGCAGTGATAGCTTTAATAGGAATAATTGTAAAAATTATAGTGTAAAAATAAAAAGAAATGTTCTCAACAGGTTGCATGTTGAATGTATAGTGAAATTGCTGATTGTCGATCTGTATCATTCGGTTGCTTTATGAGGAGAACAAACTTAATAAAACAAAAAAATTCCAAGGCGTGTACCTCTCTTCGAAGTGGGCAACGAACACGACCGCCGCCGGTGGCGGAAACAGGAAGTGTGAGTTGGCGTAGTGTTCAAAATTGTGCGAAGTGGATAACGAGCAAACAATTTTGGGTACCACAAGAGGGCTGGGACCACCTTGGATTATTTTATTTATCAGATATATTTTCAAGCGTGCCTATAATAAGTTTTCATAATATAGTTTAACGGGTGGTGGAAAGTTCTCTACGCGACAAAGGAGCGTAGTTGAATCGTAAGATTCAAATGTAATCAACCAACCTTAAAGGAAAAACTATGATAGAACAACCGTAAGGAACATCCCTTTGGGTGTTCCGCGTAAATAATTTTACCCATACAATAAATTGTGACGGTAAACGAATTGCTACCAAACGGAACGGGCTGAAGCCACGTTCCCTACAGGATTAAGTATAAATTTATAACAACCTCGTAGGGAACACCCTCAGGGTGTTCCGTGTAAATAATTTTACCCATACAATAAATTGTGACGGTAAACGACTTACTCCCAACCGGAACGGGCAGAGCCACGTTCCTTACGGTTTCCTACCCGCGAAGCTCCTGGTATCTGGGAACTGGCATCTGGCATCTACATTTCGCACTCCTCACTCCGCATTTCGTATTTACAGGACACAGAGCCACGTTCCCTACGGTGTACTAACTGACTTTATTTGAAAATGTAAGTTTGTGTCAATGAAACCTACGGTTTCACGACGTTCGAGGGCTCACGTCGAGAACCACCCACCGTCCGAAAACATTTGTTGTTACATCAAATTTTCGGCACGAAATAAATTCTTCGATAAAAACAGCAAACGAAAAGACGGTCCCCCCGCCTTCGAAGGCAGGTAAAACCGTCATTCAACTTTATTGTTACGCCTAACTTTTTAGTGTACAAAACTGTCTGTGGTTGGTATTTTGCGAATATAATCTCAAGCAGCCCAACAAAATATAACCTTTATTTCAACTTAATCGTCGCATTATGGTCTGAAATACCGTAGTTACCTGCGGAGTGCTTGAGCATCTCGTAAAGGTCGATTTCTTCACCCTGAGAGCCTTTAAGCTTTTTATTAAGAATATTAAGCACAGGCTTAAGCCTTCTTAAAACCTTTAAGAAGGTTGAGCCGAAGGGCGTGTCCTCGGTATAGGACTGGTCGCCGTAGAATACCGACCTTACAAGGTCAACCGCCGCGTCAATAAACTTAACGTTTTTAATATCGGGGTGAGCTTTAACGAAGAAAATTTTTGCAATTCTTCCAACCGTCCAGGTGGAAAGAGCCTTACCTATAATGCTAACGGGCCTGTAGAGTGCGGTGTTACCGCCTGCACCGATTTTACCTAAAAATCTTGCAGGGTCATCTCTCATAGCGTTAATCATTGTGTAAAGCATACGGTCAAACTGGTCTTGAAGATATTTTTCACCTGTTTTACCATTTTTGTCCCATTGAAATTCCGGTACGGGAATGCTTTTTATTTCAACCGTGCTGTCGTCTTTGATTGTCACAAGTCGCATAAATGCAGGGCAACCGATAAGAGAGCCTGTGCAAACGTCGTAAAATTTATTGCCTTTTTCAGTTTCAACGCAGTTAATACTCTGGTTGTGCATATGACCTGTAAATATAAGGTGAACGCCGTTGTCGGCAAGCGTTTCAATAAGCCTTTTACTGTCTTTCTGACGTGCATCGGGGATAAGAGTAAGAATAGGCTGACCGGGAAGCACGGGGTAATGCTCCATAGCAATCATCATTTTGCCATCCTGCTGTGCTTTTTGAGCCTGCTCTTTTATCCAATCTAAAAATTCATCGTCATAAGCCAGCTTTGCACCCTCGATAGTATCGTTGCAAAGAACAAGAAGACGGATATCCTCGCTCAACTCTGCAACGTATGAAAGATGCTCTTTATTAAAAGCGATTGCGGTGCTGTAGCCGAAATCGTAATAATAATCCATAAGCTTATCGAAGGATATACATTCGGGAGTTTCTCTTTCGCCACCGTTGTAGCAGAAGGGGTGCTGCTCAATATCGTGACTTGCGGTAACAACGTAAACCCTTTTGCCTGCATCCTGCAATTTACGTAATTCCTGCGAGTATTCAATATGGCTTTCCTTTTCGCCGTTAAATGAAAGGTCACCTGCAATAAGAATAGTATCTGTTTCGGTGCTGTTTTTCAAATATTCGTTAACTGCATCGTTTATGTACGGTGTTTCTGCATAGCATTTCTGTTCGAAATCCATAAACTTTTCGTAGACCTCACCGTAAGCGCCTAATTTTTTGCTGTAATAATGAGGGTCTGTAATAAGGAAAAACTTAAATTCTTTCATAATATCACCAAAAAGATGATAGCATTTTTAATATTTGGGTGTCAATAAATTTTTAGAATAATAAAGTTTTATAAATCATTGAAAAAAACAAAATATGTGATATACTATCTTTTGTATTTTTAGTTACTATATATTTAATATTAAAAGGATTGCTTATGATTACTCAGGAAAAAATTGACAGAATTAACTTTCTTGCAAGAAAATCAAGGGAAGAGGGGTTAACCGAGGCGGAGGCTCTTGAGCAGAAAAATTTAAGAGCTGAATACGTTGCGGCTTTCAGAAAATCTCTTGAAAACACTCTTGATAATACGGTTATTCAACGTCCCGACGGTACAAGAGAAAGGGTAACAAAAAAGAATAATAAACCAAAAGGTGTTCAATAATGGCAGAAATAAGAAAGCTTCGTAAGGGTGAGATTTACCCCGTTGAATATATTTGCCGTATGACTGCGGGTAATCTTTCAAAAAAAGAGCCTATTGTGGGAAACAGAATTGCAAAGATGTATTCTACATATTACGCCCGTGAGTGTTACGACACTTGCTTTGTGGTTGCGGATGACGAGGACAAGCCCGTAGGCTATATTCTATGCGAGCCTGACTGTAAAAGATACAGAAAGCTTTACAGAAAAATAGACGTTCCCGCAATTAAAGAAATAGATTTTTCTTGCGGTGTTGAGGCTTGGTTTTTCCCTGTTCCTTATATGTTTTTCGGGAAAAAGTACCCTGCTCATCTTCATATTGATATTTTAGAAGAGTATCAGAATCAGGGGTACGGCAGTAAGCTTATGAAGGCTCTTTTAGAAGAGCTTAAAAGCAGAGGTGTGCCCGGCGTTATGCTTATGGCAAACTCTGAAAACGAGGGAGCAATTCGCTTTTATAAAAGGCTGGGCTTTAAAACCCTTTTAAAAACAAAAGGCCCGATTATTATGGGCATAGAAATAAAATAAATTATTAAATTATTTTCAAATTCGGTAGTGATGGATATGGCAAAAAAACCGGTAACGGCAATAATTTTAGGTGCAGGTCACAGAGCAATGGCGTATGCCGATTTCTCTCTTGCACACCCCGATTTATTAAAAATAGTAGGTGTTGCGGACCTTGATGAATACCGCAGAAAAATGGTACAGGAAAAATTCGGCTTTTCAGAAGAGTTTTGCTTTGAATCTGCAGAGGCTCTTGCAAAAGCACCGAAATTTGCTGATGCAGTTATAAACGGCACAATGGACGAGCAACACGTTGAAACCTCAATTCCTCTTCTTGAAAAGGGCTACGATATGCTTCTTGAAAAGCCCTTTGCGGTAAACGATGAGGAAATGGAGCGTCTTTTAGAGGTTGTTAAAAAGCATAACAACAAGGTTATGATATGCCACGTTTTAAGATATACTCCCTTTTATTCAACAATAAAAGAAAAGCTTATCAGCGGTGCTATTGGTGAGGTTATCAATATTCAGACCGTTGAAAACGTCAGCTATCATCATCTTTCAACCTCATTCGTAAGAGGTAAATGGGGCAATAGTAAAAAGTGCCATACCTCAATGCTTCTTGCTAAATGCTGTCACGATATGGATATTATGATGTGGCTTATGTCACCTAATAAACCCGTAACAGTATCGTCAGTAGGCTCAAAATTACAGTTTAAAGAAGAAAATGCACCTGAAAATTCAGGCACACGTTGTCTTGTTGACTGTCCGAGAGTTGATTTTTGCCGTTACAGTGCGAAAAGAATTTATCTTGACCATCCTGACAGATGGGAGGTTTACGTTTGGCGTGACCTTGAAAGCATTGAAAACCCAACTGATGAAGACAGAAGAAAGGTTCTCATTGAGGGTGACTACGGCAGATGTATGTATAAATGCGATAATGACGTTGTAGACCATCAAAGCGTGCTTGTTAATTTCTCAAACGGTGCAACGGGCACTCACAATATGACCGGTGGCTCGGCAGAGCCCTTGAGAACAATCCGTATTATCGGCACAAAGGGTGAGATTTACGGTGAGTTTGAAAATAAATTTATAAACGTTAAAATAATCAACCCCGACCCGGGTAAGGATTATGACGAGGAATACATAGATTTAAGCAACGTTTCAAGTGAGGGTCACTCAGGCGGTGACGAAAGATTAACCTCTGACTTTGTTCGTTTTATAAGAGGTGAAGAGCATTCAGTTTCCTGCACGTCAATTTACGATTCCGTTGCAGGCCACAAGGTTATTTTCCTTGCTGATGAATCTATGAATAAAAATGGTGAACAAATTAAAGTAGAGCTTTAATATTTGATTGAATTAAGGGGGCGGTACATTGAATAATAAAATAAAACGTGCCCTCGGAATAGGGGTAAGAGCCGCCCTTGTTATTGCAATTCTTCTTGTTATTATTTTTAAATATAACGAGCTTGTAAATATTGACGTAAGAGCGTTGGTTGAAAAAACCGATACCTTATTTGAAGCAGGTGCGGCGGTAGTCGGCGTTTACGGCTTAAAGGCAATCGTTTTCGTAATACCCGCGTCGGTGCTTTATATGGCGGTGGGTATGGCTTTTGACTTTGCCCCCGGTCTTTTAGTTAATGCTATCGGTATTTTCTTCGAGCTTAACATAACTTATTTTATCGGTAAGTTTTTAGGCGGTGAAGCGGTTGAGAAAAAGCTTTCCGCTTCAAAAAAAGGTCAGAAAATTATAGAATTGCGAGATAAAAAGACACCGTATCTTTACGTAGCAAGGCTTTTACCCGTTTTTCCCATAGATTTTGTAAGCTTGTTTTTCGGTGCTTCAAATATGGGCTACGTAAGATATATTTTAATTTCCTTTTTCGGCGTAATGCCCCGAATAATTCTTATAACCCTTTTAGGTGATAAAATTTATGATCTCATTCCCGTTAAGTTTATGATGACGGTTGTAGTTTTCGCCTTACTTGCCGCTTCGGTAGTGATATTGATAAAGTATATAAAAAAGAAAGATAAAAAGTAAAAATATAAAATGACATAAATAAAAAAACAACTGACATTCAGGATTTGGAATGTCAGTTGTTTTGCTTTATTAAATCATTAAAAATTAAAGCAACCCACGAATGCTTTCTGTAATTTTCTTTGCAATATAGGGGTTATTCATCGTGTAAATATGAATACCGTCAACGCCGTTTGCAACCAGGTCAACTATCTGGTCAACAGCGAAAGCAATACCTGCATCAACAAGAGCTTCGGGGCGGTCTTCGTATTTCTGTATCATTTTTACAAATTTTCTCGGAAGACTTGCACCGCACATTGAAACCATTCTTTCAATCTGCTTACTGTTAGTAACGGGCATAATACCTGCGGAAATAGGCACGTAAATCCCTGCACTGTCGCATCTGTCACGGAATCTGTAGAAATAAGAGTTATTGAAAAATAACTGCGTTACGATGCTTTGAGCACCGCACTCCACCTTGTTTTTAAGGTTTCTTATATCGGTCACACCGTCGGGGGCTTCGAAATGAGTTTCGGGATACCCTGCAACGCTTACCCCGAAATCACCTTGAGCTTTTATGTAAGAAACTAAATCGTTAGCGTGAATAAAGTCCGTTTTCGGCTCGAAATCGGGATTTTTATCACCCCTGAGTGCAAGGATATTTTCAATATTATTTTCTTTTAATTCCTTAAGCACGCGGTCAACGTCAGCTTTCGTGCTGTTAATACAAGTAAGGTGAGCCATAGCCTCGATGCCGTACTTATTTTTAATAAGAGAAGCAATATCGCAGGTGTAATTGTTAGCAGCAGAGCCACCCGCACCGTATGTAACGCTTATATAATCGGGCTTTAAGGATTGAAGCTCTGCGATAGTGTTGTAAACCGTTTCAACTGAGCTTGTTTTTTTAGGAGGGAAAACCTCAAATGACAGAACTGTTCTGTCGCCATCGTAAAAAGATGAAAGTTTCATTTCTCTTTGCCACCAAACGATAATAAAATTAATAAATCATATCAGCAGTAGTCCAGTTTTTGAGAACATCAACCTGGTCTGCTGCTTCCTTTTTTGCACCCGGGAGGTCGTGGTCGCGGTAGTTACCGCATTCAATAGCACTAACACCGGGAACGTCACCCTCAAAGTCTGCAATAAACTTTAAAGCATCTTGGGTTAATTTTAAAGCATCGCCGTGAGTAATTCCTGTCGTAAGGAAATAAAATCCGGTACGGCAACCCATAGGACCGAAATAAATAATGTTATCCTTCAATGCACTGTTTCTTACAAACGTTGCAAAAAGATGCTCAACTGTGTGAATAGCACCTGTTTCCATAACCTCTTCAACGTTAGGTCTTCTTGTTCTGATGTCGTAAGTAACAACGTCGCCGTCAATTCTTGAGATATACATACCTCTCATAAGCTTTGTATGGTCAACGTTAAAGCTTTCAATTCTTTCCATATTATTCACCTGAAGTTCATTTTTAAAATTTTTATCATTTTTCTTTCTTATGCTTTTGAAAAAATCGGTAAGAATTCGGGAGCATTCCTCCTCCATAAAACCGCCCTCGTAGGAGGGCTTATAGCTGAAATCAGAGGTGAAAAGATTCACAACGGAGCCACAAGCACCGTTTTTATTATCGTAAGCCCCAAAAACAACGTTTTTTATTCTTGAATTTATAATAGCACCGGCACACATAGGGCAAGGCTCTAAGGTAACGTATAAATCACATTCCCAAAGACGCCAACCGCCAAGCCTTCTGCAAGCTTCGTTTATTGCCTCGGTTTCCGCGTGAAAAAGCGCATTTTTCCCTTTTTCACGTCTGTTCCTGCCTCTGCCGATTACCTTGTTACCGATAGTAACCACCGCACCTACGGGTACCTCGCCCTCGTCGAAGGCTTCCTTTGCTAAAAGCAAAGCCTCTTGCATAAATATTTTTTTATTCATATCAATAGGTTGTGGGTGTTGTAGTAAGGGTAGAAATTGCCTGAATAATGAAAAGGATAATGCCGATTATCATTAAAGGACTGCTTACAAATTTACCGAAGCGGGTTTTAAGTGAAAGCTCGGTTGCTTCACCACGGTCACTTAATATGCCCTCGTCTTTATATTTCTTAAAGTAGATTATAAGAGCGATAACGCCTGCAACAAATCCGGCACCTGAAGCTATATAGAAGAAAAGGTTTGCTGCATGCTCGTCGAAATAATACATAAATACTGATGATATGCAGGAAAGAGAGTTTACAAGAGCGTGGATTATAATACCCGTCCAAAGACTGTCGGTAGCAATAACTGCATAACCGATGAAAAGTGCACAAATAAATGCGAAAGGAATCTGCACTGCGTTGCCGTGTAAAACGGCAAATACGAAAGCTGAGCCCAGAATAGCAAAGCCGTTACCGTATTTTTTAAGGCTATGCATCATAAGACCTCTTGCACCGAATTCCTCAATAAGAGGTGGCACTATTGCAGATGCGAAAAACATCAGGATAATATCCATAGTATTTGAAGGGTCTTCTATCGCAGAATATGAAGAATAAACACCGAAAGCCTCTGCAAAGCCTCTTAAAATAGAGGTGATATAGTTGGCAACGAGAGAGCCACCGAAGCCTATAAGTATAAGTAGGGTTGTTTTCGTAGCATCCTTGGGTTTACCGTAGCTTATTGGTGTTTTTTCCTTAACAGGAGCAAAAGCTCTGTAAGCAAGGAAGAAAGCACCGCCAACTGTTACTATAGAATAGAAAACCGCAAAGGCACAGCTGAAGGAAAGATTTGTAGAGTAAAGCTTTGAAACACCGGGAAAAACAATAAGCATTGAAAAAGCATAAGACAAAACAAGAAGGATGATAAGAGCAAGACCGGCGCGGTTACCGGCTTTTTTCAAAAGCTTTTCCTGGCTTCTTCGTAATTGGTATTTCCTTTTTTGCTCTTCAATATAGTGTGAATCCATAAATCCGCCGGGATAGCCGAAATGATATTGCGGAGAATTTCCCATTTGCATATTGGTATAAATAGCCGAGGGAGAGGGAGCATATTGCGGAGGCTGCTGAGGTCTTTGCTGATACGGATTGTTTGTATAAGCAGGCCCTTGGTTATATGCGCCGTAATTTATCGGCTGTTGAGGTTGTTGTGTGTTGGGGTTTGTAGGTGGGGTTTCAGGATTCCGAGGGAAGCTGTTACCTACAGGGTTACCCTGATTGTTATTATAAAAATCGTTCATAACTATTCCTTTCACCATTAGAGGTACTAATTGAATTATATCAATAAACTAAACAAATATCAACTCATAAATTGTGTACGCTTAATGAATTTTTACAAGATGTAGTATTGCGAAAAAAAGCAAAACAATGTATAATTTTAAGTGGCAATTTTATAGATGAAAATAAACTACAAGGATTGGTATAAATGGAAAAAACAACCCACAGATTAAAAATTGCAGGGGAAGAATACAGAATTGTTTCAACTGAATCTACTGAGTATATGAGCGAATTAGCTCACGAAATAGATTTAAAAATGAACGATATTCTCAGGGGGAACCGTGTTTCTACAACTCAGGCAGCTGTGCTTGTTGCTTTAGAATATGCAAACGAAGCAAAAAAACACGGTGGCGATTCCGATAATCTTCGTATGCAGCTTAAAGCGTATCTTGAGGATGCGGCTCAGGCAAAAAGTGAAAGAGATTTCTACAAGCGTGAGGTTGAAAGACTTAAGGCAATAGGTAATGCTGAGAATAAACAGGGAAGTCTTTGGGGTTAATTATGGAAAAGCTTAAGATAAAAAAAGTTCGTGAAAATGCAAAAGTTCCCTTCAGGGCAACAAGCGGTAGTGCAGGGCTTGACCTTTGTGCTGCTATCGATGAACCTATCGTTTTAAAAAGCGGTGCTACAGCGGTTATCCCTACGGGAATTGCAATAGCCTTGCCATCAAATGAATACGGTGCATTCGTTTTCCCAAGAAGCGGAATAGCTATCAAGCACGGTATCGGTCTTCTTAATTCAGTTGGCGTTGTTGACAGCGATTACAGAGGGGAGATAATGGTTGGCGTAATAAACCAGATTTCCGAAGAATACGTTATACAACCCGGTGAAAGAGTTGCTCAAATGGTAATTATGCCTGTTAGTATGATGCCCGTTGAAGAGGTTACAGAGCTTGACGAAACCGTTCGCGGTGACGGTGGCTTCGGCTCAACAGGAAAGCAGTAAATTAGATATTTAACTTTTGAGAGGTAGAAAAATTGTCTACTATTGCAGCAATTGCCACTGCACAGGCGGCGGCAGGTTTAGGAACAATTAAAATATCAGGTGAAGAGGCTCTGTTAGTTGCTGACAGGGTTTTTTCTTCCGTTTCGGGTAAAAAGCTTCAGGATATGAAAGGCTATACCGCCCTTTACGGTAAGGTGCACGACGGTGAAACCGTTCTTGACGATGCGGTTGCCCTGGTTTTCAGAGCACCTAAAAGCTATACGGGTGAAGACATTGTTGAGCTTAGCTGTCACGGTGGACTTTTTGTGCTTAAAAGAGTTTTGCGTGCGGTGTTTAATGCGGGTGCTGTTGCCGCTGAGGGTGGCGAGTTTACAAAAAGAGCCTTCCTTAACGGCAAAATGAATCTTTCCGAGGCTGAGGCGGTTATGTCGCTGATATCCGCTTCGGGTGAAGAGGCTAGAGCGGCAACTCTTAATGCTCTTGACGGTGCTTTAAGCCGAGAAATTGACGAATGCAGAAACGAGCTTGCAAGAACTGCGGCTTTTCTTGCCGCTTGGGTTGACTATCCCGATGATGAAATTCCTGAGCTCACAGACAGTCAGATGCTTGAAACAGTAACAACCGTAAAAGCAAAGCTTCAGAAGCTTTTAAACGGCTTTGATGCAGGTCAGGCGATTCTTGAGGGCATTGATACCGCTATTGTCGGCAGGCCAAACGTTGGAAAATCAACTCTTATGAATGCTCTTACGGGAAGAGAAAGAGCAATCGTTACTTCAATTGCAGGTACTACAAGAGATGTCCTTGAGGAAACAGTAAGAATAGGTAACGTTACCTTAAGACTTGCTGATACAGCAGGCATAAGAAGTGATACCGATGATGAAATAGAAAAAATCGGTGTTGTTAAGGCGAAAGAAAGATTCGACAGAGCAAGTCTTGTGCTTATGGTGCTTGACGGTGGCGAGGAGCTTTCAAAGGACGATGAAGAGCTTATAGAGCTTTGCAAAAATAAAACCTCAATAGTTATAATTAATAAGGCGGATAAAGAAAAAAGGCTTTCAACCGAAAAGGTGAAAGCACTGTATAACGGCGAAAGAATCGTTGAAATTTCTGCTAAAGACCGTAAAGGTATAGAAAAGCTTACTGAAATGGTTGAAGAGGCAGTGGGCACGGCAAACTTTGACCCGTCTGCACCTCTTATTACAACAGAAAGGCAGAGAGGCTGTGTTGTAAAGGCGGTAGAAAATCTTCAGGAGGCAGAGGATGGTCTTAATATGGGCATTACGCCTGATGCTATAAACGTTTGTATTGACTGTGCGGTTGAAAACCTTTGCGTGCTTACAGGTGAAAAAGCAACTGAAACAATAGTGAACGAGGTTTTCAAAAATTTCTGCGTTGGTAAATAACTAAAAGTTAGTATAAATTATCTTTTTAACAGCTTCTTCGGTTGGGTAATCAAGAATTATCCAACCGATTTTTTTGTTTTTCTGCAAAGGTATATCATTAAATTTTTTCAGAATATATTTTGAAGCACTTTTAGGTGAGCGATACACCTTCGCCGCAGAAAAGAAATTTAAAACAACGTCTTTTTTTGAAAAATCACTATTAAGAGCAGGCAAAATTGCTTTTTCCCATTTGGGCTTTGAGTCCATTTTATATTTGTCCTGTAAAACGAGAGTTTCCGTTGTTTTGTCGGAATTAGTTTCTCTGAAATTCAAAATGCTGTAGGATGAATCTGTTACAATACCGCTATGATCCCATTCGCAAGCGTTGAGCCCCCAACAAGAGTCATTATAAAACTCACTTTTTTTATTATCTGCAAAGCGGTTGAAAAGAATCAGCTTTCCTCTTGCTTCTGAAAGGCGGGGGATTGAGTTTTTCAAATACCAAAGCTCCGAGCTTTCAGAAATTTCCTTAAAGAATTCATCAGAGGTATCGTTATCGCTTTTGCCGTCATCCTTCTTAACGCTGACAATGATAAATTCCGACGGATTTTCTTTAAGGAAGCTTTCGCAGTCAGCTAAAATATCTGTGAGTAAAATCACGCTGTTTTTCTTTTTATCCTTGTAGCAATCCATAATAGAATGTACCGCTTTTAACGTATTACCGTCTTTTTCAAGACGGATATCAAGAAAGCGTATTCCCATATTTAACTGTTCTTTAATTGGTTTGTTCTGGCATTGGGTGATATATCTGAAATTTACAAAGTAAGCACAAGAATTGTGAGTACCCGCAAGGTTAATATCCGAAATAAAAGTATCGTCTGATAAATTTTTTAACCAATTATTCACTTCATCACCCCTACTTAATTTGTAGCTTAAGTTTATCATAATTCCTTTAAAGATACAAGATGGAGAAAAACGCAAATATTCGACGAATTACACTATAATTTGACAATTTTTTGTGTATTTGAGATGTTGCAAAAAGTACTCTGATATGATACTATTATATTTGTATAATTGTATAGATGTGCCTTAAGGTAACTGTGGTGCAGTATGTTAAGATAAGAGGGATTAAATTGTTAGATAAAAGCGTAACGTTTGTTAAAAATCATATGAAGGCGTTTTTGGTAATTGCTGACGTCGCATCATTACTTTTCGCAATATGGTTTTCAGCGGCATTAAAGTTCGATGCTGTTATAAGATTACCCGAATGGTTTTTAAATAACTTTATTTACATCGGTTTGTTAAGCATTGTAACAATGCTGGCGTCATTCTTCTTCTTTAAAATTTATAAAAGAATGTGGCAGTATTTTATTGCAAGAGATTATGCCGATTTAATGAAAGCATTTGCGATTGCTAAGCTTGTTACATATACTTGCTTTTCGTTTATTTGGTTTGAATATACCCGTGCATTTATAACTTGGGCTTTCCTTGATGCAGTTATAAGCTTCGTTTGGATAGTTGCTACAAGAGGCTTTGTTTTCATCGGCTACTATTTATGGAAAAAGAAAATCATAGCAGAGAAAAACCTTGAGCAAGGTAAAAAGAAAAAGGTTATGATAATCGGTGCGGGCGGTGCCGCTATGCGCCTTATTTCAGAGCTTAAAAGTGCAACAAACTCTGCAAGATATACAGTTGTAGCTCTTATAGACGATAGCAGACGTAAACAGGGAGAAATGCTTTACGGTGTTAAGGTTTGCGGCGGAAGAGAGGATATCGTAAGAGTAGCAAAAGAGCTTGACGTTGATGAAATATATTTTGCAGTGCCCTCTGCTACCGAATCAACGAAAAAAGAAATTCTTGAAATATGTAATAAAACCGGCTGTGTGCTTAAAACCTTACCCCGAATTACAGCAATTAAAGAAAATCAGAATATTGAAAATCAGCTTCGTAAGGTTGACTATACCGACCTTTTAGGAAGAGAGCAGATAAAGCCCGACCTTTCAGGTGCATTCGAGTTGCTTAAGGATAAAACTGTTCTTGTAACGGGTGGCGGTGGCTCTATCGGCGGTGAGCTTGTAAGGCAGATTGTAGGTAGCGGTGTTGCTAAAAACGTTATCATTTTTGAAATTGCCGAAAACGGCGCCTACGAAATTCAGCAGGAGCTTCGCAGAAAATACCCCGAAGCAAAGCTTACAGTGCTTATAGGCTCTGTAAGAGATGAAAAAAGACTTTGTGAGGTGTTTGAAGAATACCGCCCCGACATCGTTTATCATGCTGCAGCACATAAGCACGTGCCTCTTATGGAGGACAGCCCCAAGGAAGCAGTTAAAAACAACGTTTACGGAACCTTTAATCTTGCAAAAACTGCTGATAAATACGGCGTTAAGCGTTTCGTTATGATATCTACGGACAAGGCTGTTAACCCTACAAACGTTATGGGTGCAACAAAGCGTATCTGCGAAATGATTGTTCAGTCCTTCAATAAGAAATCAAATACTGATTTCGTTGCAGTTCGTTTCGGTAACGTTTTAGGATCAAATGGTAGCGTTATTCCTCTTTTCAAGGAGCAAATTGAATCAGGCGGTCCCGTTACGGTTACTCACCCGGATATTATTCGTTACTTTATGCTTATTCCCGAAGCAGTTTCCCTTGTTCTTCAGGCAGGTGCAAATGCAAAGGGCGGAGAAATTTTTATTCTTGATATGGGCTCACCCGTTAAAATCCGTGAGCTTGCAGAAAACCTTATAAGGCTTTCCGGTCATATACCCGGTGAGGATATTGAAATTAAATATACAGGTCTTCGTGACGGTGAAAAGCTTTACGAGGAGCTTCTTATAAGTGAAGAGGGTATTCAGAAAACTGAAAGCAATCTTATTTACGTTGCAAGACCCATGGAATTTGATAGCGAAAAGCTTTTCCTTCGTCTTGACGAAATGAAAAAGGATATTGAAACGGCATCAAATAAAGAAATTGTTGATGTTATAAAAGAGCTTGTTCCTACGTTTACTCCTAACAACACAGCGTATAACGGTTCTGAGAAAGAAAAGGAAACGGTAACTGTCTGAGGGTGATTTTGTGAAATATGCACTTATTGGTTGCGGAAGAGTTTCCGGAAGCCATATAAAAGCGGCAAAATTGAATAACCTTGAAATCACCGCTTTGTGCGATATAAATCCCGAAAAGGCTGTTAGGCTTGCTCGGGAGAATAATCTTGAAAACGTTAGCATTTTCAGTGATTATAAGGAGATGCTCGACGTTGTAAAACCTCATCTTGTTGCTATTGCAACATGGAGTGGTTGCCACGGGGAAATTGCAGAATACTGTGCCTTGAACGGTTTTAACTTCATTGTAGAAAAGCCTATGGCTATGAGCATTGAAGAAGCCGATAGGGTTATAAAAGCCGTTGAAAAAACAGGTGTTAAAGCATGTGCTTGTCATCAAAATCGATTTAATATTGCAGTGCAGGAGCTTAAAAAGGCGATTGATAACGGCCGTTTCGGTAAGCTTTCTCACGGTAATGTTAATATCCGTTGGTGCAGACGCGAGGATTATTACAGCCAGGATGTCTGGCGCGGTAAATGGGCTACCGACGGTGGCGCTCTTATGAATCAGTGTATTCACGGTATTGATTTATTAAGATGGGTTATGGGTGATGAGATAGAGTCTGTTTACGGCTCAGTAAGAAACCGTCAGCACCCCTACATAGAAGCAGAGGATATCGGCGTTGCGGTAGTAAATTTCAAAAGCGGTGCCGTAGCTACAATAGAGGGTACTGTAAATACCATTGAAGATTTTGAAGAAACCCTTTCTGTTTTCGGTGAAAACGGTATGGTACGCCTTGGCGGTATGAATGCAAGTACTATCGACGTGTGGCAGTTTAAAGACGAAGAGGCGGCAGACAGTGACAGACGTTCTGTTGAAGAAATTGCCCCCAACCTTTACGGTAACGGTCATACAAGTCTTTATCGTGACGTTGTAGCGTCAATCGAAAATGACCGCACACCCTACGTTGACGTTTACGCAGGTAAAAGAGCTTTAGAATTAGTTTTATCAATTTACAAAAGCTGTAAAGAGGGTAGAGAAGTTAAATTCCCTATTGACTCATTTGCTACAACGGAAATGATAGAAAAATAAAATCTTAAATTCATCATAAAAAGAAAACAGACATATTCAGCAAAAACTGAATATGTCTGTAATTTTTTAGTTGAATTCAAGCTTATTGAACCGTGAACATTGAAAGCATAGTTTCAAAATCCTCAGAATAATTTTTGGCAGAAACGGGAGTTTCGTATCTTATTTCAATACTTCCGCCCTTGCCGTTGTCAACGCAATATACTGTTGTAATAATATCATCTGCTTTGTCACCCGTCTGAGAACGGTAAGCAGAGTTTTTGCTGCCGATATCTAAAGCGGCACTTTCACCCATCTCACCGTAGAAAGCAATAGTATCAAGACAAAGATTATCATAGCTTACATCGTTTAAAGGTGTAATAGTCATTTTTACCTTATCGTTTTCTTTTGAGGTGATTGTGGTAACACCGTCTTCAGTTTCCGTAGAAGTAAAAGATGTGATATCAACGAGAATAGCATAGCCCTTATTGTTTGTAACAAGGGGCTTTTTATTTGTCGTATCAGTAGCTTCATTCTGAGAAACTGAAACAGAATTTCCGTCGGGTGCTTTATTTTTGCCCGTTAATTTTTCCATATAGGGCAACAAAACAATGATTGCAACAATTAAAACAACAACGCCACAAATGGCAGAAATTGTAATGATGCGTTTCTTTTTATTATTCATAGTAGATTAAGCCTTATCCTTTGAACCGAAAAGCTCAATTTTTTCGCGAACAGTTTCTTTAATAGCCTCGCAACCGGGAGCAAGAAGCTTTCTGGGGTCGAAGCCTTTACCCTGAAGGTCTTTACCTGCTTCGATGTATTTTCTTGTTGCATCCTGGAATGCAAGCTGACACTCTGTGTTAACGTTGATTTTTGAAACGCCGAGAGAAATAGCCTTCTTAATCATATCAGCGGGGATACCTGTACCGCCGTGAAGAACGAGAGGCATTGTACCTGTTTTCTCCTGAACTGCTGCAAGAGTATCAAAAGAAAGACCTGCCCAGTTTTCGGGGTATTTACCGTGAATGTTACCGATACCTGCTGCGAGCATTGTAACACCAAGGTCTGCAATCATTTTGCATTCGTCGGGATCTGCACATTCGCCTGCACCAACAACGCCGTCCTCTTCGCCGCCGATTGAACCAACCTCAGCTTCAATAGAAAGACCTTTTTCTTCGCAGATAGCAACAAGCTCTTTTGTTTTAGCAATGTTTTCGTCGATGGGGTAGTGAGAACCGTCGAACATAATTGAAGAGAAGCCTGCTTCGATACAAGCCTTTGCACCTTCATATGAACCGTGGTCAAGGTGAAGAGCAACGGGAACTGTGATGTTAAGGTCTTCAATCATAGCCTTAACCATGTTAGCAACAGTTTTGAAGCCGCACATATATTTACCTGCACCCTCAGAAACACCGAGGATAACGGGGGACTTCATCTCTTCAGCTGTAAGAAGAATGGATTTTGTCCACTCAAGGTTGTTGATGTTGAACTGACCAACTGCATAGTGGCCTGCTTTTGCTTTTGTAAGCATTTCTTTTGCATTAACTAAAGCCATTTGGAACACTCCTATATAAAAATATTTTTAGGGTGAAAGGAGTTATCCGAACCTGTTTTCTACAGGCGGATTTCCGTTCATCCTGCGTTAAAATACTCGCCAATCCGTCAGGATTAGCTGCGTTTTTACCTTGGCTGACCAAAAATCCGCACTGTATAAAATCTTCGACCTAAAAGCAAAAGAGTTTTATTGGATTTTTGGTGTTGAGGGCGAAGATAGGCTGGCGCCTTTTCAAGACCGAAACGCCGAAAAGCCTTGAAAAGATTTTCTTTTAGGCAAGTTCGGATAAATCATTTCACCCTAAACAAATTTATTTAGAAACGGTTAGACCGCTTTTAAATCATTTTAAAGAAAACTTAAATGTTTTCTTCGCGTAAATCAAGCACAATTTCCTTCTTCTCGGGAACAAGCTTTGTATATTTAACACCGGCAGCATCAAACATTCTTTTTGAAGCGCGTGTCTGAGGTGTGTCGGCATATTTATCTGAAAGATAAACAACCTCTGTAATACCGCTTTGAATAATCGCCTTTGCACATTCGTTGCAGGGGAAAAGAGCAACGTAAATCCTGCTGCCTGCAAGGCTTCTGCCTCTGCAATTGAGAATAGCGTTTAATTCTGCGTGGCAAACGTAAAGATATTTTGTGTCGTAAGCATCTTCAGCACTTCTGTCCCAAGGGAAAACCTCATCGTCGCATCCTGCGGGGAAGCCGTTGTAACCAACAGAAAGAATTCTGTTTTCGTTGTTAACGATACAAGCAACAACCTGAGTATTAGGGTCCTTACTTCTTTCTGCGCAAAGCATTGCCGCACCCATAAAGAATTCGTCCCAGGAAATATAGCCTTCTCTTTTTGACATATAAAGCCCTCGCAATACTAAGGTAGTAATTTGAATCCGTTCAAATCCATTCTACATTATACAATTAATCGTAAGATTTTTCAACACTATTTAATTAATTTTGACGATAAGAAATCAATATAATTTATAAATTTAAGGTAATCTTAACTTTAATTTCTGAATAAGAAAAATAAAACGCTGTTTATTTGGTATTCTTATGGGTGCACAGAAAGTGGATGTTCTGTAATAAAATTCGTGTGGGTGTAAGCCGTTTTTTAACTCAATGCACTCACTACAGGAGAAAAGATATGGAAAAAGGTTACTTCAAAAGAATACTCAGTATGGTAAAGCCCCGCGACCTTGTTTATTGGTGGACTTTAAGACTGTTGATGATTGGCGGAATCATTCTTCGTCTTATTGAATCTGACGAGCTCGGTATGTATCAGCCTATGCAGATGGCTGCAAACCTTGTAGGTATGTTTGCGTTTGAAATTTGTCAGGCATTCCCTAAAGGAAGCTTTCCGAGAAATCTTCCCGCATATTTTCAGCACGTAACAATATTAGGATTTTTCCTTGCAAGCTTCGGCGGTGCGTTCCTCAATTTCTATTATATCGTTCCCGCATATGATAAAATTCTTCATATGTTCGGATGTGCTGAGGCAGTATTTATAAGCTACGAGCTTGTTACCGCAATGCAGATAAGGGATAAACACGTTTGTCCTCCTAAAATTTTAGCGTTAGCAGCATTCGGTATGGCTTTTATCTTCGCAGCAGGCTGGGAGCTTTTCGAGTTCTCTTTTGACCAGTGGTTTGGTGGCGATGCTCAGCATTGGAGCCTTGAGCTTGCAATTCAGGAGGCAGGCAGCAAGGAGGATATCTTTATGCTTATCCCTCTTGATGAAGAGCGTTTTGAAGCACGATTTGCCATTATGGATACAATGGGTGATGCAATTCTTAATGCCCTCGGAGCTATTCCTATGTATCTTATCTTAAGAAAATGGCCCTACAAGCATATGGGTAAGAACAATGTGAACAAAATGATTGAGGAAGAATTAGCAAAAAACACCAAAGAAACAGCAAATGTCTAATTTGTTTTAAATTATTATTGATTATTTGTAAAAAAAGATATATAATCGGTATGTATAATTAAAAGGAGGAATTCCTATGTCCAAAAAGATATTGGCAGTTGTACTGTCACTTATTCTTGCTTTTTCGGTAATTACTGTTCCTGCAAGTGCATTAGACGTTTCTGCACTCGGTAACATTTCTATCGAAAACGTTTTCAACTCATTAATTGACAGACTTCTTTCATTTGTCCTTTCATATCTCAATATGGTATGGCCCGGTTATGAGGATGGTTGGGCAACTGAAGAAGAATACGTTCCCGAAAATTTCTATGCAGGTGAAGAAACCTTCGACAAAGCTGTTGCCCCCAATGCAATTTGGAAGGTTGGCTATGCAGGCGCATCTCTTCTCGACGGAATTGAGCCTATGAACGGCGATTTCTTCCTCGCAGGTTCTCTTGAGCCCATTATGGGTCGTGTTCCCAGATCAATTCTTGACGACCAGAGAGTTCGCGTATTTGCAATCAGCGACGGTGTCGGCGGTATTGTTGTTAACGCAGTTATCGACGGCTTCGGCTTCTCTCGCGGTGACGTTATGGAAATCCGTTCAAGAATGGCTGAATTCGCTGCTGAAAACAACGTTATCAGCATCAACGTTTCTGTTCTTCATCAGCACTCATGTATTGATACTCTCGGTATGAACGTACCTCTTGCTCAGGCTCTTATCTTTAATACAGGTAATGCAGCTTCAGGCGGTATCATTGATAGCATGAAGGTTCAGAAGAATGAAGAGTTTATGGAAAACCTTTTCCAGAAAACTGTTCTTTCTATGAAAAAGGCTGTTATGAATATGAAGCCCGGTACTCTTTCATACGGTTCAGCTGATATCGGTGATTATATCCGTGATAAGCGTGATCCTCAGGCTTTTGACCCGATGATTCACAGACTCCGTTTCTCACCCATCGACGGTACAAATGAAACTTGGATTCTTGAAGCAGCTATTCACTGCACAGGCTTAGGCGCAGGCCCCGACGAGCTTACAGCTGACTATCCCTACTACATTGAAAAAGCTATCCGCGAAGAAGAGGGTGCTAACGTAGTATTCGTTCAGGGTGCAGAGCTTGCTATCGGTACAAGATATTTTGACCTTTGTGTTGAATGTAACGAAATTCCCACAATCACAAAAACTGAAGACGGTGTTACAGTAAGCTGTCCCAACCGTTGCACAGAAGCTCAGACAGCTAAAGACCTTGGCGAAGCAGCTGATAAGTGGAATCCCATTCACGCAGAAGGCAAAACTGATATTCAGCGCATCAGCGATTACGGTTATACTCTTGCAACAAAGGTAATGGGTATTACAAACGAAATCCAGCTTGATCCCGTTCTTAACATTAAGCTTCAGGAAGTTCGTCTTGACGTTGATAACGAAATTCTTACTCTTGCAGCAAAAGAAGATATCCTTAACGCAGTTATCGTTAAAACTGATGACGGCTACAAGATGGTAACAGAAATCGGTTATATGGAGCTTGGCAACGAGGTTGGTATCTTCCTTTGCCCCGGTGAGTTTGATCCTATGCTTATCTACGGCGGTCCTGAATCAGGTAGTGCATCATGGTTTGGCGATGCTTGGGGATATGCTCCGGCAAAAGAATTCTCAACTTGCGACAATATTATGGCATTCGGTCTTTGCAATGACCAGGGCGGTTACGTTCTCAGAGATAATGAATATCATTCAATTATCGGTGAAAACGAAGAAATTAACGTTCTTTCAAGAACTGCAGGTTCAACATTTGCAAACGCTTATGCAGAGCTTTTAAGCTCATTAGATGAAGCAGTTTAATATAAAATAAACTCAACCCCTTGGATTGTAAAACATAGAAAAAAGAGGTAATACGGATGAAATCCGTGTTACCTCTCATTTTTTTCGCTTTCGCCTATTGTGGTGAGCATATGTAATTGTTTGGGCAGCTTAGTGATATTCTGCCTGATATCAGAGTGTTATTATTGCCCATCGGCAATAGTGGTATTAAAGCTTTTAGCTTTAGTGATATTTTATTCTTGAATAACTGACCGAAGGTCAATAACACTATGCAAAGCATTATATCACTGCAAAGTAATAAAACTCGCCGTGAGGCGAATAAAACTGGCGTTGTGTTTGTAAGAACACAACGCCTATCCAAGGGGCTTTTGTCATAGTTACCATAAAACGCGAGCACCTTTCGGCTCTTTGTCTATTTACAAAAATATTATCATTATGGTATACTAAAATATATATTTGTAAAGTTAAAGGCGGTCTGTTTTGTGGAAAGAAAAAGCGGTGTGCTTATGCACGTTTCATCCCTTTGGGGAGAATATTCTTGCGGTAGCTTCGGGGCTTCTGCTAAAGAGTTTATAGATTTTCTTTCCCGAGGTGGGTTTTCATATTGGCAGGTATTACCCTTCGGGCTTGTTGATGAATGCAACTCACCTTATAAATCATATTCAACCTTTGGCGGTAACCCCTATTTCGTAGATTTAGAAAAGCTTTTTCAAGACGGTTTAATTACTGAAGAAGAGCTTAATTCATCAAAGCAACAAACTCCTTATTCCTGCGAGTTTGACCGCTTGAGAGAAGAGAGAGTTAAGCTTTTAATAAATGCTTCAAAAAGAGCGTGTAGCGAATTAAAAGAAAAAATCACATCTTTTATAAATAGCAATAAGTATCTTAAGGATTTTTGTTGCTTTATGGCGTTGAAAGAGAGGAATAACCAAAAGGAGTGGACGCTTTGGAAGGATGCTTCATTCGATAAAGACGTTGAATTCGGCTGGCAATTTATTCAGTATGAGTTTTTTACTCAGTGGGCAGAAATAAAGAAATATGCCAACGAAAAGGGTATAGGCATAATCGGTGATATGCCGATTTACGTATCCTTTGACTCCTCAGATGTTTATTGGAGCAGAAAGCTTTTTATGCTTGACGATAACAACAGAATGACCGACGTTGCAGGTGTACCACCCGATTATTTTGCGGAAGACGGTCAGCTTTGGGGTAATCCTCTTTACGATTGGGATGAAATGGAGAAGGACGGCTTCTCTTGGTGGAAGGATAGAATTTCTCTTGCTTTGAGCTTGTTTGACGGTGTAAGAATTGACCATTTCAGAGCCTTTGAAAGCTTCTGGGCAGTAAAGGGTGACGCTAAAACCGCAAAAGAAGGTAAATGGGTAAAGGGTCCGGGAATGAAGCTTATTAACGCTCTTAAAAGTGTTTCGGGCAACAAGCTTATTATCGCAGAGGATTTAGGCGATATTACAAAAGAGGTTATTAAGCTTGTTGAAGAAAGCGGTTTCCCCGGAATGAGAGTTTTTCAGTTTGGCTTCTTCGGTGGCGATACTCCCCATAAGCCTCATAACTACATAAATAATTGCGTTGCCTATTCAGGCACACACGATAACAACACTCTTTTAGGTTATCTTTGGGAAACACCCACAGACCAAAAGAATGAGGTTATGAGATATTGCGTTTGTGACGAAAATCAGTGGAATGAAAACGGTTGTAAAGCAATTATAAGAACAATTATGGCAAGTAATGCAGGTCTTGCAATTTTCCCCGTTCAGGATTTACTTGGCTACGGTAACGACACTCGCCTTAACGTGCCCGGTAGGGCAGAGGGCAACTGGCTTTACAGAATCACAAAAGAGCAGTTAAACCTTATTGATACTAACTATTACAAAAAATTAAATGAACTTTACGGCAGGTAATATTATGGCACAGTTAAAAGACATAACCTTATTTTTGCTTGATATGGATGGAACCGTTAATTTAGGCTATGACCCTATTGACGGCGCAAAGGATTTTCTTGAAACATTAAAAGCACAAGGAAAGAACTTTATTTTCCTTACAAATAATTCATCAAAAAATGCGTTTGATTACGTTGAGAAAATGCGTTCTCTCGGCTTCCCTTGTGAAAGTGAAAATGTTTTTACTTCGGGTATGGCTGCAGGAATGTTTTTGCAAGAGAATAAAAAAGATTCTCTCGTTTACGTTTGCGGAACCGAATCTCTTAAAAAAGAGCTTAAAAACTATAACGTAAATATCAGCGAAGACGGCGTGGGTGCCGATACCGTTCTTTTAGGCTACGATACCGAGCTTGATTACAAAAAAATCCGTATAGTTTGCGACCTTCTCGATGCAGGTGCAGATTATTATGCAACGAATATAGATATGGTTTGCCCCATTGAAGGAGGAAGATATCTTCCTGATTGCGGTAGCTTTGCAGATATGTTTGAAAACGCAGTAAAAAGAAGACCTCGTTTCTTAGGCAAGCCCGACAGAACAATGATTGATATCCTCGCAAAAAGAGAGGGTGTTGATTACGATAAAATCGCAATGGTAGGCGACAGAATTTATACAGACGTAAAAACAGGCGTAAATGCAGGGGTTACCTCAATTCTCGTTCTTTCAGGCGAAACAACTCTTGAGGATTGCGAGAAAAGCGACGTGAATCCCGATTACGTGCTCGGGTCTGTAAAAGATATTTTAGACGCAATAAAGTAAGGGGGCGTTTGAGTGTTAAAAAAATTAACGGCAGTAATAACCGTAGCTTGCATACTTTTTTCAATATTATCGACAAGCCTTGTTTCAAACGCTGTTTATTACGAGGTGCCGGGGCTTATGGGTGATGCGGATGGCGATTCAAAGGTAAATATTGAAGATGTTTTATTAGTATTACAGGTTGCATCCGGAACAATAAGTGAATCAGAAATAGCTATTTTTGCTAATGCCGATATCGATTGCGATGGTATAATCACTATATTTGATGCCCGTCAGATTCTTCGTTACACTGCAGGTCTTACATCATTAAAGCCGAAGGGTGCTTTTTCCGGTTTTACTACTAATTCCCAAGAAATTACTGAAGATGAAGCAATTGAGATTTTTAATTATTACTTGAATAATATTAAAAATCCCGAAACAGAAACTCTTAATGCTGGTTTTACAAAATGCGAAACACAAGCACTTTATTTGGACGGTTTAAAAATCGGTGCAGTTGAGTTTATTGGTATAAACTTAGGTAATTCCGTTGGTACAATAACTAATATGGTAACAGAAAAGCTTACCGAAAGCGATGCTGATAGCGTTAAGACTCTCGTTAATAAGGGTAGTAGCTGTTACGACGGTATTTCCGTTGAGGGTCAGACCTTCGTTTCCCAGCTTACAGCTGATGACGTTTACGGAATCAGATTTAATATGAGCGAAAACGCAAACGGAGTACCGATAGCCACAATCGAAGTTGCTTTATACGATACCGTAATGGAAAACGCTGCGGAAAAAAGCTATGATAAGGTTTTAGATACACAGCGTATGATAGCAGCATCAACGGGTGCACTTTCAAAAATTATAAGTAGCGGTACAACAAACCCCGTTATGACAAGAGAGTTCAGAGATTGTGTTTTAAAGGTTGAAATTCTTCTTGACAGAGAAACAGGGGGTAGAGTAACGAGCTATACAGTTTCATACGATGAATATGCTTATATTTACGAGGCAGTTACCTCGGTTGGATCAATTTCAACGGGTAAAACAAAAATCAAAGATACTGAAATGAAGAGATATCACATTATTGAGTATACAAATTTCCAATGGGATTAATAATTTGGAGGGCTTGATATGAAAAAATATGTATTAGCACTTGACCAGGGTACAACAAGCTCAAGAACGATTGTTTTTGACAAAAAAGGCAGAATTATTTCAAAAGCACAGTTTGAGTTTGAACAGATTTATCCTAATTCAGGCTGGGTTGAGCATAACCCTTATGAAATACTTGATTCACAGCTTCGTTCACTTTCTTCCGCATTAATAAACGGAAAAATCAATCCTAAGGAAATTGCCACAATAGGTATTACAAATCAGAGAGAAACAACAATTCTTTGGGATAAGGAAACAGGTAAGCCCGTTTATAATGCTATCGTATGGCAATGCAGAAGAACTGCACCTATTTGCGAAAAGCTTAAGGAAGAAGGCCTTGAGGATTACGTAAAAGAGCATACGGGTCTTCTTATAGATGCATATTTCAGTGCAACAAAAATCAAATGGATTCTTGATAACGTTCCTGAGGCGAGAACGCTTGCAAGCGAAAACAGACTTCTTTTCGGTACTGTTGAAACCTGGCTTATCTGGAATCTTACCGACAAGCAGGTTCATATTACCGACTACAGTAACGCCGCAAGAACAATGCTTTTTGATATTGAAAAGCTTTGTTGGGATGAATACCTTTGTTCAAAATTAGGTATTCCTATGAATATTCTTCCCGAGGTAAAGGAAAGTAGCTCTGTTTACGGTTATGTTTCTGAAAACGTTCCCGGTCTTAAAGAATTAGCAGGCATCCCCATTTCAGGCGCTATCGGTGACCAGCAGGCAGCCCTTTTCGGTCAGGCTTGCTTTAATGCCGGTCAGGCAAAAAACACTTACGGTACGGGTTGCTTCCTTCTTATGAATACGGGTGACAAGAGAATTCACTCAAAGAATAATCTTATAGAGGGTATCGCTTGGGGTATTAACGGCAAGGTTACCTATGACCTTGAAGGTAGTGCTTTCAATGCAGGCTCAGTTATAAAATGGCTTCGTGATGAATTAAGGCTTATTTCAGAGCCCAGCGAATGTGATTTCCTTGCAGAAAGCGTAAAGGATGCAAACGGCATTTATCTTGTACCTGCCTTTACAGGTCTTGGTGCACCTTATTGGGATATGTATGCAAGAGGCTGTATTGTAGGTCTTACCCGTGGCACAAACAGAGCTCATTTTGCAAGAGCTGTTCTTGAGAGTATTGCTTATCAGGTAACTGACCTTGTTGACGCTATGACTAAAGACAGCAACATTATTTTAAGCGAAATGAGAGTTGACGGCGGTGCATCTGTAAGTAACGTTATGCTTCAGATTCAATCAAACCTTATCTCTTCAAAGGTTAATCGCCCCAAATTAGTTGAAACAACCGCCCTTGGTGCCGCATATATGGCAGGTCTTGCCGTTGGCTTCTGGAAGGATTTTGACGAAATTGAAAAAGCCCGTGAGGTAGACCGCATTTTCGTTCCCGCTATCGACAACGATACACGCGAAGCTGCTCTCAAGGGATGGCACAAGGCAGTTAGTCGTTCACGCGACTGGGAAGAAATGTAATTTTCCTTATATCACGTCATCTTTGAGTTTTGCTCACCTCGCAGTATCTTCATACAGCTTCGGTTTACAAAAACTCAAATCTGACGCAATCTAAGAAAAATTATTCACTCATATAATTTATCCAGACATATCACGTCATCTTTGCGACTTTGCGACCACTCGCAGTACCCTTGTACAGCTTCGGGTCTCAAATTCACAAATCTGACGCAATCTAAGAAAAATTAATCCACGAGTAAATTATCCTTTCATATCACGTCACTTTTGGTTTTTCAAGTGGCAATAGCGCGTGAGCGCCGCGATATAAATCCTGACGGATTTGCGATATAACTGACGTTGCGATATACCTTCGGTGCGATATGTGCCTACGGCACGAGAACAGTAAGGATTTATATCATATCGCGTTGAGCGTAGCGAAATATATCGCGTTTTGTGTAACAAAATATATCGCACAAGCCCCGCTTGTATATCGCCAATATTAAGATGCCGGATGCTTGGAAAAGAAACGATTTATAAAAAAAGTAAATGTTTACGAAGTCTATCCCTCTTTTTTGCTTGCAAAAAGGAGGGGGGACCGTTGCAACGGCAACGGTGGGTGGTACATCGCAAAAAATTACCGTTTCAAAAAAGCATATAAGTTTTTAGAAGTAAACACAAATAAGAAAGAAAATTAAGTATATGAACACAGAAATTTTACTTATTATTTTTGGTGCATTAACTATAGCGCTATCAATTATCTGCATCGTTCTTCTGCTCTCTCTTAAAAAGAATAAAAATAACGATGCTATTTACGAGGAATTCCGCCGTAACCGTGAGGAAATGGCAAGGGCAAGTAAGGATTCCCGTGAAGAAACCTCGGTGGCTCTCGGCAAGGTTGATGCAAGGCTTAACGAGATGCTCAAAGAAAATTATCAAAGCCGAATTGACCTTACTGAAAAAATATCGGCTTCTCTTAAATTAATACAAGAGCAAAACCTTCAAAGCTCCGAAAGGCAGGCAAAGGTCTTTAGCGAATCTATTGCCCGTATGCAAGAGAGCAACGAAAAGAAGCTTGAGGAAATGCGAGTAACCGTTGACGAAAAGCTTACCTCAACTCTTACGACCCGTCTTAATTCTTCATTCAAAACTGTTTCCGAACAGCTTGAAAACGTTTATAAATCTCTGGGTGAAATGAAAGAGCTTTCACAAGGCGTTACAACAAACGTAACCTCTCTTAACAGAATTCTTACAAACGTTAAGGCAAGAGGTACTTGGGCAGAGGTTCAGCTTGAGGCAATCCTTGATCAGACAATCCCCGGTCTTTACGTTAAAAACTATTCTCCTAAAAATAACACAGAGCACGTAGAGTTTGCTATTAAATTCCCTAACAGCGACAAAAAGGGCGAGGATATTTATCTTCCTATTGACTCAAAATTTCCTCTTGAAGATTACGTGAGAGTTTGCGATGCGGCTGACAATGCAGACCCCGTTGCTCTTCAGGCGGCAAGAAAAGCCCTTGAAGACAGAGTTCTTGCAGAAGCAAAGGATATTAAAAAATATATCGTTGTTCCAAAAACAACACCCTTTGCGGTGCTTTACCTTGCAACCGAGGGTCTTTATGCTGAAATTGCTTCCTCAAAAAGCGGTATAGCTGAAAAGCTTCAGGCTCAGAACGTTATGATTGCAGGTCCCTCAACCATTACTGCACTTCTTAATTCATTTGCTATGGGCTTCAAGGCTATGGCTATAAATGAAAAGGCAGACGAGGTAAGAAAGATTTTAGGTGCTGCAAAGGCTCAATACGAAACCTTCGGTACAGTTCTTGAAAAAGCAAGAAAGAAAATTGACGAAGCAGGAAAATCTCTTGACGAAGCAAAGCACAGAAACGATATGATTCAACGAAAATTAAAAGGCGTTGAAGAATTGGATTCAGGTGTTGCAGGGGAAGTTCTTGAATTAACTGAATACACAGAATAACCTGAAAACAAAAAAGTAAACGGTGCAGATTGAAAAACCAATCTGCACCGTTTTTGTACTATTCAGTTACCTTTTCTGTTAAAACGAAATCAAAAACAAGGTCTTTTTTAAAGTCTTCGGTTTTGCCTGTTTCACTGTCGGTTATATTACCGTGATAGGTGATTATTGTTTTGTCGTTTTCAAAATTAACATCAACCATTATATGAAATTTGTCGTCCTTGTGTTTTTCAAAAAAGTCCATCCTGAAAGTATTGTTTTTTTCAACTAATTCATTTAACATCCAATCTTTGCTTTCGGGAAGATTATTCCAAGCAACGTGATAGTTTTCCCAATATTTATCTGTTTCTTCAACGGGCTTTGAAATACCGATTTCGATATCGCAATAAACGGGGATATACCATAATTTATATACACCAAAAGCTGCTAAAACAACAAGCACACAAGAGATAAGAATTATAACAAGCTTTTTCATAATATCCCTCCAATTTATTCGGGTAAACCGTAGGTCATACGGCTGCCGTCTTCAAATTCTACAAATACAAGCTTACCTGAATTATATAAAAGATAGTTTGAATATGCTTTGTTGAAAGTTTTTTGGATTTCTTCTTTTTTAGTTATTTCTTTAGTTTCTATAACGTTAAAAACATCCTCATAATATAACTCATCATCACATTCAAGGTACGGCTCATGGTATTTATAGGCAATATGGTCGGCGTACAAATTTTCTGTGAATTCTTTTATGTCAACAGTTATCATTCGTTGTATTTCTTGTTTTGACATAAGCGTATCGTAAAATTCAAGACCTTCCAAAAATGCAACGGTGTTTTTCATATCAGCAGTTATATGCACCTTAAGATACTTCGAAAAAGTATGGTTGTATCTACCGAAATACAACGTTCCGTAATATTCAGTAGTAGGTGTAAAATATTCTTCATAAGATATTTCACAAAAATCCTTATATATTGCGTTTTTAAGTTGGATATACTGAGCTTCTGTAAAACCATCTTTTTTATCGCTGTTTAGTATTTCTGTTTTTACGTTATGTTTAGAAACAAAAAACAGTTGAATATAGTCTGAAGTATAATCACAAACAGGACCTAATTCGTTAAGAAGCATCCATGAAGCAAATGATTCATCAGCTAAATCATAATCAGGGAAAAACAATTTAAGATAATAGTTCTTTATTTCATCACTATCCCAGATGGGTAATATTTTATCAAGAGCTTCACGGTTGATATGATTGAACTTTCTTTCTATCGTTTCGCCATTTTTTAACGTGTATTTGATCATAAAGTCTGACGGATATTTTTCCTCTTCATCAACTGATAACAACTGATGAGTTTCTCTTATAAGGTCAATATCTTCTTTATCTTTGAAAATGAAAGAGTAATCGCTGTAATTATTGAAAGGATTTGTAAAATAACTGTTATAGCCGACCGGTACAAATGCTGCAAAGGGTGACGAAATCGTTATTGATTCTATATCATTTGTTTTGGGTGGTAAGTTATACGTACCGAAAACACCTGTAAGGCAAACAGTAAACATTGCTACGATAAACGCAATAGATATTCCTGCACCAACAAAAGCGGTTTTCAATTTTTTTGCATTTTTGTAAACAATCAAATATAAAGCCGGAGTTATCAACAAAACGCCAATTAAAATAATTAATAAAGTTAAAACGATAACCTTTTTGTCGTATATTTTAATGTATGATTGATCTGCAATATAAGTAACTGCAAAGGCAATACCTATAGATAATGTGGAAATAACAGAAATAAGCAAAGGCTTGTATATTCCTTTAAAGCCGGCTTTTTCGCTTTTGTATTTGGTTTTAAAATATTTTGTGAGAAATACAAAAATTACCAAGCAAGCTACACACCATATTATTGATGATATCAAGGAAGCAATATGCTTTTCGTTGAATGTGTATTGATTACCGAGGTCTTTTATCTCGTTCCAAAGGTTTGCAAGTGGATTAAGAACCATAAGAATATGGCCGTCCATCAAAAAGTTTTTATCAGGCTTACCGTAAAGAGCAAAAGGTAAAACAGCCTCTATAAAGAATATAACAACGTAACCAAAAACCGTGAGAGAAAGTGCCGATAAAATTGCTTCAATAGTTCTGCCGGTAAAAACACAAGAAATGACAGTAACCGTGTAAGAGTACAAGAAAAACTTGAGGATACAAAACATGTTGTCAAGGAAAATCAAAGGTAATTCGGGTTGAAATCCTATAACCTTTATATTTAAACCTAATGCGATCAATTCGGTAATAAATATAACCACAACCGACACAACAAGAGGTATAAGAAGACGGTGTTTAAAAAGCTTTTCTCTTTTTACACCAAAGCTTAAAAGCGTTGTAAGATATGCTTTTCTGTGAAGAAATTCGAATTGACACATACCAATTACAATACCTGCAACTACAGATAGTATCGTTTCATATTCTGAGCAGGAGAATTGATACGCTTGAAATGAGCCCATTGAAAGTTGTTTGGTCAACTCAAAAGCGAATCTGGTGTTATACGTTGTGGGTTGTAACACAAACATAAAAAACAAAAGGCAAAATACAAAGGTCAAAACTGCACCTAAAGGGGAAATAGCATTTGAAAAATCATTCAGATTTACTTTTTTACTTAAAGATTGTTTTGATTTTGTCATAATCAGTCACTGCCTCCGTTTCTATTGAGAATACTTCTTCAAGTGTGAGAAGCTCTGTTTCTATTGCTTCGGGGTTTAATTTTTCAAGCTTTTCTATTTCTTCCTCCGGATTTCCGTAAACGAGAAGAGTAGCCATTCTGCCTGAAAGCTTAAGGTTTCTGTGGTTAATGCCTGAAAATTTACTTTCTGTAACGGGCTGAGTAAACATAAGCTTAACCTTTCTGAAATGCTCGCTTATATCTTCAATAGCGCAGTTAAGCACAACGTTTTTACCGTTTATAATTGCAATACTGTCACAAACGCCCGATATCTCGCTTAAATCGTGAGAGCTGATTATAACCGAAGCTTCCGTTTCGTTCATATATTCTAAAAGAAGCTTTCTTAAAATCTCCTTTTTATGAGGGTCAAGACCGTCAAAGGTTTCGTCAATAAGTAAGTATTTAGGCTTTGCCGCAAATGCGATTGCGAGAATTGCCTGCTTTGTCATACCCTTTGAAAGACTTCTTACGGGTGCGGTTACCTTAATACCGAAAATATCGCACACCTTTTCTAAAACATTGAAGTCTAACGATGGAAAATAATTAGCATAGAATTTTGCTGCGGATTTTACAGTAGATCCTGCAGGAAACCAAGCGTTATCGGAAACGTAAAACAGAGAAAGGCGGTTGTTGTCGTTGTTATATGCATCTTCACCGTCAAGGTAAACCGCACCGTTATCTGCTTTAAAAACACCAGCACAAACGTTAAGGAGCGTTGTTTTACCGCTTCCGTTAAAACCGGCAAGACCTAAAACAGAGGAATCGTTAACAGTAAGATTTATGTTTTCAATTGCCGTATAATTGCCGTATTTTTTAGTAACGGATTTTATTTCAATCATTTATATCCCTCTTTTCATAAATATCCTTAGCTAACTGAATTACTCTGTCTAAGCTAACTCCTTTAGCCTTTGATGAAGCTAAAATACGGGTTAATTCTTTTTCTGCACCCTCTTGAACGATTTTGTTGGCAACGGCATCAGGGCTTACAAAAATTCCTTTACCGGGGATAGAGTAAGTAACTCTTTCGCTTTCAAGCTCTTGGAAGGCTCTTTTTACCGTGTTTACGTTCAAATCAAGGTCGCTTGCTAACTGCCTTATAGACGGTAGCTTGTCATCGGGCTTCAGTTCACCTATATTTATAAGGTTTATAATTTGTTCTTTAATTTGCTCAAATATAGGTGTTCTGCTTCTCAGGTCAATTATTATCACTTCATCACCTCCTGGTTGAACTGTGATATCTGTGCTATCACAGCTACATAGTAGCATAGGATATTTTATTTGTCAACAGAATTCGTAAAAATAGTTTTTTAAGAAAACCAGTAACCGTTTTTTACCTATACTATTATATATAGTATATACACGTGGGTTAGCTTTGGATTTTATGAGCAGGGACAGTTACCAATTTAAGAAAGCAAAAAAATAACCCAAGTGCTTTGAGCACTTGGGTTTAATATATTTAGAAGAGGAGATTATCAAACAGCACCGTTAATAACTCTGAGAATTACGTTGATGTACTGGAAGATAACAAGAATGAAGTGGTAATCAGCAAATGTTTCATTGAAGCCTGCAGTACCGAATGTGTTACGGGTAAGAACTGCATTACAAACAAGGCAGTTTGTTGATTCTGTACCGTTGTTCATAAATGTAGCATCGTTGTTTGATACCCATGCATCAGGGTTAACCTCATGAGGCTGAGCATCGTGAGCTTCGCCGCAGCCTTCGCAAACCTTTGCGTGGTAGCCGGGCTTATTCTCTGTATAGTAATCTGTTGTGATGCAAACGTAACCGTCAGATACCTTGTGGTCAACGTTTACGGGAATACGGCTTAAATACTGACCTGCGAAGAATGTAACAACCTCTGTTGAAAGAACTGAAAGCTTTTCATCCTTAGAGGGGTTGCAGGTAAACATATTTGAATTTGCTTCTGAATATGTAACAGTACCTGCTTTACCTGCTTCGTAAGTGTATGTGTCAGTTCTTTGGTCGTAAGCAGTAGCAACCTTTGTTTCAACGTAAACCTGTGTACCTTCAAGGTCAAACTTTTCTGTATCGTAGTAGTTTGATTTTACGGGAACGCTGTTGATTGTGATGTTTTCAATAGCAGGGAACTGCCAGATATTACCTGTTTTCTTAACCTCAACGGGAAGAGCAACATTTGAAAGAGCATCGTCAACAGGGCCGAAGCCTATTGAGTAGGGCTCCATGAAGCCTGAGATATCTATTGTGTAGTTAAGCTCACCGAAAACGTGATTTGATGCGAACTCAATAGTGAATTCAACTTCAACAAGGGCACCGGCGAAGGGATTTTCTTCAGTGCCTGATGTGAAAACTGAGAAGAATTTGTCGGGGTCTGTATAATAATCGTAGTATTCTGCTGTAACGGGGTCTTTAACCTTAGCAGAGTTGATTGTGATAGTGTAATCGTCAGTATAGCCGTCTAAAGCACAGAACTTTGACTCATCAATAGTAACGTTGATGTTGAAAAGCTCTTTCATAAGAGAACCTTTAGCTGAAACAGCTGCAGTTTCTGTAACAGTGAATGAAAGGGGTGCGTCTGCAGATACATTGATTGCAAAGATTGAAAAAATCATCACTGCAACTAATAAAGCAGAAAGTAATTTTCTTAATTTCATTGTTTTGCTCCTCCTTATTTAATACCAATGAGCATCTGGATAAGAGAAACAGCGATCTGATAGAAATAGAGAACGATATCTGTTTCAAGACCTGTCATCTCGTTACCGAAGATTGTAAGGAATTTTTCTGACTGAGGAATATTGATTGTTTCTTTACCACCGCAAACGTCGCAAGTACCTGTCTGAGTCTGGGGAACGAAGAAACCGCCGTCATCGTTAGGAATGATGTTTTCGGGCTTGAAGAACTTTTCATCAAATTCAACGTGGTCGAAGGTTAAGTTGTCAGCGTCACCGGGAACGTCGATTGTATGACGAGCGAAGTTGAAAAGCTGACCGCAACCGAGGCAATATTCGCCGTGACCGTTGCCGATGTGCTCTAACTTACCGGTTAATGTGTGGGAAACAGTAATAGCGATTGTACCGCAAGCAACGTTTTTATAGAAAACGTTAATTTGGGTTGTTTCAACTGATAAAGGCTCGTTAAGAGCGGGAACAAAGCTGAAATCCTTGTTAGAGGGAGTGTAAACAACGTCAGTTGTACCGTCGTTAATAACAAGACCCTGAGGATTGAAATACTCTGTGTCGGTGTATGCAATTACGTCAGCGTTTGTAACGATTGAAGGTGCGGTTGCTGCATAAGAAGAGAGAGCAAACGGAACAACAAGCATTACTAATGCAAGAAGAACTGCAAGGGCTTTTCTTGTTTTCATGATAATTTCCTCCAAAATATCTAATATATGTACCGATATTATAGCACAAAAGATTTCAAATGTAAATACACTAAATACAGACTTTTTTCTATATATTAGTATAAATATTGTGGATTGCAACTTTTTTTGCATAAAAAATGGAAAAATGCAGCGTAAGGTTGACTAAATTTTGCGTTAGATATATAATTTGGTTGGTGATAAAAATGCTTATAAAAGGCTTTCAGAAATTAACGCTTTTAGATTTTCCCGGCAGGACTGCCTGTACTGTTTTTACCGGTGGCTGTAATCTAAGATGCCCTTTTTGTCATAATGCTCTTTTAGTTACTGAGCTTGACAATGCTCACTACACAGAAGAGGAAATTTTTGACCATTTAAAGCTTAGGAAAAACGTTCTTGACGGTGTTGCCGTAACAGGTGGCGAGCCTTTGTTACAAAAGGATATCGAGCGATTTCTATATGAAATTAAAGAAGCAGGCTTTCCCGTAAAGCTTGATACAAACGGCTGTTATCCCGAAAAGCTGGCAGGCATTTTGGAGCTTGGTTTAGCGGATTACGTTGCCATGGATATTAAAAACTCCCCTGAAAAATATGCCGAAACAGTCGGTGTTAAAGATTTTGATATTACACCCATTGAAGAAAGCATAAAGCTTCTTCAAAATAGTGGAATAGATTACGAATTCCGTACAACCGTTACCGCTGATTTTCATACCCCTGAGGATATTGAAAAGATAGCTTTCTGGATAAAAGATACACCCAAATATTATCTTCAGAATTTTGTTGATTCAGGAAATCTTATTGACTGTAGCTGTAAGGGTGTTGACCGTCCGACTATGAGATTGATGCTCGAAAAAGCACAAAAATATATCCCCACGGCAGAATTGAGGGGAATATAAAAAATCGCTTTTTAATACTTTTTTATAAATTCTATACCACAACATATTGTGTTCAACCACTATATGTTGTGGTTGTTTTTGTGTAAAAATACTTTTCGACACAAAGTTGCACAAATCTACATACGCAAATATGTTGATATTTCACAGTTTTAGACAAAAACGCTTCAATATCTTGTGTTTTGTTTACTTTCTACAAAAAAGCAAACACAATATGTTGTGTTTTTTTCTTCAGACTCTATTGACAAAGTATAGCGTATCTGTTATTATCATTTACGGTCGGCCTCTGCGGTTCGAGGCAAATGAAAAACGAATTGATTTTCAATAAAAAATACTAATAAGAAAGAAGGAGCAAAATGTATCAGGTAATTAAAAGAGACGGCAAAATTGCAGATTTTAATATTGAAAAAATTGCTATTGCTATCAAACAGGCTTTTGAAGCTTGTAACAAACAGTACAACGACAACATAATCGATTTTCTTGCACTTAAGGTAACAGCAAACTTTGAGCCCAAAATAAGTAACAATCTTGTTGCTGTTGAGGATGTTCAGGACAGTGTTGAATCTGTTCTTGTTCAGGCTGGTTATGCAGACGTTGCAAAATCTTACATTCTTTACAGAAAACAGCGTGAGAAAATCCGTAATATGAAATCAACAATCCTTGACTATAAAGAGCTTGTTGACAGCTACGTTAAGGTAACAGACTGGCGAGTTAAAGAAAACTCAACAGTTACTTATTCAGTTGGTGGTCTTATCCTTTCAAACTCAGGTGCTATTACTGCTAACTACTGGCTTTCTGAGGTTTACGATGAAGAGATTGCTAATGCTCACCGTAACGCAGATATCCACATTCACGACCTTTCAATGCTTACCGGCTACTGTGCAGGTTGGTCATTAAAACAGCTTATTCAGGAGGGTCTCGGCGGTGTTCCCGGTAAGATTACCTCTTCACCCGCAAGCCACCTTGCAACTCTCTGCAACCAGATGGTTAACTTCCTTGGTATTATGCAGAATGAGTGGGCAGGTGCTCAGGCATTCTCATCATTTGACACATATCTTGCTCCCTTCGTTAAGGTTGATAACCTTGACTATAAGCAGGTTAAAAAATGCCTTGAAAGCTTCATTTTCGGTGTAAATACACCTTCTCGCTGGGGTACTCAGGCTCCCTTCTCAAACATCACTCTTGACTGGACTGTTCCTGCAGACCTTAAGGATATGCCTGCAATCGTCGGCGGTAAGGAAATGGATTTCACTTACGGCGACTGTAAGAAAGAAATGGATATGGTTAACAAGGCTTTCATCGAAATTATGATTGAAGGCGATGCTCACGGCCGTGGCTTCCAGTATCCTATCCCCACATATTCAATTACCCGTGATTTTGACTGGTCAGAAACAGAGAACAATAAGCTTCTCTTCGAAATGACTGCAAAATACGGTACACCTTACTTCTCAAACTATGTTAACTCTGATATGGAGCCCAGCGACGTTCGTTCAATGTGCTGCAGACTTCGTCTTGACCTTCGTGAGCTTCGTAAAAAGAGCGGTGGCTTCTTCGGTAGCGGTGAAAGCACAGGTTCAATCGGTGTTGTAACAGTTAACCTTCCCAGAATCGCTTATCTTGCAGAAGACGTTGAAGATTTCTACAGAAGACTTGATAAGATTATGGATATCTCTGCCCGTTCACTTAAGGTTAAGAGAGATATTATTACAAAGCTTCTTGACGAAGGTCTTTATCCCTATACAAAGAGATACCTCGGCACGTTTAACAACCACTTCTCAACTATCGGTCTTATCGGTATGAACGAGGTTGGTCTTAACGCTAAATGGCTCAGAAAGGACCTTACTCATAAGGAAACTCAGGAATTTGCAAAAGACGTTCTCAACCATATGAGAGAAAGACTTTCTGACTATCAGGAGCTTTACGGTGACCTTTATAACCTTGAAGCAACTCCTGCAGAGTCAACAACCTACCGTCTTGCAAAGCACGATAAAAAGCACTATCCTGCAATCATCACTGCAAACGAAAACGGCACATCCTACTACACCAACTCTTCACACCTTCCCGTTGGTTACACAGCAGACGTTTTCGAAGCTCTTGACGTTCAGGACGAGCTTCAGACTCTTTATACATCAGGTACAGTTTTCCACGCATTCCTTGGTGAAAAGCTTCCCGATTGGAAATCTGCTGCAGATATCGTTAAGAAAATTGCAGATAACTACAGACTTCCCTATTACTCAATTTCTCCCACATACTCAGTATGCTGTAACCACGGTTACATTAAGGGTGAAGAATATAAGTGTCCTGATTGCGGTAACGATACAGAGGTTTACAGCCGTATCACCGGTTATTACCGTCCCGTTCAGAACTTCAATGACGGTAAAGCTCAGGAATTCCAGGATAGAAAAGAATACGATATCGCAAACTCTCACATCAGAAGAGAAGACAGAACAGTTGACCACGCTCACTGTGATTGCGGTTGTGCTGAAAAAGCTAATGTTGTTGCTGATAAGGATGCAAAATTCGTTCTTTTTGCAACAAAAACCTGCCCCAAATGTAAAATAGCTGCTCAGCTTCTTGAAAAAGCAGGTATTGCATACGAAAAGCTTTTCGTTGAAGAAAACGTTCAGCTTGCAACAGAATTAGGTCTTAAGCAGGCTCCCACACTTGTTATCTACAAGGGTGACGTTGCTGAAAAGATTGCAGACCTTCCTGCAATTAAGACCTTTATTGAATCTCTTTAATATATAATGAAATGAGCTGTGAAAAATAAGTTTTTTACAGCTCTTTTCTATAAATGGAGTTGATTTTATGTATGATATTATAGTTGTAGGTGCGGGGCCCGCAGGTCTTACTGCCACCCTTTATGCTCTCAGAGCATCAAAAAGTGTTCTCGTTATTGAGCAGTCTACCTTCGGCGGTCAGGTAACCTTCTCGCCTAAAATTGAAAATTATCCCGGTATACCCGAAATGAGCGGTAACGAATTTGCTGATAAGCTTCTTGACCAGGTGCTTTCAATGGGCGCCGAGGTTGAAATGGAAAAGGTAACGGGCATTTCCGATTTAGGCGGTCATAAAACTGTTTTTGCAGGCAATAAAGCCTATGAAGCAAAAGCTGTTATTATCGCAGTTGGTGTTCGTCACAGACAGTTAGGTCTTCCCCGTGAAAACGAGCTTGTAGGAAACGGTGTTTCTTACTGTGCAGTTTGCGACGGTGCATTCTTTAAGGGGCAGACAGTCGGTGTTGTAGGTGGCGGTAACTCCGCTTTACAGGAAGCGGTGCTTCTTTCAGACCTTTGCGAAAAGGTGTACGTGCTTCAGAATCTTCCTTATCTTACAGGCGAAAAGAAGCTTGTTGATATTCTTGAAAGCAAAGATAACGTTGAGTTTATTCTTGAAGCAACCGTTGCCGAGCTTCAGGGTGAAAACGAGCTTTCAGGAGTTAAGCTTAATACAAAAGACGGTGAAAGAGAAATATCACTTAACGGTCTTTTCGTTGCTATCGGTCTTGAGCCTAAAAACTCTGCCTTTGCTGACGTAACTGCACTCGACCGGAACGGATATTTTGATTCCGATGAATCCTGCGTTACAAAATCAGAGGGTATTTTCGTTGCAGGTGACTGCCGTAAAAAGAGCATCCGTCAGATTACAACGGCTTCTGCCGACGGTGCAGTTGCAGCTTTAGCCGCTTGCAGATATATTGATAACAAATAAAATAAAAAATATTTTTATAAAAACAGAGAATTATGCAGAGAATTGTAGAATTCTCTGTTTTTTTGTGATACAATCACAACATATAGTAGATTTTAAGTAAAAAAGAGGTGGTATGAGTGATAGGAACAGGCGAGGAAGAGGTTGTTAACCTTGATAATTTAGCCGACGGTTTAAGTGAAATAAGACCCGTTAAAAGAAAAAAAGAACCTGTGAAAATGAAAGCAGGGGTAATAATTCTTTTAATTATTGCTATTTTAATTCTTTTAGTTGCTGTTTTTTATGCGGTAGTAATAAAAAGCGATATTGAAATTTTCGACAGGCTTCGCGAATTTATTACCGAATCTTATGCTTATAAATGGACTATAGAAAATCTCATACCCGAAAAAATATATGAGTTTTTAAAATAAGGTGATTTTATGAAAAGGCAGGAAGCTTTTATAAATCAGAAAATGATGCTTAAGGGAGCTCTTCACTGTCACACAACCCGTTCAGACGGTGACGGTGAGCCTGATGAGGTTATAAGACTTCATAAAGAAAATAATTATGATTTTATCGCATTAACAGACCATAGAATTTATAACTATAAGAATTTTGCCGAGGACGTTGAAATTACAATTATTCCGGGTATGGAGTTTGATAATACTTTTGTAAGAGATAACGGCTTCAGAACGTGGCATCAGGTGTATATCGGTCCTGATGATGAAACTAACGGATACAGCCAGGATGAAAAGCTTCTTCGCGGTGATGCAAAAACGCAAGAGGAGTTTCAGAAATATCTTGATGAAGCCCACGAAAAGAATAATCTTACAATTTATTGCCACCCTCAGTGGAGCTCAACACCTACAAGATATTTCGATAAATTAGAGGGCAATTTTGCTTTTGAAATCTGGAACAGCGGTTGCGCTATTGAAGACGATATGGATACCGATAACGGTGCGTATTGGGATGAGCTTTTAGGTATGGGCAAAAAGCTTTTTGCAGTCGCCACCGACGACGGTCACGCTATGTATCAGCATTGTAACGGCTGGGTTATGGTAAACGCTGAAAATAACGTTAAAGCAATTCTTGAAGCTCTTAAAAAAGGCGCCTTCTATTCTTCCTGCGGACCCGAAATCAAGGATTTTTACGTTGATGACGAGGGCGTTGCTCATATTGAAGCAAGTGAATGTGAAAAAATAATCTTCCAATGCGACAAGCACCCCTCAAAAATGTTTACCGCAAAGGGTGAGACGCTTGTAAAAGCCGAGCTTAATTTAAAAGATGATTACGATTATATAAGAGTAACGCTAGTAGACAAAAACGGTAACAAGGCCTGGACAAATCCGATATTTTTGAAATAAAGAAACTAAAATCCCCTCAACAGAAATTTCGTTTCTGTTGAGGGGATTCTTGCTTGTTTTACATACTCTCAGGAGCGTTGATTTTGAGCATTGAAAGCACGTTTTTCATTGTACGTTTAACACATTCGCAAAGGAAGATTCTTGCTTGCATAAGTGCTTCATCGTCTACCATAACACGTTGTGCGTTATAGAAGCGGTGGAATTTTGTTGCAAGCTCTGTTGCGTAGTGAGTAATTCTTGCAGGGTCGTATGAATTTGCCGCAAAAATTATAACGTTTGTAAGTGATGCAAGGTGAGCAATAAGGTCTGTTTCCTCGTCACTTGAAAGAAGAGTAAGCTCTGCTTTTTCAGGCTTTCTGATTTTAACGCCCTCGTTTTCAAGCTTTCTTAAGATACTGCAAATTCTTGCATGTGCATACTGACAGTAATAAACGGGGTTCTGGTTTGACTGCTCAACTGCAAGGTCAAGGTCAAAGTCCATAGCACTGCCTGCTTCTCTCATATTGAAAAGAAAACGTACTGCATCAATGGGCACTTCGTCAAGAAGGTCAACGAGAGTAATAGCCTTACCTGTTCTTTTTGACATTTTAACAGGCTTACCGTCTTTCATAAGGTTAACAAGCTGCATAAGAACAACGTCAAGTCTGCTACCGTCAATGCCGACAGCCTCCATAGCACCCTTCATACGTGCAACGTGGCCGTGGTGGTCAGCACCCCAAACGTCAATTGCAGTATCAAAGCCACGTTTCTCAAATTTGTTTCTGTGGTATGCAATATCAGCTGCAAAGTAGGTGGGGTTACCGTTCTGACGAACAAGAACGTCGTCTTTAAGCTCAAGGTTATCAATATATTCCTGAGATTTGCCCTCTCTTTTGAGAATGGCGGTCATAACCTCAATGTTTTTGTACCATAAAGCACCGTCTTTTTCGTAGGTGTAGCCGTTGTTTTTAAGAATTTCAATAGTTTCCTTAAGCTCGTCGCCGTTGTGAAGAGAAAGCTCTGAAAACCAGGTATCGTAATCAATACGGTATTTTGCCATTGCCGCCTTCATTGTTGCAATGTTTTTGGGAAGAGCATAAGCCACGAGGGCTTTTCTTCTCTCTGCCTCGGATACCTCAAGAAGACCGTCGCCGTTTTCATCAATATAGCTTTGAGCAAGAACTCTTATATCGTCACCGTGATAGCTGTCTTCGGGGAGGTCGATATAATCAACGCCCTTAAGAATCTGCTGATAACGGATATCAAGAGAAAGACCGAATTTGTCAATCTGGTTACCTGCATCGTTAACGTAGAATTCTCTTGAAACGTCGTAGCCTGCCCAGTCAAGCACAGCGGCAAGACAGTCACCGAGCGCACCGCCCCTTGCGTTACCCATATGCATAGGACCTGTGGGGTTAGCTGAAACGAATTCAACGTTGATTTTCTTACCTTTACCGAAATCGCTTTTGCCGTAATCATCACCGAGAGTATCAATATCGAGAAGAATTTCGGCATAAAATTCGGGCTTTAAATAAAAGTTTATGAAGCCGGGACCTGCAACCTCGCAAGATTTAAAAGAGGTATCGCAAAGATCGATTTTTTCAAGAATTAAATCAGCAATTTTTCTCGGGGGCATTCTTAAAGCCTTTGAAAGCATAAATGCCGCATTTGCAGAGTAGTCACCGTTTTTTCTGTCAGCAGGAATTTCTGTTTTGAAAGCAGGGATATCTGCTTCAATAAAAGTGCCTTCCTGAATATTCTTTTTGATTGCTGCCGTAACGGAAGAAATAATTTGTTCCTCGGCAAGTTTAACTAATTTTGACATATTTTTAAACCTCATTAATTTTCATTAAAAGATTATTTTCACCGATAATTTCGGAATTGCTTTCTAAATTATAGCAAAGAAGAATTTTACCTGAAACGTCAGGAATCTGAGCGTTTACACGCAAAGCCACAATATCCATAGCCATTTCACCGAAGGGAGTTTTATAAACGCAGGAATGGGTTTTGCCCTCTTCAATGAGAAATACGGTTTCGTAAGCACCCTTTCGGGTCATTTCAATAAAGTTATCGTTTATAACTCTTATAACCGTTTTGCTTTCACCCATTTCGCTATCGGGCTCGGTGTAGGAAATTGTTTTTATACCGTCAACAATCTCAAACTGACCCATTGCTTTAAGCTTACTGCTTTCGCGGTCATCGTGATACTGTTGCTCGCTTATAAACTCTATTTCAACTTTTCTCATTTCATTCTTTCCTCAGCGTATTCAATAAGGCGGTCAATAAGCTCTGAATAAGGAACGCCAACCTGACCGAAAAGCTTGGGGAACATTGAAATTGAGGTGAAGCCGGGGAGAGTGTTGATTTCGTTAAGGCAGATATCACCGTTTTCTAATAAGAAGAAATCAACTCGTGAAAGACCGGTACAGCCTAAAGCGGAATAAGCCTTTACAGCCTCTGCTCTTACTCTTTCGCTAATCTCTTCGGGAAGATTTGCGGGGATAGCAAGACCCGTTGAATTATCTATGTATTTTGCTTCGTAATCGTAGAATTCAGCAGTAGGTAAAATTTCACCGATGCAAGAAGCAACGGGGCGGTCGTTACCCATAACTGCACATTCAATTTCTCTGCCAACGAGGGTTTCCTCAAGCACAGCCTTGTAATCATTTTCAAAAGCAATGTCAAGAGCCTGTAATAATTCCGTTTGATTGTGAGCCTTTGAAATACCTACGGAAGAGCCTGCGTTTGCGGGCTTAACGAAAATAGGATAGCCTAATTTTTGCTCAACCGCATCAAGATTAACTCGACCCTCACGATATTGAGTTTCAGTAAAAGCAACCCATTTTGCACCCTTTATACCTGCCGCATCCTGAATGGTGTTTGTAACGGCTTTATCCATACACATACCGCTTGCAAGAGGTGTGCAACCAACGTAAGGAATACCTGCAAGCTCAAAAATGCCCTGAATAGTGCCGTCCTCACCGTTTTTACCATGAAGCACGGGGAAAATAACGTCAACGGGGATTTTCTCGTAAACACCCATATCGTTGAGAATGATTAAAGCTTTATCGGTTTTGTCAGGTGAAATTACAGCAGGGGTAGTAAGCTCATCCTTACACCAGCTATTGTTTTCGATAGAATCGATATCACCGGTGTAAAAATACCATTTACCTTCTTTTGTAATACCGAGAGTAAGCACATTGTATTTTTCGCGGTCAATGTTTCGTAAAACGGAAGCTGAGGAGCGTAATGAAACCTCATATTCGCTTGAAGCACCGCCGAAAATAACAAGTAAATTTTTCAAAATATCACCTTATTACTTTTTAAAGATAAGTTTTCATAAATATACATACTAAATAATACCACAATATATTTTGTAAATCAATTATTAAATACTATGATATTTTAATAATACTGTTTACCTTTTCTATTAAAAATGATACAATGAAGCTGTAAAACTAATTTCAAACGGCAAAGGCGGTATAAATATGGAATTAAAAGAGATATTAACTCACGTTGACCATACACTTTTAAAGCAGGAGTCAACTTGGGACGGGATAAAAGCAATTTGTGACGACGGAATAAAATTTAATACAGCTAGCGTATGTATTCCGCCCTCATACGTTAAAGAATGCTCTGATTATTGCGGTGATAAGCTTAAAATCTGTACTGTCATAGGCTTTCCTAACGGTTATAACACAACTGCCTGCAAGGTTTTTGAAACTGCTGATGCAGTTAAAAACGGTGCAGACGAAATTGATATGGTTATAAATATCGGTTGGCTTAAGGATAAACGCTATAACGATATTCTTAACGAAATCAAAGAAATCAAAAATGCCTGCAACGGCAAAATCTTAAAGGTTATTATTGAAACCTGCCTTTTAACTGATGAAGAAAAAATTAAAATGTGTGAAATCGTAACTGAAGCAGGGGCAGACTATATTAAAACCTCAACCGGCTTTTCAAAGGGCGGTGCAACCTTTGAGGATATAAAGCTTTTCTCCCAAAATATCGGTGAAAACGTAAAAATGAAAGCCGCAGGCGGTATAGCATCTCTCGACGATGCCGAAAACTTCTTATCCCTCGGTGCAGATAGATTAGGTACAAGCAGAATAGTGTCGATTGCCAAGAATGAGCAAGGCAAAGGATACTAAAAAATATATTGTCTTTTTGCGTATTTTACGATTTTCTACCCACTCGACGTATCTCGATACGCCTTCGGGTTAGAGAAATCGCAAACTACATCAAAAATCCAACACATTTTAAATTGCAAATGGCAAATGGGAAATGGCAAATTAAGGGTCTGCGACGCATTATAAGCTTCGCAAGGAGTATAAATTAAAGCTTCGCGAAGCTTTTCATCCCTGTTTGCGTCAGCAAATAGGGAGGGGGACCATTGCTAACAGCAATGGTGGTGGGTAGTTCTCTTTCGTCTTAGGTTTAGTAAGATAGAGCAAACAATTTTCGTTATAAAGAGCGAAGAAGCTGATATAAGAAGGTGACAGAGTATGATTATTCGGTTTAATATGGATACAACCTATATCCCCGAAGCATCAATTTATGAGCATAGAGATTTGATGTTTGAGTGGGAAGAAGCAGTTAAATACGGCACAATATCAGGTCTGGTAACTGCCGTTTGTGCTTTTTTAATCGGTTATTTGTGCTCTAATTTCGGTGATTGGTATGAATTCCCCTTATACGGTGTTATGCTTGCTCTTTTGGTTGGCAGCAACTTCGCCCGTAAATGGAAATATCCTGCTTATTGGGTAAATGTAGTAGCATTTTTAGGTTATATCGCACTCTGGTTAATCGGCTTTCGTGAAATGGGAAGAGATGCTCTTATAATGTCAGGTATCGGTCTTGCTTCGGGTAGCGTAATGAGCTTTTTTAACCTTAAATGTATTCGCAACTTTTACCCTGTTTTCAAGGAGCTTGAAAAATGCAAGGGATTTCCGAGCTTTATTGCAAATTCTGCGGATTTATATGGGGAAAAGATGTATCTTAAAGACGAAGAAACGGCGGATGATAAATATAAAGCCTCTCACAACCCCTTTAATTCAAAGGAAGAAATTGAAAAAGAAGAGTTTGCAAGAAGCCAGAATTTAAAATCAAACGTAAAGACTGAAAAAGTTCTCAATGTAGGCGAAGAAAAAGGGAATAACTACGCTAATAAACGCCGTAACGCTACGAATAATTATAAAAAAGAGGAATACGGCTTCAGCATTTTAGGCTTGGATATCGTTTTCCCTCACAACTATATTCCGGCAATGAGCTTTGAAGATAAAAAAGATTTAATGTTTAAATGGAACAGCAACGTTGAGGCGGCAACGGGGCATCTTGTGATACCCTTGTTTTTTATGATTTTAGGAACACTTTTTTCTTTTATAGGTGGTCGTTCATTCATTCCCGTTTTTGCGGGTATAGGCTCGGTGTTGTTTACAATAATCGGCACCAATAATATGAAAATGGGCAATTTAAGAGGTGCTTTTGAAACGCTTATCGCACTCGGGGTTTACGCTTCTATTGGTGGTTTTGTTGGCGGTGGAGGTAACGGTATACCTATGGTGTTTATATTTGTTTCAAGCCTTGTGAATATAATTATCGTGCTTCCGACCCTGAGATATATCATAAACTACCATATTTACAGACAGCTTTCAACTCAAGAGGGCTTTCCTACGTTTATAAGAACTTATTCTCAGAAATATGCAAAGGATATGTATATTTTAGAGGATGAGCCAAGGGCTGAAAAAAAGCAGCCTGTTAATAAAGAAAAGCTTGTAATGAATATAGGCTACGATGAAAAACCAAAGGCAGACGAGGGCGCTTGGAATGCCTTTAATTATATGGATGAAGAAAAAGACGGTGATGAAAATGAAAATAACGGTCAATAATGTTACTAAGGAGTTTATTTATCCGCCAATGGTAAATACACCCTCTTGCCATGCTTCAACAGTGTTACCTTTAGAGGACGGTAGCGTTGTTGCAGCTTGGTTTGGCGGTACAACCGAGGGTAATAACGACGTTAAAATCTGGGTAAGCAGACGCGAAAATTCAGTATGGTCAAAGCCCTACAGCGTATCTGTAAACGGCGAGGAGCTTCCCCATTGGAATCCCGTTTTGTTTTTAAGAGAAAACGGTGAAATAATTCTTTACTTTAAATATGGTAAGCCCATACCTAAATGGGTAACCTATTACTGTATTTCGAATGACGGCGGTAGAAGCTTTTCGGAGCCTCAGGTACTTGTACCCGGAGATAAAGACGGCGGCAGAGGTCCCGTGAAAAATAAAAATATCCGTTTAAAAGACGGTACGGTTATAGCCCCTGCATCGAAAGAATCCTTGAAAAAAAGCTGGAAATGCTTTGTAGATATTTCAAGGGATGACGGCTTAACCTTTGAGCATTCAAATTTCGTTTTAAGACCTAAGAAGAATGCTATCCCCGTTAATATGATTCAGCCTACCCTTTGGGAAAGCGATGAGGGTCTTCATATGCTTGTAAGAACAAGCAGAGGCTCGATTTATCGCAGTGACAGCCGTGACGGAGGTAAAAGCTGGTGTAAGGCTTACGAAACACCTCTTTCTAACCCCAACAGCGGTGTTGACGTTGTAAAAATGGACAACGGTTGTCTTGTGCTCATAATGAATCCCGTTTCTGAAAACTGGGGAAACAGAGCTCCGCTTGTCCTTATGAGCTCATTTGATAACGGTAAAACCTTTACCGAATTTTTTAAATGCGAAAAGCTTTCGGGTGATTATGAATTCAGCTATCCCGCAATTGTAGCGGATAAAAACACTTTACATATTACTTATACGTACGAGAGAAAAACAATCGCGTATCAAAAAGTAGAAGTTTCATTTGAGTGAGGTTAAAAGATGAAAAATAAAAAATTGCAAAACCTTGTTCTTTCGGCAATGTTTTTAGGCTTAGGTCTTGTGTTACCGTTTTTTACGGGGCAGATACCTCAAATCGGTAGCATGCTTCTTCCAATGCATTTACCTGTAATACTTTGCGGTTTTATTTGCGGGTGGAAATACGGTCTTGTAGTAGGTGCTGTAATGCCAATTTTAAGAAGTGCCGTTTTTGGTATGCCACCTATGTATCCAACTGCAATCGCTATGGCGTTTGAGCTTGCAGCCTATGGCTTTTTAGTAGGCTTTTTATTTAAAAACGCCCGTTGGCAATGCCTTAAATCCTTATACAGATGCCTGATTATTTCAATGCTCGGCGGAAGAGTGGTTTGGGGAATTGTGATGACCGTTATTTTAGGCTTAGGTGAAAACGGTTTTACCTTAACCGCGTTTTTAACGGGTGCATTTTTGAATGCTATCCCCGGTATAATTGTTCAGCTTATTCTTGTGCCGGCTATAATGTTAGCTCTTAATAAAACACATTTAGTGCCATTCAGAAACAATAAAAATCACAAGAAAGAAGTTAAAGATGGAGTATAACAAATCGCTTATAAATTCAGTAATCTTAACAGAAGAAAAAATCAAAGCTTTATTGAAAGAAAAAAGCGTAGTTACAATAGCTATTGACGGTAGATGCGGTTCAGGTAAAAGCACGTTTGCAGAACTGCTTTCAAAGAAATTTGATTGCAATGTTTTTCATATGGATGATTTCTATTTGCCTTTAGAAAAACGCACAAAAGAAAGACTCGACGAAGCAGGCGGAAACATTGACAGACAGCGTTTTTTAAAAGAAGTTATTGTTCCTGCAAGGAATGGAGAAGCTGTTTTTTATAAGGCTTTTGATTGTAAGGTGCAGTCATTAAAACCCACGGTAACAATGAAACCGAAAAGCATAGTTATAACAGAGGGTAGCTACTCTTGTCATAACGATTTTTACGATCTTTATGACTTGCATATTTTCCTAACCGTTTCACCTGAAATTCAAAAAGAAAGAATTATAAAAAGAAACGGGGAAGATGGCTACAAAGCCTTCGAAAATAAATGGATACCCTTTGAAGAAAGATATTTCAAAGAGCAAGACGTAAAAAGTAAATGCGAGCTTGTATTTGAGATGGGGTAAAATATTAAATACTATGTATGCGACGGAAATTTGTAAAAGTGCCAGATGCCAGTTTCCAGATGCCGGAGGCTTCACCAAGTTGCAAATTGCAAATGGCAAGTGGCAAATTAAGGGGCTTCGCCGATTGTAAAGCTTCGCGGGGGAGTAAAAAATTGAAGATTTGCGAAGCCTATCACTCTTTTTTACCGTAGGTAAAAAGGAGGGGGGACCGACCATCAATAAATTTAAAATTAAAGGATAGTATATTTCGTGTGAATATACTATCCTTTATTTATTACTGAATCGGGGCGGTGGGTGGTACCCTACGCGACAAAGGAGCGTAGTTGAATCGTTAGATTCAAGTGTAATAACCTTACCGTTATGAGATACTAAAAAAGAACAACCGTA
>JAGBCU010000067.1 GCA_017937865.1 Clostridia bacterium | reverse complement strand
TTCTATCTATAGTTTTTTGTAATGGTTAGTTTCTAACATTTGAATCTAACGATTCAACTACGCTCCTTTGTCGCGTAGGGTACCACCCACCGTGCTAACGCACGGTCCCCCCTCCTTTTCTCTTCGAGAAAAAGAGGGATAGGCTGTCGCAAATCTTCAATTGTTTACTCCTTGCGAAGCTTTACAATCGGCAACGCAGTTCCGAAATTTGCCACTTGCCATTTTCAATTTGCCATTTTGCAAAGCCTCTGGCATCTGGCGACTGGCATCTGGCATCTACACTTTGCATTTCGCATTTATAATCGGCGAAGCCCCTTAATTTGCCACTTGCCATTTGCAATTTGCAACTTTATTCCGTAACAACGCCTTTTTTAAGAATAATGTTTGCGTAAAGAGCCATTTCGCTTGTTGCTATAATTGCGTAAGCATCCTTTGCTCTATCGTAGAAAGCAAATCTTTCGATTTCGCTCATTTTTGTTTCGCCGTTGTTTTTATTAACGATTTCCTGATACTCTGCCCAGATTGTAGGTGTGGGGTCGCCTTTTGTTGTAGCCATAAGCATTACAGGGCTTTCAACGTATGTATCAAGAGGAAAGAGCTTAAGAATTGCATCAAGAAGCTCGGGAACGTTATGACCGTCGCAACGGATAAGTCTTTGAGCGTTTGAAGCTGCGGGGAAATTACCGTCGCCGATAACTATTTCGTCACCGTGGCCCATTTCGTCAAGAATTTTAAGAAGCTCGGGTGAAATGATGTTTGGAATACCTTTTAACATAATAAAAACCTCCGAAAAGTTTATTTTATTTTGAAATTTGATTTTTTATAGTAGCTTTTATGCCAACTGCTGACGGATATCCTCGCCTACAAACTGAATTATTTCAAAGCAATTAAGGCGTGAAGTAAGTCTTTGTCCGTATTTTTCTTCAAGCTCGGCTCTTGAAAGATTTGAAATTATTATCATAGGCTTGCCTGAAAGAATAGCATTGTTTACAAGCTCGTTAATAGCCGCTTGTGAAAATGCGGTTGAAAATTCTGCGCCTAAATCGTCAATAATAAGAAGATCGCTTCTTTCAATTTCGTCTTCTACACTTTCGTCAGCTCTGCCGAATCTTTCTTTTTCAAGCTTTTTAACGATACTGCCTGCTGAAGAATAATAAACGGAAAAACCGTTTTGGGTAACCTTGTTAAGCACCGCAAGTGCCAAATGAGTTTTACCGAGACCCGTAGCACCCGTAAAGAAAAAGCTGTTTGAGTTACAGGTAAAGTTTTCTGCGTAAGCCTTAAGCATTTCATAGCAGCCTCGCATAATATCACGGGGTGAAAATCCTAATTCTCTGTCTTTAATATCGCTGTAATATTTTAAATCAAAGCTATCAAAGGTAGAACGGGCTAAAAGGGGACTGCAGGAAAGCTCGCTGACTGAAAGCTGCTGTAAAACAGCAAGGTGACATTCGCAAAGCTTACCGTTTACTATACCGCTATCCTTACATTTTTTGCAGGTGTAGGGTGGCTCAAGGTAATCCTCAGGGTAACCCGCCTTTTTAATAAGCTCTTTCCTTTTTTCCTGAGCCTGAAGATTGATTTTTGCAACCTCGTAAATATTTACTCTTTTACCGTCTGCACCTACGCTTCTTATAACGTCAAGTGCGGCATTTTTCATTGTATTTTCAATATCAATAAGCTCCGGATATTTTGCAATAAACTCTTTTCTTCGCATATCTGCAAGCTTTTCAGCTTGTTCGCGACGGGATTTAAGAATATTTTCAGCTTTTGAATAAATTATATCAGAAAATTTCATTAGTTATCCTCCGAATCTGCATATTTCTTAATCCAATCAAGCACACCGGATTTTCCGACTGTTTCAGTATCGTAGGATTTTTTAATCTCCTTCGGTACTGATTTTTTAGTAAGTCTTTCAACGTCTTGGGGTGTTTTTATTGAAGAATTAACCCATTTTTTGAGAAGCTTGTTTGTATCTGTAAGAGCATTACCTGTTTGCTCTAATGCACATTTAATAAGGTCAACTGAGCAATCCCAATCAACTGCCCAAACTCTTAAGAATTTTGCAATTCTCGGTGTAGCGGCTTCACCGCTAAAGCCTGCAAAATCCTTTAATTCATTAAAATATAAAGCGATTTTCTCAAGGGCGAGAAGCTCTTTTTCAACAAGGTCAAGAGAATCAATGCCTCTTTTTGCCCAATCCTCAGCTCTGCTTTTAATTGCCGCAGAAGAGGTTTTACCTTCACCTTTCTGATGCTGTAAAAGGGTAATTATAACCTCAGGCGGAAAGCCGTAATAATCGTAAATCATTAGGATTAAAGCCTGAGTATCGTAGCCGAAGGTACCTAAAATTCCCTGAGCCTCTTTATAAATTATTTCAAGCTCAGGCTCCTCAGTGAGCCTTTTTGCAATTTCTCTTTGAGTAGGCTTTTTTACGGGCAGGCTTTTTACGGTAACAGAAGGCTTTTTGCTACATTCAACGGAGGGCTTGTCCTCCTCGCAAACGCAACATTTTGCGTTACCGCATACCTCTTTAAGCTTTTCTTCGCTTACTATCTCTCCAGTGATTTCAATAGCACCGTTTTGTTGCCAGAAATCAAGGCACATATTAACGTCTGATATGCTTAAACCCGTGCAACCGGCAATTTGCTCTGCATTTGAAGTGCCGTCGGGATTTCTTAAAATGAAAAGTAAAACCTTAAAGCTTGCTGCGGGAGCAAGCTTTAAGTGCATATCAATAAGCTCTGTAGGTACTGCAACAGCACCGTTCAGATAATTACATTTTATTTTTATCATTATTCAGGGAATTTGACAATAACGCCTACGGATTTACCGTTAACGTATTGAGCAATACCTTTCATATCTATATCGTTAGAAAGAGTTTTACCTGCAACAAGATATCCGCCGTCAGAGCCAAGGCAGATAGCATTTGCGCTGTCGCTCTTTGTACCGCCGAATGAGCGAGCCCAGGAAAGTGAGCCGAATTTATTAAAGGATGCGATAACTATATCATCGCCGCCTCTTGTTGTTATACCCTTAAAGTCACGGGAAGAGGAGTTGCTGTAGCCTGCGGCAATAAACGTGCCGTCTTCAGCTTCAACAACGCTTGTAAGAGCATCGTCATACTGACCTCTGAAGGGGTTTGCAAATTCAATCGAAAGGTCGTTTTTGAATTTTATAATATATGAATCGTAACCGCCTCTTGAAGCAAGGTCAGCTACGAAGAAGCTTTCTGTTGAGCCTGCATCAGTTGAATTTGAACGACCTACCACAACTACTCCGCCGTTTTTGCATGCGGAAATTGCGGGGAAGTTTTCAATGCCTTTACCTGCAATAGGAGCAACGTCAAGGTATTCACCGATAGGTGAGAATTTAACAACAGCGCTGTCAGATGAGCCTAAGGCGGTAAAGAGGTTACCTGAATAGAAATCACCTACAACGAAAATGTTACCGTCAGAGGCTTCAGCAACACCGTTAAAGGTGTCTTGATTACCGCCTACGATATTTTTCCAAAGCAATTTACCGTCTGAGCTGTATTTTACAATACAAGCGGCAGATTCAAGGGCAGGCTTTTTGAAGCCCTTTGCATCGCCGTCGTTGTTACCTACAGAGCCAACGGCAATAATACCGCCGTCTGAGGTAAGGGTTGCGCCGTTGAAAAGGTCAACGGTAGATGTACCAAAGGTTTTGTACCATTCCTGTTCGCCCTTTTTATCAAATTTATAGACAACGCCGTCATAGTAGCCCTTGCCGGTTACACCGCCAACGTTTTTGCCGTAGCCTACGGCATAAAATCCGCCGTCATCGGTAGGAACAACTGTAGTTATTGCAGTCATACCTTTTTTAGAGCCTACAACCGTTTCCCAATCAATGTCACCGTTCTTTTTGTATTTTGTAAGAACTGTGTAGGGAACTGAATATTTAAGCTCGCTGTGTTCTTTATAGTTACCGTCCTTTGAGTTAGTAACAACTGCTGCAATATACCCATCGTTCTTTAAGGGAGCAATGCTTGAAATATAGTCTGATTGAGTACCGCCTCTTGAAGCCTTCCATTCAATATCGGCAGGCTCAACTGCGATGGGGTTAGATGTAAGCTCAACTATAGTTGTGAAAACGTTACCGTCCTCGTCAACGGCTGTGTTACCCTGACCGTCGGTCATAGGTATAGCTGTTGTGCCTAAAATGTCAGAATTTGAAGTGGCGGGGATAGTTGTGATTTCAACAACTGAGGTTACAGCCTCACCGCTTTCATTGGTAACAACCTCGCCTGAAGGATCTGTTTCATAAACTGAGCTTGTGCCTATAACGATGGGGTCGGGAGCTTTTGTTGTGGGAACATATTTGATTTCCTCAGTAACAACCTCGCCGTTTTTATCTGTTACGTATTCGCCCTTTTCGTTTGTAACGGGCACTGTTACAGCAACCTCTTTATTAACAACCGTTGTAAGAATGTTACCGTTTGTATCAGTGTATGTATGAATTTCTGTTTGGGGGATAACCGTAACAGGCTCGCCGTTTTGGTTTGTAACAGGTACACCGTTAATATCAGTAACTATAACGGGGTTAAGAGAGTCTTCCTTCTGTTTTTCGATACCCTTTTTAATTAAAGCAACAGCGGTAACAACTACGGCAATTGCAAGAATTATCGCTACGGGTATAATAATTTTCTTTGTATTCTTCTTTTTCTTTGGTGCAACGGGGGGTGGAGTAGGAATATCCATACCGGTTGCTTTGATATCTTTATTTTCGCTCATATTAAAAACCTCCGAGTCGGCAAAGGTTATGCCGTCATTAGTGCATAAAAACTCAATTTACTGATATTTTAGCATATTGTATTCAAATTTTCAATGGGAAATAATTATCTTAACAAATTCATCACATATTCATTACATATTATATAAAAATAGGGCTTGTTTATTATGTAATATCAATAATCTTTGCATTTTACTCAAAAAAATCATTGAAACAGCGAAAAATATGTGCTAAAATACCAAATATAGTTCCCGACGTGTTTTTTAAGTCGGTAATAATTTATAAATTTACAACGATTATCGTTGTTCAGGGAGGAAATCATTTTGAAATCTTATACGAAAGACAATATCAGAAATATTGTTATTGCCGGTCACGGCGGAAGAGGTAAAACAACTCTTGCTGAAGCAATGTTATATATTGCAGGCGAAACTGAGCGTCTTGGCAGAGTAGCTGACGGTAACACAGTTCTTGACTTTGATGCAGAAGAAAAGAAAAGAAAAGTTTCAGTTTCATCCGCAATGGCTTGCTTTGATTGGCGTGACAGAAAGGTTAATATCATTGACACTCCCGGTCTTTTTGACTTTGAAGGTGGCAGAAGCGAAGGTTTAAGAGCAGCTGAAACAGCAATCGTTGTTCTTTCTTCAGGTCACGCTGTTGACGTTGGTGCAGAAAAAACACTTCGTCTTGCAGGCAGAAACGGTCTTTCAAAGTTTATTGCAGTTTCAAAGTGTGACGGTGAAAACCGCGATTTCTATAAAACACTTAACGCCCTTAAAGAAAAATACGGCACAGCTATTTGTCCTGTTGTTGTTCCTTATATGGTAGGCGGTGTAGTTGATTGCTACGTTAACTTCCTTCAGAATAAAGCGTTTAAATATGACGGTATAAAGGCTACTCAGGTTGATATGCCTGCTGATGCAGTTATTGACGAAATTCACGCAACCTTCACAGAAGCTGTTGCCACAGCTGACGACGACCTTATGATGAAATTCTTCGAGGGTGAAGAGTTTACTCACGATGAAATCGTATTCGGTCTTTCCCGCGGTGTTGCTGACGGTACAGTTGTTCCCGTATACGCTTGCTCAGGTTACACGGGTGAAGCAGTTGACCTTCTTATGAACGGTATTACAAAGCTTGCTCCCGCACCTAAGGGCGAAGACGGTATTGAATGTGATCCCAACGGCTCACTTGCAGCAATCTGCTTCAAGACAGTTGCTGACCCGTTCGTTGGTAAAATGTCATTCTTCAAGGTTGTTTCAGGTAAAATTACACCTGCTACAAAGGCTTACAATGCTCGCACCGAAGAAGAAGAGAAGATGGGTAAAATCATTACCGTTAAAGGTGCAAAGCAGGAAGAGCTTGCAGAAATTACCGCAGGTGATATCGGCGTTGTTACAAAGCTTGCCGGCTTTAAAACAGGCGATACAATGTGCGATGCTAAAAACCCCGTTGAGCTTAAATCCGTTGCATTCCCTGACCCCTGCTATTCAATGGCAGTTGTGGTTGTTAAGAAGGGCGAAGAGGATAAGGTTGCTTCCGGTCTTAACAAGCTTGCTGAAGAAGACGGTGCAATGAAGTTCTATACAAATAAAGAAACAAGAGAACAGATTGTTTCAGGTCTTGGCGAACAGCATCTTGAAAGCATCGTTTCTAAGCTTAAAAATAAATACGGTGTTGAAATTGAGCTTCAGGCTCCCCGTGTTGCATACAGAGAAACTATCCGTAAAACTGTTGATAAACAGGGTAGACATAAAAAGCAATCAGGCGGTCATGGTCAGTTTGGTGACGTTTGGATTCGTTTCGAGCCTTATATGGGTGAAGAGGAATTCGTATTCACCTCTGATGAGGTTGTCGGTGGTGCAGTTCCCAAGAACTTCTTCCCTGCAGTTGAAAAGGGCTTACGCGAATGTGTAGCATCCGGTCTTATCGCCGGTTATCCTATGGTTGGCATCAAGGCTTGCCTCCACGACGGTTCTTATCACCCCGTTGATTCATCCGAAATGGCATTCAAGATGGCAGCAAGAATTGCATTTAAAGCAGCAGTTCCCGAAGCAGCACCTACAATTCTCGAGCCTATCGGCACTCTTAAAGCATATATCCCCGATAATGATTTAGGTGATATTATGGGTGACGTTAACAAGCGTCGCGGTAGAGTTTTAGGTATGGGCCCCGCTGAAGATACAGGTATGCAGGAGCTTATCGCAGAAGTACCTATGGCTGAAATGAGCGACTTTGCAATCGCACTTCGTTCTGTAACAGCAGGTAGAGGCTCCTTCACTCTTGAATTTGCTCGTTATGAGGATGCTCCCTCAAATATTGCAGAAAAAGTTATCTCCGAAGCAAAGCTTGCTGACGATGACGAATAATTAAAAAATAAAACCCTAAAAGAATAAATTTCTTTTAGGGTTGTTTTTAGAAAATAATTTTATAGGAGAATAAATTATGGCAGAGTTTAAGTATGAAATTCAGGAAGAATTCGGTGTTTTATCCGATACAGGAAAGGGTTGGACAAGAGAATTAAACCTTATTTCCTGGAACGAGGGTAAGCCGAAATACGATATTCGTGACTGGGCACCCGACCACGAAAAAATGGGTAAGGGCATTTCACTCACGAAAGAAGAGCTCGAAGCACTTTACGACCTTATCGGTAACGTTTTAGGGAAATAAGGCGAGCGTATTGAATTGCAAATGGGAAATGGCAAGTGGCAAATTAAGTGCGAAATACGGAATGGGAATTGCGAAATGAAGATGCCAGATACTAGATGCCAGAGGCGAGCAGAATGGCAAATTGGAAATGGCAAGTGGCAAATTTCGGAACTGCGTTGCTGATTGTA
>JAGBCU010000066.1 GCA_017937865.1 Clostridia bacterium | reverse complement strand
ATCCCAATTAAGAATACCATTTTCTACGTAATACCATGCACCATTATGATATACAAGGCCGGTATAAGCCCAATTAAGAATACCGTTTTCTACGTAGTACCAAACACCCTCGTAACAGCAAAGTGTTTTGCTATTCCAATTAATCTCACCGTTTTCTACGTAATACCATTGATCACCGAAATAAACTAATGTAGTAGCATTCGGATTGAACCAACCATTTTCTACGTAATACCATTCATCCCAACAATAAACAAGACCTGTTTTATTTGAATTCAAAACGCCGTTTTCCACATAATAAAACTCGTTCTTATGATTAACTAAGCCTGTGTAATACCAATCAAGACAACCGTCTTTTACATAATAAAAATGACCCTGATATTCACACAACCCAGTATAATACCAATAAACGTTTCCATAAGAAACATAATACCATCCATCATTATGCTCTATAAGACCGTTGTAATAACCCGCTTTAGTATCACCTAACATACACACCCATTTACCATCAACAAGCTCTAACCTATATGGTGGTGCTTCTATTTGCGGTTTTAAAGTTACCGGAACAGCACATCTGAGCGAAGTTTGAGAAATTTCAAGGAACATATAATTATCACCTAAAGTGAAAGCATTGTCCTGTGCTAAATAAAATCTATACAGAGTATAATCATAAATTCTTACACCATTAGAATCTTCTAACCACCGATTCTCTTTATCGTAATAATAAGTTTTTGATGTACCGTTTGTATAAGTAAAAATTATCGCTGTACCATCAGGTAACAAATCGTTTAAATTATATTTCAAGCAAGATAACTCTTCGTTCCAACTACAGTTAACGTTTTCATACACAACAATAGGTTTGCTTAAAGCAACATCAACGGAAACAATCGGATTGGAAACCATTGTAACATATACCGTATCACTAAGATCACCAAAACTTACTGTAATAGGATAAGTCTGTCCTGTAGTCCAATTATCGTCATACTGTTTACATGAAATACGATGTTTAAATTCGTTACCGTATTGGTCAAACCAACCTAATTTACTGCCATCGTAAGTATATGTTACGGTTCCGCCCGTCTTATATGTAAAAGTAATGCTATTACCATGTGACTCTAATATAAACAGATACGGACGATGTTCTTCTACATTTCTTTCATAAATACAATAATCAACAAGGTTAACCTCCATCGCTGAAAACGGATTTTCTACTATCGTAACAGGAACATCACAAGTTGCACCCTTATACGTAACGTTAAAATACTGTGTACCTTTGCTCCATTTTTTATTACCATAGTCTTGAGAGATAATTGTAGGATAACCAATATCGGGCAACAGGTTTCCCCACTCATCGAAAAATCTGGACCCTAACATATCTGCATAATCATTTACAATTATATCCTTTTCATAATAGGGAATTGTTCTGCCGTCTTTATAGTTCACCGTTAGAATCGCATCAGTTGTATTGTCATATGTATATACAAAATTCTTATAGTAACTATCGTATACACCATCAACATTTTCATATAATTCTATTGGTTTACTCAATGTATATGAAATTGATTCAACCGGACTTTCAACTACGGTAACCTGAGCATAGGTTAAGTTACCCCTATATTTTATTTCACAATAATTATCGCTTCCGAGGGTCCAGTGTTTTTCACTCTGTTTTGAGTCAATTTCAATCTCTTCTGAAAAAATCTTATTACCATGGATATCAATTAAGCTAACACCATCAGAGTTATAAACAAACGTAGATTTTGTACCATCTTTATAGTTAACTACCAAACGATTACCTTTTTGAAAAACAATATCAGATTTGTTTGCATAATAATTATAGTATGAGCTATAACCACTTGTGAATTGACCACCTAAATTTTCATAATACGTAATCGGTTTTTCAGGAATAAACTCAATATTTGCCACAGGATTTTCAATGACTGTGACAGGCACTTTTACTGTATACGTTTTCGCGTTACCTACTCTTAATACAATAAAATTATCCGCACCAATTTTCCAAGTATATTGATATAATTTATCTATCGAAACACTTGAGTTGCTCAAAAAACTGCTATTATCAGCTGTACGATATTCATACCCGTTATATATATAATCTATGGATGAACCATCACTATAGTGATAGGTAACAATACTACCCTTTTCTATTACTTTATTTTTAAGTAAACTATCAGAAAACTGTCTGATATTAGTCTCGTATCCATCCCAAAACACAATAGGCTTTACCGGTGTAAAACTTACCGATGTAACTTCTGCCGCTGATGCGGTAATGGATGCACCTACAAAAATTGCAAGCACCAGCATTAACGACAAGCTCAAACTCACCAATCTTTTCATAATTTTAACCTCCGGTTATAATACTTTTAAATTAATATGTGAAACTTGAGTATTCCTCATATATATTCATATCGATAATCATTGTCATTTTACCAAACGACTCTGCAGCATCAGCATTCATACCTAATCTACTACTATGCTTAACGCTAACTAATTCGCCATTTTTAGTAACCTCGGCAACAATAGTATAATTGCTGTAACTGCAATCGACATTCTTAATTATTGCCATATTATCAAGTGATGCTTCCAAATCATCAGCATACACAATGTTTGTAGACATAACGGAAACGCCGTCAGTATCTGTCTTTTGAGGATTTACATGGTCTTTCATAACGATTGTTATGATATAGTTTCCGCCTTTTTCCTCAATTGTAGCGGATTGCACGCTGTTTGCTGAACAGTTTGACAAAGCTATATTCTCTCTTGCTTCATCCGAACCGATTGAATAGTTATATTTTTCTGCCTCTTCTTCAGAAACAAACATATCTTTTACTATATCTGTAACTGACGGTGGAAGACTTGAATTAGTTACTTCAGCTTTTATTACCTCTTCCCACGTTTTATAGCTGTACCCTGCGTTACCGCTTACCGCAACATTTCTTACTGCATTCTGGTAGAAAGCTAAAATTTCTTCCTTTGTTTCAGGCTTTGCTATATAAATAACTGCACCGTCATCAATAAAATAGAGAACGCCGTTTTCATACCATACCCCATCGTAATTCCAATCTACACGACCGCCGTTTACGTAGTACCAAACGCCGTAATAATAAACAACTGTATTACCATTCCAGTTTAATACACCGTTTTCTACATAATACCACTCATAATTGTAGTAAACCAAAGTTATTGCATCAAAATTTACTTTACCGTTTTCTACATAATACCAGTTATCATAAAAGTAGAGCAATGTTGTTGTATTAAAATTTACTTTACCGTATTCTACATAGTACCATTCGCCGTAAAAGTAGCATAACGTTATTGCATTGAAATTCACCTTACCGTATTCAACATAGTACCACTCGTCGTAAAAATATGTCAGTCCGATATAATTCCAATTAAGAACACCGTATTCTACGTAGTACCATTCACCGCAGAAATATGTAAGGCCTGTATAATTCCAGTTAAGAACACCATATTCTACGTAGTACCATTCACCGTAGAAATATGTAAGACCGGTATAATTCCAGTTAAGAACACCGTATTCTACGTAGTACCATGCATCATTGTGATATACAAGTCCGGTATAATCCCAATTAAGAACACCGTATTCTACGTAGTACCATGCATTATTGTAATATGTAAGACCTGTATAATTCCAATTAAGAATACCGTTTTCTACGAAGTACCAATTACCACAATATTCTACAAGTCCCGTATATTCTGAATTACGGACGCCATCCTTTATGTAGTACCAATCGTCGCAATAAAAAGCAAGGCCGGTATAATCAGATTTTACAACGCTGTTTTCCAAATACAAATAGCTACCTTCGTACTCTGCAAGTCCGGTGTAATCTGTAAGAATTGTTTCACCGCTGAAGCATACCAATTCACCGTCAACAACCTCAAGCGTAGGCGGTGTAAGCTTTGAAATAGGTTCGTATTTTTCAGCGCCACAAACAGAGCATGCATAAGACATTGTACCCTCTGTTTTGTATGTTGGGGGTGTTATTACTGTGCCGTCCGTATAGTATTCGTGTTGTAAATCAAGCTTAACTACTTCAGTATCAGCATACTCAACTACACATGAATCACAGCTTGCAGTAATAGTTAAATTGTCGCATCCGTAGAAAGCATACGTACCTATACTTGTAATACTATCAGGAAGTTTAACCGATAAAAGATTAACGCAACCATAAAAAGCCGTATTACCTATATCTGTTACAGTATCAGGGATTGTAATTCCCGTTATTTTATCTGCATTATAAAAAGAAGAATTGGCAATACTTGTAACAGGTAAATCATTATAAGTTGACGGCACAACAAATTCGGTTTTTGAAGCATCGTAGCCGCTTACTGAATATGACACACCATCTTCATTTAATGCAAACAACAATCCGCTCTCATCTGCCGCTGATGCGGTAATGGATGCACCTACAAAAATCGCAAGCACAAGCATTAACGACAAGCTCAAACTCACCAATCTTTTCATAATTTCAACCTCCATTTTAATTTAGTAAAATTATATCAAAATTTTCTGTAAAAGTAAATAATTTATATAAATTTTGCCATAATCGCAAATAATAATTATTTTCCCTTCATCTGTATAATGACAATTTTGCAAAAATACTTCACTTTTTTTATGACGTTTCAAAAACTTTGTAGATTTCCACAAAAGTTACCCTTGTTTGTTGGTTGTTTTGACCGTTTACAAGTATTTTTTATTAAATAAAACAAACAGATTGATTTATCGCGAATTAAAACAAGAGCTTTCCAAGCTCATTATATGACAATTTGTCATATATGTCAACCCGCAAATATGACACAATGTCATTAGGTGATTTTATGAAAAACAACTTAAAAAAGCTTCGTAAGGAAAATGGCTTAACTCAGTTATCATTACAAATGAAGACAGGTATTGAACAAGCCTTGCTTTCAAAATATGAAACCGGCGACAGAATACCGCCTACAGAAACCCTTGTTCTTCTTGCGGACTATTACAACGTAAGCATTGATTATATTCTTTGCCGCACTGATAACCCTGAAATTAACAAATAACAAATCTTAACTAAACAAATCATAACCACCAGTAAACTGGTGGTTTGCTCTGCCCCTATAAGGGGCGAATGCTGGCTTAGCCCCTCGAAGGGGCACTGAAAGTTTAGCACCGCATTACAATCTCAAGCAGCCGCTCACGAGCGGCTGTTTATTTTTGCTTACTTATTCTTGGCACCCGTAAACGGGTCTGTGTACTCTTTGAGGCTCAGTTGGTCTGCTGCGTAATCCTCTTCTAATTGGTTTCTTATATATTCTGCGATTACCTTTTTATTTCGACCGACCGTATCTACATAGTATCCTCTACACCAAAATGTTCGTGAACCGTACTTATACTTTAAATTTGCATGTCGGTCGAAAATCATCAAACTACTTTTACCCTTGAGATATCCCATAAATTGTGATACACTTATGTGCGGTGGAATACTTACAAGCATATGTATGTGATCTGCACATGCTTCTGCTTCTATTATTTCCACACCTTTTTGCACACATAGTTTTCTTAATATCTCTCCAATATCTTTTTTGATTTCACCGTATATTGCTTTTCTTCTATACTTCGGTGCAAATACTATATGATATTGGCATCTGTATTTTGAGTGTGCTGAACTTTTTATTTCGCTATCTTTTTTCACTAATTTTTCCTCTTTGTACTTTGTAATGCGGCGGCCAAACCACATTCATTCTACTTGGAGGATTAATTATTTGTAACTACTTCGGCGGCTTTGAGCTCGCCGTTTTTGGCTTTGCTAAAGCCTTTTTCTTCCCCCGGTAGAACCGGAGGTTTATTTCCATCCCTAAAGGGACCAAAGAAAACGACCTTTCACCAATCAGGTGAGAGGTCCTCTTTTTCAACAAGCTTTTCAGTTTTTTCGTTTTCGGTTATGGCTACGGTAACGCAAAACACTTCTGCCGCACCGCCTATCAAAAGAGTTTTTGCACATTCATTTAAAGTTGAGCCCGTTGTTTTAACGTCGTCACAGAGCAACACTCTTTTAAACTCAATATCAGTTTTTTCGTTTACCTCAAATACACCTAAAAGGTTACCGCTTCTTTTCATTTCAGGAAGAGTATGCTGAGGTGCGGTTTCATAGTTTTTTACAAGGGCATTTTCACAAGGCACGTCAAGAATTTCCGCAAACCTTTTAGCTAAAAGCTCTGCCTGATTATAGCCTCTGTTTTTAACGTCCTTTTTAGTTGTGGGTACGTATGTAATTAAATCAAAATCATAGCCCTCATACCTTGTAACAACGCATTTTGCCATTTGTTCAGCTAAAAAATCTGCAATATCAGGCTTATTCCTGAACTTAAATCTCCATATCAAAGCTTTTATAGCACCGCTGTAATAATAGGGTGCGCAAAGCTTTTCGTAAAAAAGGATTTGACCTTTGCAGTCGCATTTTTTCTTTTCTTTACCGCATTTAAAGCAAATCGCACCCGTTATTTCTTTTATACTGTTTTCGCACGAATCGCAAGACTCTTTTCTTATATCAATAACTCTACCGCAATATTTACATCTTTGAGTAAAAAGAAATCTGGCTGCATACTCTTTTATATTATTGAAAGCTTTTTTCATTTTTCAGCTTTTTTTATACCGTAAAAATGAATAACGTTCATATCCTCTTCCATATCAAGACCGTGCGAACCACATTCACCGTCTATTTCGTGGCAACCGTGGTCGGTCATAAAGCCGTAGAAAACGTTATGCTTTCTCCATTTAGAGTTAATTTCATCTACCATTTTACAGTAAAAGGCAAGGTTATCCTCTAATGCTTTAAAGCTTTCGGGAGCTTCGGGGCCGAATTTATGCATTGTACCGTCATAATTACCGTTGTAAATTACAATCAAATCATAAATATCCTCTTCAATAAGAGAAAGAGCCTTTTCATTTACCTCGTCAACTGTATCGTATATATAATAATCCATTTCTCTTTCAAGGAAAATCAGCGAGATGCTGTCTTTAGAGGTAGAAACAATTGCTGCCCTTTTACCTTGCTTCACAAAGCAATCAAAAACAGTTTCAACCGTCAAAACAGGCTTTTCATACCGTTTTATACCGTGAACGTCTGGTGAAACGCCACTATACATTGAAGCGAAGCAAACCGGAGTTACGCTTGGCATAAAGGAAAGCATAGGAAGCGCTACATCTGAGCAAAGAAGAGCATCTGTAAACTTTTCCGTATATTTCTGAAAAAGCCAGAGGGCAACTGCATCAGGATTATAAAAAACAGCTCGATCGCATTTTTCATTGCCTAATTTTTTCTTCAGCAATTGCACAAGAACTTTATTTTCACTTTCGCTTTCGGGTGATGTAGGCAAACCCATAAGTGACAATGCTGTATTTTTTACTGATGATATAGGAATAGAGTTATATAAATCTGCCATTTTTAGCTTCCCTTCCATATTTTAAAATAACTGTTGCACTCAATAAAATGCAACAGTTATTTAAGCTTTATTTTAAATTTATATCAAAGCATCATTTTTCTTAATTCTTCGCCGCTTTTATCGGAAAGATATGCGGGAGGAATATCGAAAACCGTTTTGCATCCGCTTGCGCCCTCTTTGTTAAGACGGTAAGCGGCTCTTGCATACGCTACGATAACGCTTGAAGTAAACTCGGGATTAGAATCGAGCTTAAGTCTATACTCAATAACGTGATTGTTTTCGAGATTAACGCCTGTTTTACCTGTTCTTATTACAAACCCGCCGTGAGGAATACCTTTATGGTCACGGTCAAGCTCCTCTTTAGAAATAAAATGAACAGTTGTATCGTATTCATCGAAATAGTTTTTCATTATAACTATTTCGTTTTCAATTCTCTTTAAATCAGCACCATCTTCTGCTACTACAAAGCATTCTCTTGTGTGCTTCTGACGGGTTGTCAGCTGAGGCTGTGATCCGCTTCTTACTGCATCAAGAGCCTCTTCAACGGGAATTGTATACTGTCTTGCATCTACAACTCCGTCAATTCTTCTGATTGCGTCGCTGTGTCCCTGACTTACGCCCTTGCCCCAGAAGGTATAGTCTGCACCGTCTTTTAAAATACAGCTACCGAAAAGGCGGTTAAGAGAAAACATACCGGGGTCCCAACCAACTGAAATAATACCTATTTTACCGCCCTCTTTTGATGCTTTATCTACATTTTCAAAATGAACGGGAATATTTTTATGAGTATCAAAGCTGTCGACAACGTTAAAATACTTTGCCATTGCAGGTGTTTGCTCGGGTAAATCCGTTGCACTGCCACCGCACATAATAAGAACGTCTATTTCATCCTTATGATTTAAAATATCATCAGTTTTATATACGGTTGCGCCTGAAATTGTTTTAACTGTTGACGGGTCACGTCTTGAAAAAACACAGGTGACCTTCATATCGTCGTTTTGTTTTACGGCACATTAAACGCCCTTTGCTATGTTGCCGTAGCCGTAAAGACCTATTTTTATCATTTGTATCACTCCATTGCAAAAACGATATGTAAATTTTATTACCATATGTTTTTACAGTCAATAACTTTTTTAATATTTTTTGTAAATTTTTTAAAATTTCTTATTCGCTTATACGTTCTTTTTGCTTTGCTCGTTTATTTTTTATTTCATATAAATGTTCATCAGCTATATCAATAAATTCAGGTATTGTTTCAATTATATCGTTATATTTAGCATAGCCGATGCTTAAATGTAAATTATATACTTTATCTTTTCTTAAGGTTTCCTCAACAAGCAAGCGATTAATTTCGTTACCAAATTCTTCGGGATTAAAATCTTTATCAGTTTCACAAACAGCAATAAACTCATCTCCACCGTATCTGCAAACAAAATAGTTTGTTTTTCTTACAACCGACCTCAAAACGTCAGCAACCATAACGATAGCTTCATCACCCTCAATATGACCGAAGGTATCGTTTATTTTCTTAAAATAGTCAAGGTCCATTACGAAAACGTATAAATCCTTGGTATCATTATTTGATTTCATTTTACCGTCAAGGTAATTTATTAAAACGTTGCGATTATTAAGTTTTGTTAAAGGATCCACTGAAATCAATTGTTCTCTTGAGAAAATATAAACCTGCACAGCCGCAAAAGCTACACCCGCGCTTATCATAGGTGAGCCTACGAAAAGCACTTGCAAAATAACGGCAATTGACGGGAACGCTACGAAGGATGCCAAAGCAATATACTTTTCTTTATTTAAGTAATTCTTTTTCATAAAAGCTTTTGCAGTGGCTTTAAACGAGGTTGCGCCAATATAAAAACAAGCGATAATTATTTTAACTATATAAAAATCACCGCGTTGATAACTACCTTCGCCGTCTATATAGAATAACCATCCGTGCTTATAAGAGCCAATAACAAGAATAATATATACGATTAACGGAATAATTGATAAAATAAGACCCGCTTTTGTTTTAACCACCTTTGATTCCTGCTCGTTTTCAGAAAACAAAAACCACATATACGAAGCAACACAAGTGAATATATAATAAATTGCGTTAACAGCAAAGGATACGCCTTGAGAAAATGTCCAAAAGGTAGAAAAATCAATCAATCCCCATATAAAATCACTAAGACAGAGAATAATAGAGGCTATTATAAAGCATGCAAACATATGCTGTGACGTACGTTGGTCAGAGCTTTTTCTTATACTGTTAAAAATCATTGTTAATATAAGCACGCAGAAAATATTCATTGTACAATAAAGTAAGCCTTCCATATTTTCTCCTTTCAGTAATAATATTTTAAAGATTTATCGTTTTATTTCCATAGATTATTCTTACTGCGATATACTCGCTTTGCTCGTGCGATATATTTGCTTTCGCAAAAAGCGATATAACCTCATTACATTCGGTTGCGATATGATATAAATTCCAAATTGCGTCCCGAAGGGACATATCGCACCGTAGGTATATCGTGTACAAAGTACATATCGCAAATTCCAACGGGAATTTATATCGCTGAGTGCTATGTGCGACTCAGTCGCACAACGCACTCTACGTGGTTAGTAGCAATGGAATTGCTAACATGCATTGTCGGGAACATATCCACCCTGACCGTTGTAGGAAACCTATCAACCATCCCTGATTTATAATTAGCTTCCTATTTTTGAAGAAAATACTTGATGGCTGGACCTTGCTCTTGTTCTGTTTCGATGATTACAAAATCATCAAAAATGGCAATTGATGGCATTCCGCAGCCCAACAGCAAATCTAGCACATCATCTTTATTGAATTCTTTTCCATCTAATTCTTCATACCAGGAAATTACATAACACTTACTAGTATTTGTTGTAGCAACTATTTCTTTTAAGTCATTTGAGATGTATTGCCCTTTGAATCTAATTTTCGAATCATCTATAAGATTGTCAGTACAGTGCGAAAATCGCCCAATGCCATCTCTACGCTTTTTTCCCCACAATTCAAACAGAAGACGCTCACGTTTATTTTTTATAACATAACTATTTACAAAGTTTTCCTCGATTACTTTATTCACAAATATACCTTCTTCAAACTTTTTTCTATGACAATTCTCTACACTATCTTACCTCAAATCTATTTCTTAGACAGCAGACACACTGTCTCTACGTGGTTGGTATATGGAAACATATCAACGGGTTGAATTTTTTTAACCTTATATCCGTTCCTTGTAAGATAGGTAAGGTCCCTTTGTTGTGTTTCGGGGTTGCAGGAAATATAAACTATTTTTTCAGGCATAAGAGCTACCGCACTTGAAAGAAATTTTTTGTCGCTACCTGCTCTGGGAGGGTCCATAAAGAGTACATCGCACCTTTCGCCCTGCTCTTTAAGGCTTAGCATAAACTCCCCTGCATCTGCACAAATAAACTGAATATTTTTAATATCATTTATTTTTGCATTAACCTTTGCATCTCTTATAGCATCGGGATTAACCTCACAACCTATAACCTCTCCTGCTTTTTTCGAGGCAACTATACCGATTGTTCCGATACCGCAATAAGCATCTATAACTCTTTCTCTACCGCTAAGCTCTGCGAAATCTATGGCTTTATTGTAAAGTATTTCGGTTTGAATAGGGTTAATCTGATAAAAGGATTTCGGTGAAATTCTGAAGGTACAGCCACAAAGAATATCTTCAATATAGCCTTTGCCGTAAAGGACTGTTTCTTTATCACCTAAAACCATACTCGTATATTTATTATTAACATTTTGAATAATTGTTGTAATTTCGGGATGAAGCCTCAAAAGCTCACTTATAAAATTATTTTTTGAGGGGAAATTGCTTGTCCCCGTTACAAGCACTACCATTATTTCGCCCGTACTGAAGCCATGCTTAACAAGCACGTGACGAAGAAAGCCTCTTTGGTTTCTTTCATCAAAAACCGTTAATTTAAAGCTTTTCACAAGCTTTCTGATTGTAAGAATTATTTCGTCGGCTTTATCGTCTTCAATAAGACAGCTGTCGGTTTTTACTATATTATGAGTGCTTGACTGATAAACACCCGAAATTATTTCACCGTTTCTTGTTCTGCCAAAAGCCGCCTGAACCTTATTTCTGTAGTGAAATGGGTTATTCATTCCGATTATTTTATTAACTCTATGAAAACTGCCTAAAAGCTTTATAACCTTTGCTTGCTTAAAGGCAAGCTGTTCTTCATAGGTCATATTCATAAGCTGACAACCGCCGCATTTTCTTGAAACAGGGCATATTCTGGTTGCATTTTTCTTGTTATCAGACATTGTTTGTTTCCTTTTCTTCAGATGATTTATCATTAAGAGTATTCATACTGTTTTTATATACAAAAAATCTGCAATATAAGAATTCAGATATCATATTAGTAGCCATTGTTACTGCAAGAATTATATATTCAACGTAGCTTGCGGTGAAACGTTGCGCCACCATTTCACCGAGAATTGTGGAAACAGGAGTAAACACGCAGTAAAACGCGAAAATTTTAAGCATTGCAACGGGAATATTCGCCGCAGATTTGAAGGTGAATTTGCGGTTAAATGTGAAATTCCACAAAACTGATAAGGTTAACGCAACAAGATAGCTTCCGCCATATTCAGAATTAAAAAACCACTGAGCTATTGCGTTTGTACTATCGGTTGTAGGCAACAGCTCGTTTAACAACGTAAAGCTTACAATCTGAATAATTCCTGCAGAAGCAGAAAAGCAAGCAAATTTAATAGCTTGTAAAGCATTTTCTTTTTTACCCATTTTTGCAGCCATTTTTATCATCCCTATTTATACTTATTTATTTTAGTATATCATACTGAATATTATATTGCAAATTTATTTAAAACAAAAAAATTGTCGCATCCTAAAGGATGCGACAATCATATTTTGAATTAATAAATTCCGGCTGCCATATAGAGAATCTCTCTTGCATCTTCAATTGAGATAGTGCCATCTTCGTCAATATCGCCTAATGCAAGCTGAGTTTCTGTGGGAGCAATCTGACCTGATGCAATCTGAAGAGCGATTATTGCGTCTTCAGCTCTTACTGCACCGCTCTGGTCAACGTCACCGATAATACCCTGAGTACTGATAGGTGTAAGCTTTCTTCTGTATGTATTGTAAAGAATAAACTGAGGATAGTTTTCTTTATCTGTATGAACTGTGGGCTGAGCATCAGCTGTAAGAAGCCAGATAAGGATATCTACAGTACCGTTTTCAATTGCATAACCGTGAGTAAGGTTTTTGATGAGCCATGTCTGCTCGGGGAACATACAAGTTGAAGCATCAACCTTATAATCCCAAGAAACGTGGTTGTGACCATCTCTGTTTGCCTGAGTGTAAATGTTGCCCCAATCGTCAAAAGCCTTAAGGTATTTAGCACATGTAGCGCCGCCACTCATATATTTTGTATCGATAACAGAGTCACTCTGCTCATACTCGTCGCTGATAGGAACGATCTGGCTGTTGTAACCTGCAACGATGCTGAATTTCATACCTTCTGCCATTGCATCTTCAATAATGCGTTTTGCATTATCTTCATTCTGAATATCGTGATAGGTATCTATTATTGCTTCAAGGTCAGGGTTAATAGCAACTTCTGAATAAACAGTTGCTTTACCTAAATCATAATCCTCCTGAGGACAAAGAGCCCAAAGACCGGGCATACCTGCTACGTTAGGAACGAATGTATCAGAGAACAAACGAGGCATAAGGTTAAGAAGCGCATCGTTAAGGTCGCCGATATATTCTTCAGTAAGACCTTCATCTGTTGCTATATAAGAAATTGCAAAAGCAAATATATGAGTTGTAAAGCTATCTCTTGCTGACTGAACAAGATAGTTCTCAAGAGTGAAAGCATCTAAGCGAAGATTCTTAGTAACGAGGTTACCAACGATGCTTGTACCCTGCCATGCACCTGATGCAAATACGCAGTTGTTGATTGATGAGCCACCAAAGTAGTTAAGGTATGCAAGTACAACTGTTGTACCTAAGCTCATTGAAACAACGTTTACTCTTTCAGCACCTGTTGTTGCTTTAACCTGTTCAATATACTCATTTAAAAGGAAAGCGTTGTCAACAGGGTCTGCACGCCAGTCATAGCTATAGTTATATGTATTATCAGCACCGTACTTTTTAGCAATTATCTGAGTAAACTCAGGGAACAAACTCTTCTGCTCTTCTTCTGTGTAAGCTGCTAAAGGTAAGTCATACTGATAGAAGCCTACAGTAGGATCCTTCGGTGTACCGTCAAGATTATAAGCAATAGGCTCAATGTATTTATTAACTACAGGCATAAGCTCGTCAGCAAATTTATCGTAATCTGCGTCTGAGTTAGCACCCTTAACGAAGGCTTTAACACCGTCTGTAATTAATGATTCAATTGTTGCATCGTCAAAAATAAGCTTTTCGTCAGGTGTGCCGAAATTCTGATACAAGGGAGTTGTACCGATTCCGTCAACAACAATAACGGGAAGGTCAGCTGAAGAAGCCGAAATAGGCATAATTAAAGCAAGACCCGCAACCACTAAAGCTAAAGTGATGCAAAGAATTTTCTTTGTTGCTTTCATAATAATCCTCCTAGCAATAGATACCGATAGCATTATACTACCATATATACGAATTGATTTTATCATACTTTTTTGATAATTGCAATACTATTGAGAAAAAAATCAATTGTATCTTTGACGATTTAAAACTGAAAATCTTGTACATTTTGAATAATTATTATAACAATTTGACCGAAATCTCGCCCGAATCTAAAAAGCACTGTGCCCCATCCGCATATTCTATATGAAGCTTACAATCATTATTTATACCTAAAACGGTTGCTTCTTTAACTTGAGAACCGCTGATAACATCAACTTTTTTACCTATTATAAAGCTTCTGTTTATATATTCATCAACGTAGCTTGTGTTGTCAAAATCTTTATAAATATTATTAAATTCTTCAAGGATATCAGCAACAAGCTTATTTCTCAGATTATCTTTTTCCTTGTCAAAAATTGCACCTGCAATATTCTTTATTTCATCGGGAAAATCGTTTTCGGGCTTGTAAACGTTTATTCCGATTCCGAGAATCGCAAAATCAAACTCTTGGCTTTGAGGATTTATATTACCTTGGGTTAATATACCGCAGACCTTTTTGTCCTTGATATAAATATCATTAACCCATTTAATGCCCGCATTTTCAACACCGTTTTTTTCTAAGGCTCTGCATACCGCTACTGCCGCTGCAGTTGTAATAAAAACCGATTTTTCGGGCTTTATCTGAGGTTTGAGAAGAACACTCATATATATACCGGTGTTACCCGGCGAGAAAAAGCTTCGGCCCATTCTGCCGATACCTGCACTCTGCTCACCTGCTACGACAACCGTACCCTCTTCAGCACCGTTCAAAGCCATATTTTTAAGCAGAAGATTTGTTGATTCTGTTTTTTCGAGAACGGTTATATTAAATTTATTTTTCAAATTTTCGGGCAGGAAATTGTAAATCTCCTCTTTTGAAATAATATCCATCAACAAATCACCGCCTTTTTGAATGGTTCAATATATATTGTCTAATTTTTAGTATCAAAAAGCAACGCCGTAAGAGGCGTTGCTTTTAACTCTTCAACAAATGTTTAGTTTTACCTTACCAAACAATATCGTAAACTGCCTTTGAACCGAAGGGAAGAATGATACCCATTTTGTCAAAGTTAATTGTCCATTTAAGGTCATACTCTGCTGTAAGAACGTGACCTGTTGCTACGTCAACTGTAATTTTAACTGTTGACTCGGGATAATCCATAGCAGCTGTACCAACCAAGTTCTTTGCAATACCGGGGATGTTATCGTTAACAACGCCGGGAAGAATAACGTTGAATGCTTTGGGTGCGTGACCCTCGCCAACCTTAACGTTGTCGCTCTTAGCATCTGCAACAGTTTTGATTTCGATTGTATAAACACCGTTAGCCTCTGTACAAGTTGCAGAAGAAACGTCTGCTTCAGTGAGCTTACTTGACCAAGTCTGACCTTCAACAGGGAATTTTGCAGTAATATCTGCACCTTCGTATGAAGCAGCACCCTGGCTGTTATCTTTAAGCATACCGTCTAACCATTCATCGCCACCAAGAATATTGTAAACAGACTTGATACCGCTTGTGATTGTTGTAGCGCCTGCAAGATAGTTTGTAACTTCTTTCTGGTTTACAGTCTTTGCACCTGATTTAACGCCGTTAACTGCTTTGTTAAAATACTCAACAGTCTGTGCCTTTGTCCAGCTTGATGCATTACCTGATGCTGCGGGAGCATCCTGCTTATTGTCGCCTGAGGGAGCAGCTGTTGTAGCTGTGTTACCTGAAGGAGCAGCTGTTGTAGCTGTGTTGCCTGAGGGAGCAGCTGTAGGAGTTGTATTGTTGTTAGGTGTAACGTTATTTGTATTTGTATTTGTGTTTTGGCTTGCATTATCCTGAGCAACAGTGTTACCGCTCTGAACCTGAGCGTTACCCTGTCTTGAAGCCATAATAAGCATAACTGAAGATAAGTTGTTAGCTGTGATAACTGAAATTGCTATTGTAAGAGCCGCAACTGCAATTATAATTTTTTTCATATTTGACATAGAAGCCATCTCCATTCCTTATTGAATTACACTTGTAATCCATATCATTATAAATAAATCAAGTTCAATTGTCAACATTTTTATATGAAACTGTAAATAATAATTTTTATATTTCGGTATTGTTTATTTCTTTTATTTATTGTAAAATATAAAATCATTAATTTTTCGGAGTTGTTATGAGTAAAAATCTTCTTGAAAATAAAATATTAAAAGAAATTACTTCCGGACTTACTGCAACAATGCTTACGGGGGCGTATTCTCTTTGCGTTTGCGGTGTGCTTGGGTTGGATTTATGGCACGCTTTATTTTGTTCGGTAATTTGTTTCTTTCTTTCATTTGAAACAAAAAAATCTATTTTCAGCCCGGACGCCTTTCTTTTATTACCCGTGTTATATATGGTATCCTCGGGTTCAAAAAATCTTCTTCCTGTTGTAGCTATTGCAGGTACGGTTATAGCTATTCTTCTGAAAAAGCTTCTCAAAAGCAATGAATTGCCCTCTTATGTTTTTGCAGGTGGCGGTATAGGTATTGCGGTTGTTGTAACAATCCTTCTTACAAATAACTATTTCGGCATCGGTGCTTCGGGTACAACCGCTTTAGAAATGTTAAAATCCTACCGTTCTCTCGGCTTTCACCCCGATTTCAGAGGTCTGCTTTACGGCACAGTTACTCTTTTTGCTATGATAACCTACCCCTTTAAGTTTAAAAAGCTTAATAAAATTTTACCTGCGGAATTTATGACTCTTCTTATTCCGCTTATTATGAATTTATTCCTGAACCCTGTAAAAGAATTAACAACAATAAATGAAATTGATTCCTTCAAAGCCCTTTCTCTTTCTGATTTAGCTTATGATTTTTCATTAAGCGGTATTTCTTCAAATGATATTATCGTAGCAATAAAAGCATCTGTAATTTTAGGTGTGCTTATATATCTTTATTCTGCTAAAACCAAAGAAAAGGAAAATGTGCATTTTCTTGCAAATTGCGGTAGCACCTTTGTTTCGGGTATTCCCGTAAGAGCTTTTCCGATACAGTCCTTTTCATACATTTCTTTAATTACCGCAATTATTTCAACCGTTGTAATTATAGTTTTCTTCCCAAACATCCTTTCAAGAATACCTATGCATTGCGTTGGTGCACTTCTTATAGTTTCCGCTTGGCAAAACGTGCCTTATAAAAAGGTCGCCGCGGCATTTAAAGAGAATTCTGTTATCGCTTTATTGATTACAGTGATATCGGTTGTGATATTTATAACCACTGAGCTTTTCACCGCAATAATCTTTTGCTTGTTGTGTGCTCTTGTTTCGGGGAGGCTCAAAAAATGATAAAAGATAAAAAGAAATTAGCAAGGGTTATTGCTACCTGGGTTGTAACTACCGTTATGCTTTCGGTATTCATTCTTGATATTGCGGTTGTTGCTATCGGTAATAAATACGTAAATTCGATACCTATCGAAAAAGAAACCTTTGACAATAAAAACGGTGACGATAAAATTCACTTTCTTAACACCGCTAATTCGGATTGTATAATTCTCGAAAGCAACGGCAAATTCGCACTTATAGATTCGGGAGAAGGCAACAACAACCCGAGAAGAAAAACCGAATATAAAGGCTATGAAGACGAGGTTATTGATTATATAAAATCGTTAGCTTCTGACGAAAACGGTAACGTAAGCTTTGATTTTGCTTTAGGCACTCATATTCATTACGACCATATAGGTAATTTTGAGGCAATTTTCAGTGATAAAAAAATAACTGCCGATAAAGTTTATTTAAAAGAATTTAACGTTGAAACCGCAACAGAGCTTGAGGCTATAGGATGGGGCAACGAAGAAACCTATAAAAGAATTCTTTCAGTGCTCGAAAAAAGAGAAATCCCCGTAATAAGCAACCTTCCAAATGAAGAATTTATTTTTGGTGATTTCGCTTTAAAATTTATAAATACCGTTACACCCGAAGAGGTTAAGGGTAACGGTGAAAATGCAAGCAGCGTAGGTGTTATTGTAAAAAAAGGCGATAAAACCGCTTTTTTAGCTGCAGATTTTACAGGTGATTCGGGACTTGAAAAAATCTACGGCAATGACATCGGCGACGTGGACCTTTTAAAAATCGGTCATCACGGTTATTTTGGCTCATCATCAGCTTCATTTTTAAGAATCGTGAAGCCCGAAATTGCAATATGTACAAACAAAATCGGCAAAATTTATCCTAACGTTAAATGGAATTTAACGATGGTTGCGAAAGCACCTGTTTTCTCAACGGAGCATCGCAACGGAATTATCGCTTATTTCACTGACGATAACGAAATTGTACTAACATCTGATATTATGAAATAAAAAATCTGCGAGGCAACAAAAGTGCTTCGCAGATTTTATTGTTTATGAAATCATTTGGGAAATCGTTACTATCACAGGGAAAAGATAACTGAAAACATATGGGAAAGCTATTGCAAAAAGAATTGCTGCTACAAATGTCAGCGAATATCTTTCAAGAATTGAAAACCCGTATATTATTGCAAAAAACGGTGCTAAAATCACCTTTAAAACAATATTACTGTCTTTACTGTAAAAGAAATCCTTAAAGGATAAAACATCCTCAAATGAGGGCACGCAATTGGCGGCAAAGGAAATGCCTAACCAGAAGAACAAATACCCCGTAAGAGTTTTTAAATCTCCTACGTAAACAATCTTGTAAGCACCGCCCAGAAGGAAGCAAACTGACAAAATAAAGTTTAAAACAAACGGTAAAAAACAAATCAAAAAGGTTTGCTTTTTATTTTCTGTTAATTCATGTTCAACGTGACCGCAAAGCTCTGATACCTTAAAAACTCTTACGTCCTCGGCAGGAATTCCGCAAATTCTGCAAACAAGCTGTTCCCAAAAGGCTCTCAGCATAGCACCCATAGCGGTAAGAACACGTGTTGCAACGTATAAATTTATCATTCTACATCACCTGTTCCTTCCGTGAATAATTGTTTTGCAGTTATTTTACCATCAAGATACTCCTGCAATCGGTCTGTTAAATCGACCTCATATTTTTCCATTTCTTCAATATATGACTTTACCTTGTCATCATTTCCAAGCTCATTTTCCACAACAATGGCTGTCATATGGAACAAGCCGTAACTACCGTTGGCAATTACTTCATCAGAGATTTCTTTTGCTTTTTCATACTCGCCTTGTGTAACGTATGCCATTACTTTTAATCGTTTTAATTCCGTACTGTTAGTATCATACTTCAATCCATCATCCGCAAATTTAATAGCTTCATCAGATTTACCGGTCATACGGGCAATTGATGATTTCAAAGCATAGCCGTCGCTTGACTCTATATTTGTTTGCAACAGAGCGTCTGCATAAAGCTCCGCTTTTTCGTATTCTCCGCCCTGAAGCTCAACAACACCTAATTCATATGCATAAAGCCACAAATACGATGGCTCTGTTTCATAAACCTTATTCATATATTGATATGAATCGGCATATTTCCCCGCTGAATAAGCATACATATACTGACAAAAACGAACTATTCCCTCATTCGCCGGAACCATTTTTGTTGTTTTACCGTCTTTTGATACTACGGCAATCTCAGTGTCAATAAGAGAGCCTATTTCTGTCATAGCCTGTTTGTATTGTTCATCACTTAAATTTTCAAAATCTACATACTCTTCATTTTCTACAATCTTATAAAAGTTTTGCATTGTACCATAAAGAACAAGAGATTCCTCACGCAAATTTGCATACTCACCGTAAATAGGCATTTTTAATTCAGCCACAGATAAAGCTTTATCAAGTCTTGTAACGATATCAGTCATTGAATTAACACCGCTGGGCATTGTATCAAATAAGATTTTTGATGTTTTCAGATAAAGCCATTTTGCAGTTATTTCTTTATCTTCAAAAGCTGATATTGCGCCGTCATATGCTGACATTGCAGAATCTAATCGATCCTGTTTCAAATAGCCATTAGCTTCTTTTACGGTGTTGTACGGAACAAAATCAAGAGAAAAGCTATAAACGGACAGTACTGCAAGCACAACCGTTACAATTAAAGAGATTATGTTCAAACTGCCAAATGGGTAGTTCTTCATTGCTTCACGGCAATCCTTACAGTATTCGTAATTTTCACCGCGTGATTTATCTTTTCTTTTCTCACCGCAACAGGTGCAAAGCTCATCATCAGGTATAGCTCCCTCTTCGTCCTCGTATTCCGGGGTTATAATACCTTTTTTTATTAACTCTTCTTCTGTCATACTTTGAGCTTTTTGGAGCTCAGCTTTAAAGGTCTGAGCTAATTTTTCAAGCTCGTCGTTCAAAGCGTTATCGCCGTAAGTAGCACTTTTATCAAGAGCGGCGGATAATTTATCCTCAGAAAGTGCAGCTACATCAAGCACCTTTTCCTCAGCATTTTCATCCATATCCGACAACTCGTTTTCGTCAATCAAATCTTTTTCGTCTTTCAAAGATAAACCTCCTTTGAAATTAGTTGCTTTAATTCTATCACTAATAGCGATAAAATTCAAACATTTTTACTAATCTCATAAGGAGGTTTACAATTTTTTTACTTTTTTATCTTATTTTAATTCATTTTCAACCGTATTCTTGTTTTTCTTTCTTAAAACCTTGATTTCATTTCGTGAAAAATCAAATATTGAGCCAATGATAACGGCACCTATTACGGTTATTATAAGCTCAGGTATCATATAACCGCCGTTGTAAGTAACAGAATATTCCCAAACAGGTGTATCCCCTGCGTACTCTTTCCAAATAGTTACACCGCTTATAATATGGCAGGCATATCTTATAAGAGAAGTAACTGCACCGCCTAAACCGAGTGCAACTGCTTGATTTTTAACGGTATTTTTAAACATACCGCCTAAGCCTAAAGCAGTAAAAGCAACTATATAATCGGCAAATGCAAGAATGAGATATGATGCTATTCCGCTGACGTATGAAAAGTTTGCAGCCCCGAAAACCATTTGAAGAAGGGACATTGTAAAGCCTGTTACCAAGCCCCATTTCACACCGTAACGGTATGAAATAACAACTATTGGTAGCTGGCTGAAAAGAGTTACGCTTCCGCCAAACGGGAATTCAATAACGGTTAATTCGGCTAAAATTGTAGCTAAAGCTATCATTAAAGCACTTTCTGCCAAACGTCTTGTTTTCTCTTTTTTTGTTAAATTATTCATAAAAATTCCTCCGAATAAAAATCTCCCTACGGCGGTAACACAGCCATAGAGAGATACTACTCAAAGGTATTTTTCCTACGACGGCATTATCCGCATCAGGTTATTAGGGTCAGAAAAGGAATGTTTTCTTTCTCAGCCGACGTCCGTCAGCTCCCCTGTTTTATTTTCGGCAAACAATGTAGCTACAAATCATTTGCACTGTTATTATACAACTTCAAACTTAAATGTCAACAAATTTTACAAATTTTTGGCTCTGAATGGAATATTTTCACCGCTAAGCCTTTTTGAAATCCTTAAAAGAGCCATATTGCCTTTACAGTCATACGGTATTTTACCACCGCTTGCAGAGGAATATATCTCGTAAGACTCAGGTACAATTCCTAAAAGACGGGCACCTACTAAATCAATAACCTCATCAACGTTTATTTTCTTATGTAGCTTTTTATTGAATTTATTGACTACAAGCCTTACTGTTTCAACGCCTGCTTTTCTGACGTTTTCACAAGCATAGGAAGCAGCTCTTATGCTTATACTGTCGGGTGTTGATATAACCACACAGCCGTCGCAGGCACAAAGGGACAATTTAAAGCCACTTTCAAGCCCTGCGGGAGAATCAAGAAAAATATAATCAAAATCTTTTAAATATTGATTAATAGCTTTTTTGAATTTTTCTTCGGAATATTCTTCCGAAAAATCTATAGGTGCCGCAAGAAGATAAAGATTACTTGCAACCTCGGTTACCGCTTTTCTGAAATCGCAATTGCCCTTTACTAAATCGCCCCAGTTATACACAACCCGCTCTGATACACCTAAAAGAATATCAAGACTTCTTACGCCTATATCCATATCTACAAGAAGCACTCTTTTATCGTGAAGAGCCAACAATCTTCCCATACCTACGCAAAAAGTAGATTTGCCTACCCCACCCTTTGCGGATACTACTGATATAACCTTCATTTTTACACCTACTTTACGGAACAAATGTATCGGGAATTCCGGCTTCGTTAAAGCTCGTTTTCTGTGAGAAATAGTAATTGTAAACGGGTACGGCTGCCTGAGAGGTTTTGCTACCGGTCTGACCGTTTTCAGCAACGATTGCAATTGCTATTTCGGGGTCATCGTAAGGAGCAAAGGATATAAAGAAACCATTGTTGCAAACAACCGTTTCACCTGAATCCGTCTGTTTTTTTACCTGAGAAGTACCCGTTTTTCCTGCAGCATCAACTATACAATCCTGGAAATAATAGTTGCATCCGCTATAGAGAACCACCTCTCGCATACCCTGCTTTACTATTTCAAGATTTTTCTTGCTTACGTTAAGGGTATTAACTACCTGAGGCTCTGTTTCGAAAATGATTTCAGACATATCTGCAGAAAGCACAGATTTTATCATATAAGGCTTTAACCTTGTTCCTCCGTTTGCTATGGTTGCACAGTAGTTTGCAAGCTGTAAGGGGGTAAAAAGGTTATCGGACTGACCAATAGCCGCTTGCACGGTGTCACCGGGGTTCCAGATCTGCCCTGCTGCTTCTTTGTTTGCGATGCTCGCAAGCACGCCCTCCGCCTCGGGAAGCTCAACGCCTGTCTTTTGACCCAAGCCCAAAAGACCGCAGTATTTATTCATTTTGTCAATGCCAAGCTTTTGGCCCATTTCAAAAAAGAAAATATTACATGATTTTTGAAGAGCAGTCGTTACGTTAAGATATCCGTGAGTTGAAAGACATTTAAAGGTCTGGTCCTCTAACGTGAAATACCCACCGCAATATTCGGCAGATTCTGTTGTAATTACCTCTTCTTCAAGTGAAGCAAGTGCAATTGCAGGCTTCATTGTTGAGCCCGGAGCATATGCACTTTGAAGACCTCTGTTCCAAAGAGGGCTTTGCTTATCGGCAATAAGCTTATCGTAATCTGTAAAGTATTTTGTTATATCGTAGGTAGGCAATGATACGTTTGCAAGAATTGCACCTGTTTTGCAATTCATAACAATCATAGCTCCTGCCGTGCCGAAATACGCTGAATTTTTATTGTCAACCAGCATATCGGCAAGTGCCTCGGTTGCAATTTTTTGAAGCTCGCCGTCAATAGTAGTAACAACGGTGTTGCCCTGTACGGGCTTTGAAAGATACTCCTCTGTAACAGTTCCGTCAGAGCCGGTAGTTGTTGTTTTTATACCGTTTGTACCTCTTAAATAAGACTCCATAGCGGCTTCTATTCCGCTTTTCCCATATTTATCATTAAGAGAATAAGCATTGTTTTTGAGCACTTTTATTTCTGTACCCGTAAGAGTTTCGTCGCTCAATTTTTCTTCAAGCTTTTTAGCTTCTGACTCATACTCCTCAGCACTGATTGAGCCTACAACGCCAAGAATATGAGAATAGCTTATCGTATCACTGTATTCTCTGTAGCTGACGCTTTCGGAAGCAACACCGGGATAGGTACTGCTTTTTTCCATAATTACAGATATAATTTCCGAGGGCACGTCCTCCGCGAAGGTATAAGGTGATGCAATTGAAAACGAAAGATATTTCATACCGAAACAAACCGAAGCTATTTTTCTTGCATCCTGCCTTGAATAATCCTCAAGCTTATATCTTTTTATAAGGGCGTCAAGACATTCGTCGGGTGTTGATTTTTCACCCTTTTCCATTTCAAGCATATTTTCTGAAACCATATACTTAAATTCTGTCATTTTATCTTCGTCTACTATAAGCTTTTGATTTTCATAAATAAGAGGAAGCCTGTCTATCCATTGAATATCATTTTTTTCAAAAAGCTTAATCAAAGAAAAAATAAGTGTATTTCTGTCCTCCTGGTGCTCAGCCTCGGGGAATTCGGCATATTTGAACACAACAGAATTACCCTGCCTGTTTGTAACAAGAGGGCTACCGTTGCAATCAAGAATTTCACCTCTTGATGCTTTTACCGTACTGCTTGAAACCGCAAGACTTTCCGCCGCGGCTTTATATTCATCACCGTCTATAATCTGATTTTTACCAACTGCAAGAAGCAAAAACAGAAAGCTTACGGCAATTATAACAGTACCTGATATTCTTCTTCTTTTTCGTAATTCAATAGACATATATATCACTCTACTCGGTTACCTTAAACGAACGGTAAACCGTTTTTATAATATAGTAACAAACCGGCATAAATACCACTGTTAAAACAAAGGACGGTAAATAAAAAGTAAAAATGCTGTAAATAGGATTGCCTGCAAAGGCTATTCTTATTATATAGATAAATTCATACACAAAAGTTGCACCGGCACCTAAAACAAGGGCGGTAACAATATTATTTCTCATAAGGTGGCTTATAAGCAGAGAAACTCCTGCACACAAAAGCATAATAACTAAAGCATTATATCCGTCGGCACCGCTTGATATATCCCACATAACACCTGCAAATGCACCGATTATTGCTGAGGGTACTTCTCTTTCAAACATAGCCACACTCACGCATACAGGAATAAGAAGGAATACTCTTGCACCAAAGACTTCAAGCAAGCTGCCCGATGCATTCTGAAGCACACAAGCACCAACCACAAGCAAAGTAAAAATCGCCCATCTTATATATTTGGGTCTGTTATCTCCATAATGCAAGGTATCACCTCTTTCCTCTTTTGTTATTCAATAAACAACTGATTAATCTGAAATATCTTCTTCGCCCTGACCCTCAAATGAGGTTATAACAAAAACGTCTGTTATTTCGTCGGGATTTATAAAGGGCTTAATTTCTGCATAATAGGCTGATGAAACGTCATCGCTATGAACAGCCTTAACCTCACCTATAATAAGAGCGTTAGGGAATACTCCGCCTGCACCCGAAGTACAAACGATACCGCCACCAACAACCGACGTTGATGAATCAAGCCCTGAAAGCCTGCAAAGTCCTGATTTATAAAGCTTAGCATCACCTGAAACGTAACCGTATTCTCTTGTACCCGATTCAAAAGCACCTATATTCACCCTCGGGTCAAGCACAGAATACACAACGCACGTGGTATAATTAACCTTTTTAACTACACCTACTACATATTCGCCGTAAATAACGGGATCATCAACCTTAACACCGTCTTTTGAGCCAATATCAAGCACGAATGAACCGTAAGCATCGGCAGCATCCTTCGATATAACCGAGCCGTAGCTGAATTCATAATCGGGATTCTGTTGCTTAATTCCGTAAAACTCTTCGTAGGCATCTACTTTATTTTTCAACTCGTTATAATCTGTAAGCTGTTTTCTGTATTCTTCAATTTCTTTTTTCAACGCTTTATTTTCCTCTATATAAACAGAGGATGAACGAAACGACGCGGAAAGCCCGTCAATATTATCGGCAATATATGATGACAGCTTCTGTAATGGTGAAAAAACAGTTCCTATTACAGTAGTTACCGGTGATGCTGCGTTGTGGCTTAAAGAGGCAACAACAACGCCAACCATAACGACTAAAGCTATCACTATCAAGTTTTTGAATACAGAGCTTCGTAAAAATCTTTTCATTTTTTAACCCTTCTTAAAGCCTAAAAGGTCTTTTTCAAGACATATACCTGTTCCGTTTACAACGCAGTCAATAGGATTTTTTGCTATATTTACAGGCATACCTGTTTCTGATGAAATCAGCTTATCAAGACCTCTGAGAAGTGCACCGCCACCTGTAAGAGTTATACCTCTCTCAATAATATCAGCAGCAAGCTCGGGAGGAGTTCTGTCAAGAGTATATCTAATAGAGTCAAGAATCTGGTCTACGGGGTCAGCAAGAGCCTCACGCACCTGCTCGCTTGTAATTTCTACGGATTTAGGAAGACCGTCAATAAGATTTCTTCCCTTGATTTCCATTGCGGCTTCACCCTCGTAAGGATAAGCGGAGCCTAATTTTAATTTGATATCCTCAGCACTTCTTTCACCTATAAGAAGATTAAAGGTTCTTTTCACGTATGAAATAATTGCTTCATCAAAGGTATCACCGGCAACCCTTACTGATTTTGATGTAACAATGTCACCTAAAGAAATAACTGCAACCTCACTTGTACCGCCACCGATATCAACTATCATACTGCCCGTTGCATCTAAAACGGGAAGACCTGCACCGATTGCTGCTGCCATAGGCTCTTCAATAAGGCTTACGTATCTTGCACCTGCACTTTTTGCAGCATCGTGAACAGCTCTTCTTTCAACCTCAGTAACGCCTGAGGGTATGCAAATCATAACCCTTGCTCTATTGAAGGGTGAACCGCTTATTGCTCTTTTTATAAATTCCTTTAGCATATCAGAGGTCATATCAAAGTCTGCAATAACGCCATCCTTAAGCGGTCTTACTGCAGTAATTGAGCCTGGCGTTCTGCCTATCATTTTTTTAGCATCCGCACCAACGGCAACAACGGTTTTTGGATTTGTTCTTTCGTCAACCGCAACAACTGAAGGCTCTCTTATAACGATACCCTTTCCTTTAACAAATACAAGAGTATTGGCTGTTCCTAAATCCACACCTATATCTTGAGAAAATAACATTTATATACAGTCCTTTCGGAATTATTTTTGATTTTATTTTTTTCTGAATAAGTAAGTCGCAAAAAATACAACCGCTAAAACAGTTACTACAGTAGCACCCGCAGATGTATCAGCATAAAACGAAATAAGCAAACCGCAAACAGAGCATATTACCGATATTGCTACCGAGCTTGCAAGGTACTGACGGGAATTTTTTGCGATATTTCTCGCAGAAGCGGCAGGTAATATGAGAAGCGAATTAATAAGAAGAATACCTACCCATTTAATTGAAAGCATTACTACAACTGCTACAACTATTACGAAAATGTTTTCGTAAAGTGCGGTTTTTACACCTCGGCTTGCAGCTAATTCTCTGTTTATAGATATTATAAGAAGCTTATTGTAAATAAATGCCCATATTATAACAACCGCAATAAGAGTTATAAGTAAGCCGAGAATTTCTAAAGCTGATATGCTTAAAATGTCACCTACAAGATACGCACTGTATTTTGAAAAGCCGCCACCGTAGGAAAGCACAAGCAAGCCTACCGCAACCGCAGTTGAAGAAAACACGCTTATCACGGTATCCGAGGATGCTTTGCCTTTATTTTTTACCCTCGTTATAACAAGAGCAAGGAAAACACCGAAGGCAATCAACGATATAGTTTCATTATGTATTCCTAAAAGCACGCCTAAAGCGATACCCGTAAAAGCACTATGGCCTAAAGCATCGGAAAAGAATGCCATTTTGTTATTTACAGCCATTGTGCCGAGAATACCCATAAGCGGAGCTATAAGAAGAATCGCTATAAAAGCATTTACCATAAATTTATAGTCCGCCCAGGCAAAAGGCAACACACCCTCTGCAAAATTATAAATCACATTCATTCTTCCGCCTCCTTTGACAAGCTATAAAAGCTTTGGCTGAACTCATCTGAGGAGAAAACGGATTTTGCGTTACCGCTTTTTAAAACAGATTTGTTTATTAAAACAACGTTATCCGCGTAATCTCTTACGATACCTAAATCGTGAGAAACCATTGCTATCGCCATATGATAATGTTGCTTTAAATCTGATATAACCTCGTAGAATTTTTCGCTACCTGAGGCATCAACGCCCGAAACGGGTTCATCAAGAATAAGAAGCTCAGGGGTAGGATACAAGGCATTAGCAAGCATAACCCTTTGAAGCTCGCCACCGGAAAGGTCGCCTAAGCGTTTTTCTTTTAAATCCTTACAGCCTACGGTTTCAAGGATTTCATCAAGCTCACGTGAGATTTTTTTCTTTTTTATAAAGCAAACAGGGCTAACTGTTCTTCCTATCATAAGGAAATCCTCAACGCTGATAGGAGCAGAACGGTCAAAATCAAGATGCTGCGGAACATAGCCTATTGTTATTTTACTAAGCTTTTGTCCACAATGAGATTCAAAAGAAACTGTACCTTGATGCTTGATTTCACCTAAAATAGATTTTACAAGAGTAGTTTTACCGGCTCCGTTTACACCTATGAGAGCTGTAAGCTCGCCACAATGAAGTTCAAAGGAAACGTCCGAAAGCAATACGTCGGTCCCTTTTTTTACGCCGATTTTATCTACTTTTATTTTACAAAGACCGCAACCGTTTTCGGATGCCATTTTACTTCACCGCCTTTAAAATCAGCTCATAATTTTCTTTCATTATATCCTCGTAAGCAGTTAAGCTCGCTTCACCGCTTGTAACGGGATTAATAACGTAAATGTTTATACCTGTTTCATTTTTTAAAATTTCTGCCGCAGAGCCTGTGTATTGAGGCTCGATAAATAACGCACATATTTCATCCTCTTTAATATGCTTAGTTAATTCTGCAAGCTTTTTTGCCGAGGGTTCACCACCCTCATCACTTTCAACGCAAGCTACAACCTGAAAGCCCAAATCCATTGCTAAATAGTCATAGGCTTTATGGAAGCTTATAACCTTTTTATCTGTAATCGCAGAGGAATATTCTTTTTGTGTTTCTTCAAGAGCTTCTAATCTTTTAATGTAAGCTTCGTAATTTTTAAAGAACAAATATCTGTATTCGGGGAACTGCTCTGAAAGACCGTTCTTTATGTTTTCAACCTGTTTTTTTGCATTTTCAACAGAAAGCCAGATATGTGAATTGTCAGTATGGTTATGGGAATGGTTATGGGAGTTTTCATTATCAGCGTTGTGAGAATTGCCGTTATCACCATGCTCATTTTCACCGCAAAGCAGTTCTATACCGGTTGAAGAATCTATAACCGATAAATCTTCAACATTTTTATAAGCGTCTTCAACGAAGCTTTCCATACCTGCACCGTTAATAACTAACACAGCCGCATCATTAAGAAGCCTTACATCCTTAGAAGTAAGGGTGTAATCATGAAGACAGCCTATATTCTGCTCCGCCATACATTTTACCTCAAAGGCATCTATCCCGTCTACAATGTTTAAAGTAAATATATACACAGGATAAAAGGACGTAGCTATTGTTATTTTTTCGGTTTTTTCCACATCGTTACCTACCCCGACACAGCCTCCCGTAAAAACGAGAGACAGTGCCAAAAGTAAGCATATATATTTTTTCAACTATAATTCACCGCACAGTTTATTTTATCAATTTGATGGTGTAAACGTCTTCACTACCCTGAAGACCGCCCTTGATTCTTACGTAGTAGGTACCTGCAGGAAGAGTTGTAGCATCTATATTGTCACGACCTTCATAGAGGTAGCAATCCTCTTCGGCAACTACGTTACCGTTAGCGTCAACGATAGCAAACAACCATGCTTCCTGACTTTCGAAGATTCTTGCATGGCTGAATTCAAGAGCTACGCTTGTTTCTTCTGTAAGAGTGAATTTGTAATAGTCCTCATCAAAGATATATTCTGTATCCTTAGAAATAATTGCACCCTGATATTCTTTATTGAAGGTTATATCATTTGCACTTTCGAAGGAGTTATTGAATTCTTTTTCGTAGCTATCGTTTTCAGTAAATGTCCATTTACAGAAATATGATTCACTGTTATACGATACAGAGTCACCGTCTATACAAGCATAATAAGTGCCTGCAGGAAGACCGATATTAGGAATTGTTGTACCGCTATCATTCCATTTTGACGATTTTTTAATCATTTCTGTTTGTGTGCCGTCGGCTTCAAGCTTGATAATTCTTATATTCCAGCCCATTTTATCGCCTTCAAGCACATTATGAGCAAATTCAAAATTCACAATGCCGTCAGCAGGAACAGTAAATTTATAATAATCCTTATCCAGACTAAGCACCTTATCAGCAAGAGAACCGCTTATTGCTACATTCATAGGTAAATCTGTTGCCAAAGCAGGATTATCATTAATTTCAAATTCATGATTAACAGCTGTATCGGCACCGACCTGAATTTTATAAGTATCCACTACAGGCGTTTGTGTCTCTACCTGAATATAATACTTACCCTTTCTCAAGCCTAATGAGCCTGTTTTTATAAGCACGTCACTTAATTTTGAAGTAAAATCACTTATAAGCTGGTCAAATTCATTGTAGAGTCTTATAGTCCAGCCGGCTGACGGAATTTTATGGTCCAAGTGGGAAAAGGTTATGTTCACGCAAGAATCCTCAGCCACCTCAAAGCTAAACCAGTCGGCATCAGTGCCTTCAATGCGTTGAGAGCCTGAGCCGTAATAAACTCTACCGATTTGAACAGGCGTTGCTTCAGCTTTTGTATCATTAAGCTCTTTTTCGTAGCTTTCGGTCGGAGTAAATAAGGTTACTATTGTAAAATCAGAATAAAGAATGTCAAGACCGGGCTCTACAACGATAAGATATGTACCCGGTGTTATACCCGTTTCACCCCAGCTTGAAGTAACGTCGCTCCAGAAGGATTTGAAATATGTAATTTCTTTATATACTCTTGTTTCACCGTCAACGATTTTATAAAGGGTTACAATAAATCCGCATTTAAGAGAATCAAGCAAATTGTCGTGGTCAAGTCGCACGGTAAGAATACCGTTCTGAGTAACCTCAAACATATATTCTTCATGGTCACCCTTTACGTCAATACTGCCTATGACCTCAGCATTAGGGGTTATTTTCATCGGTGTATTGTTACTGAACATACCGTCATCAATAGTAAGGGCGGTGCCTATTATGCCGAATACAGTTGCTACAAGAGCAACAACCGCAACAACGGATAATATTTTCTTCTTTCTTTTATTCATTATTCAAACTCCTTTTTAAAAGAGATGTTAATTCCGATTTTGCTTTTTTAATATCAGGAGCGGTATCAGTGTCGGAGCATAAAATTGAGCCCGCTAACTCCATATTCAAAATGGTAAATGCACATTTCAGCTGTTTTTCCATATAGCCGAGAGCTTCAACACCGCTTCTGCCTGCAGCAGCAACGAATAAAGCCTTTCGATGCTTCTTTATGGCTTGAACCTTACCGTTTTTGTAAAAGCTTGTATAGTAAAACTGAAATCTGTCAATAAGTGCTTTTATCGGCGAGGAAAAGCCACCGTTATAAACAGGACTTGAAAAGATTATTAAATCTGCATTTTCAAAGCTTTCAAAAAAAGCATCTAAATCATTATGGATACATTTTCCGTTTTCTTCGCAATAGTTACAGCCGTTGCAAAAATGAAAAGCGGTTTTATAAGCATTAAAAACTTCAATTTCCGCATTTTCTAATCCATTTACACAGCTACGGCAAATATCGTTTGTATAGCTACACGGGCGATTTGAGCCCTCAATCACAAGTATTTTTTTATTCATTAGTCTTCAACTCTTGACCGCAATATTTACAAATAAGCTTTCCGTCGGCAAGCTCGTAAAATAACGGAGGCAGATATTTTTCATCAGAGGTTATGCAGTCAGGCTTTCCACAGTAAGCATCGTGGGTAGCCTCCTCAAAATCAGGCTTTATATATCTGCCGGCTCTGCCTGTAACAGTTTTAAGAATACTTGCACAGCAAGCATCCACATACCTATCAAGAGCAGAAACATATTTCGCTCTTTCATCCTCATCAACAGACATATCAAGCTCAATTCCCCTCGGGAAGTGATGAAGAATAACAAGGTCAGCCTTTGCAGTAAGAAGCATTTTTTCATTTAAAATAAAATTATGCTTTCTTTCCTCAAAAGCCTTTTCATTTTCAAAGCTTTCCTTTTTTACCTCTGTCATATATAAAACATCAAGCTGGGGAATTGCGTCAAAAAGATTATCAAAAACGAAATATTTTTTCTCTCGTTTTTTTAATATATTTATTAATTCCTCGGGAAGTTGTGCACCGTTAACGGATATAAAATAAAATTCGTTACCGTTATAGAGGCTGAGGCATTGAAGAAGATTTTTAACAAGAGCATTATTTGAAAAATCGCCTGAAAAGCCTATTTTCATATTGGAAATATGATTTTTCTCAATCCATACTGTTGAAAAATCAGCAAGGGTTTTCACGGGGTACGCTCTACCGCCGTCACCTGCATTAATAACGGGCACGCTTGAATAAAGTGAGGCTGCCCTTGCGGCACCTTTTTTTGAATGGGACAAAACTATAACGTCAGAAACAGATGACATAACTGTTATATCATCCTTAAGGCTACCGTTTGATGAATTCGAAAAATTCATTGTACTGCCACCCATACGGACTGCCGCCGCTGTAAAAGCCGCCTCTGTATTTTTGTCTTCTTTATAGAAGGCATTTGCAACAACCTTTTTATCCAACTCCTGAGAATAAGTGCCTGTATTTGTTTTTAAAAAGCTCATAAGATTAAGGATTTCTCTAAGACCCTCTCTTGAAAAATCGGTTATATCCAAAAACCTCTTCATAGACATAAAACGCACCTCATTCAACTGTATTTTCTAAATCTGTTGTCTAATATCCCATTATCCGTTTCATTATATCACAAATTTTAAGAAATACAAACACTTTTAAATAAATTTACTTATTTTTTACATATATATTTACTTAACTTTAAAACATAAAAATGCCTTGTGTTCAAAACGAACACAAGGCATTTTTTATTTAAGTATTGCTCTGGTAAAAACTATATAATTAGTCCTGAACGGGAGCACTTACGGGGCAAGAATCTGCACAAGCACCGCAATCAATACAAGTATCTGCATCGATAACGTATTTGCCATCGCCTTCAGAGATAGCCTCTACAGGACAATCTGCTGCACATGCGCCGCAAGAGATACAATCATCAGTAATTTTGTATGCCATTTTTCTGACCTCCTTGCTTTTTTTCTTTATTGTATCACATATTTTGTGAAAATCAATACCAAAATAAATTTTTATTCTTCAATGTCTGATTCTTCGATTTTAGCAGGCTTTGCACCCTTGACTAATCTTACCTCGCTACGATTAAACTCCGCAGGTATTGCTTCGGGTCTTCTGTCAAGCTGAACCTTAAGCATTCCCGTAAGAAGGCTGTTTTCAACAACAGTACCCCTACCCTCTCTTGTATCAACAACAGAGCCAACGCGAGGAGTAATTTTTGCAAGATACTCGTAGCTTTCCTGCTCATATTTAAGACAACAAAGAAGTCTTCCGCAGGTACCGCTGATTTTTGTAGGATTAAGAGAAAGACCTTGCTCCTTTGCCATTTTTATTGAAACAGGGTGGAAATCATCAAGGAACTGAGAGCAACAGAAGGGTCTTCCGCAAATACCTAAACCGCCAAGCATTTTAGAAACGTCTCTGACACCAATCTGACGCATTTCTATTCTTGTTCTGTAATTAGATGCAAGAATTTTCACAAGCTCTCTGAAATCAACTCTGTCATCGGCTGTAAAATAGAACAGCATTTTACTTCCGTCAAATGCACATTCAACCTCAACAAGACTCATCTCAAGACCGAGCTGTTCCACCTTTTTTACACAAAAGTCAAAAGCATCTGCTTCCTTTTTTCTGTTTTGCTCAACTGTTTTTATATCCTCTGCGCTTGCTTTTCTTATAACCTTTTTAAGAGGGTGAACAATTTCACTTTCGGTGATTTTATGGTTTGGCGTTGCCACCATACCACATTCAATACCTCTTACAGTTTCAACTATAATCTGTTCGCCTTTAGGAAACACTTTTGAATCAGGGTCAAAATAATAGATTTTTCCATTTTCTTTAAAGCGAATACCTACAACTTCTGCCATATATTTTAAATCTCCGTAAATCTGTATGTTTATTTAGAGTGGGGAATCTATATACCTGCACATAAAACGGTGCAAAGTAAAGTGTAATTGGGATTGTTTTCAAGGGATTTTATCAATTCGTCTACGTAATTATACATATCAAGAAGCTTTTTTAAGGAAAGCCTTTCTGACATTATTCTGCTTTCTTCAAAAAACTCTTTATACAATGCCTTTCCGCCGTTTTTCAAAGCAATTGAATCTCTTAAAACATCACAAAAGACGTTAAGCACCTCAACAGTAAGAGCTTTATTACCGTCTAATGGGGCGGTAGCCTCAATTCTGTCGTATTCATAAGGTGTTATAACTGCTTGTGAAAGCTTTTTTATAACGTCCCTTGCCTTTTCAGAGCATTCAGCCTGAACAATTTCACCTAATCTTAATCTGATAACACGGGATAAAACCGTACCGATTACAGCATTTGAGGTAACTGACGTAAGAATAAAAGCAGTGTATGAGGGGGGCTCTTCTAAAATTTTAAGAAGAAGATTCTGGCTTTCCTCATTCATCAATTGCATTTCGCTGATAACGTATACTTTAACGTTTGCTTCATTTGGCGTCAAGTAAGCCTCTGCCACCATTTTTTTAACGTCAGCCTTAACAAAAAGCTTTTTATCATCGGGCTTTGTTATTCTGATAATATCAGGATGTATGTTTTCGCTTGCTTTTCGGCAATGCTCGCACTCACCGCAAGGTACTCTGTCTTTATTTTCACAGACCAGCATCCTTGCAGCGAGCAAAGCAAGCTCTATTCTATCTTTTTCACTACCACCGTCAATTAAAATGGCATGTGGCGTTCTTCCGTCGGCAAAAAAACTGTCAAGGGTTTTTAAAGTGCTTTCGGGAAACTTGTTTTCATAAATCATAATTTAATAAGCTTATCTACGTCAAGAATAAAAAGTGTAGCTCCGCCGATAGTAACCTCAACGGGTGCAGCTGTAACGAAGCCCTCACCTAAGAAGGTGTGTGACGTTGCAGAAATCATCTGAGTTCTGCGAGAACAACAGTTTCTGAAAATCTCAACAACCTGGTCAACCTGCTCATCCTCAACACCTACGAGAACGGTAACGTTACCCATTTTAAGGAAACCGCCTGAGGTTGAAAGCTTTGTTGCCTGGAAGGATGCTTTTGTGATTTCGGAAAGAAGATCATTAGCATCCTCGCTGTTTACAATACCAACAATAAGTTTCATAAAACTATCCCCTTTACTATCTTTTTATTTCCATATTAATTATAATTCATTTTTATTATCATTACAACACATTATTTTCAAGTTTCTTTCAATAACTTCCCTTCCACGCCAGGAATATGCTCTTTTTTCTATTGAATCACCGAATTCATATTCGCTTTTAGCACTTTCAAGAAACTCTTTTATAGGTGTAACCTGAATATTTTCATTCATCGGGCATACATTCTGACAGTTATCGCAACCCCAGATACATCCGTTTTTGCGAATAAACTCTGCAGACCTTTCATCTAATTCGCCCTTTTTCTGTGTTAAATGAGAAAAACATTTTTCTTTACAGAAGCCGTCACCTATTGCACCGTCAGGACAAGCTTTTTTGCATTTACCGCATTTAAGACATTCCGTTTTTGAAGCAGTAGTTGGTGTGATTTCCAAATCAGTTACAATCTCACCGATAAAGCAAAAGCTACCGTATTTTTCATTGATGAGAAGCCCGTTATCGCCTTTTACACCAATGCCCGAAAGCACCGCCGCTTTCACCTCGGGAATGGGAGAATTATCGCAAAAAGGCTCAAAGCTGTTACCGGGATGGCGCTCTTTCAACTCCCCTACCGCCTTTTCGAGATACGCCCCTACAATTATGTGATAATCGTCGGGCACGGCATATTTTGAAATATTAAGTTTTTTATAGCTGTCGTCACCTAAATAGTAAGGAAATAAATAAACTATAACACTTTTTGCTCCCTTGGGTATTCGGCTTTTAGCTCTGCACTGAATAAGCCGCTCTTCAATATCGCAAAAGCTACAAACACCCCAAGGCAAAAAATCACTTAAAGGTATTTTTATATTCATCATTTACTCAAAGCAATCATAACGGGCATTGTAAGGACTGATACAACGGAGCAAAATGCAACTACCTTTGAAGCAACACCCGTATCCTTGCCGTATTTTGCAGAAAACATAACCGTATTATTTGCACTCGGTACAGATGCTGAAATAAGACAAGCGGTAAGAATAGCTCCGCCAACACCGCAAAGCTTAAATATGCAAAGCATTATTAAAGGCAAAACGACAAGCTTTAATACCATAACAAGATAAATGTTTTTCTCCTTAAACATACTCTTGATATCAGTATTGGCAATATACGTACCTAAAAACAGCATCGCAAGAGGTGTATTAAGGTTTGAAATATGAGTTATAGCTGAATTCAACATATCAGGAAGCTGTACGTCAAAAATAAACAACGGCAAGCCAATTAAAACAGATATAACTCCCGGGTTTAAAATAAGTAATTTCGGGTTAAACTTATTTTTCCCCTCACCCTTTGTCATATGCCATATTCCGTGGGTGAAAGAAAGTATATTAAACGCTACAACACCTGCTGAGCAATAAAAAACGCCTTCACTGCCAAGCATCGCCTGACAAAGAGGCAAAGCCATATAACCCATATTGCCATATGTTACCGCATATTTATAAATAGCACCGTCTTTACCGGCTTTGTTAAAAAAGGGTAACGCAAGTAATATACCTACGGTGAGAGTTCCAAACATACATACAAACGCAATAACAAAGGACTTTGCCGTTTGCATACTGAATTCCATATTTATAAAGGACTGTACCATAACAACAGGTGTTATTACGTAAAACAATAAATCGTTTGAACGCTTTGCGGTATCCTGACCGAAAATGTGCAAACGGTCGGCTATAAAGCCGACCGCAACTATCAGATACAGAATAACAACCTGCTGTGCGGCGGTCATCATATTGTTTAAAAACATTTCTATCTCCTGCACAGATTTATATAATTACTCTTCGTTTTTTCTGTTTTTTAATTCTGCAAGGGATATTGCAGAAAATTCATTGTCAGAGATACTCTCTTCAACCTTTGATTTTTTGAACAAGCCCGAAACAAAAGATTTCTTTTCTTTCTTTTCTTCTGCCTCTTCAACAATCGCAGGTTCTTCTTCAGTAATTTCTTCAATTACCTCTTCAACTACCTCAGGCTCTTCTTCAGTAATCTCCTCAATTACCTCTTCAACAACCTCAGGTTCTTCTTCGGTAATCTCTTCAATTACTTCTTCAACAACCTCAGGCTCTTCTTCGGTAACCTCTTCAATTATTTCTTCAACAGCCTCGGGCTCTTCTTCGGTAATCTCTTCAATTACTTCTTCAACAGCCTCGGGCTCTTCTTCAGTAATTTCTTCAATTACTTCTTCAACTACCTCGGGCTCTTCTTCGGAAATCTCTTCAATTACTTCTTCAACAGCCTCGGGCTCTTCTTCAGTAATTTCTTCAATTGCTTCTTCGATAACTTCCGTCTCTGCTTCTTTTTCAAGCTCTGCTAACTGACGGTTAATCATTTCAGTAGCTGCAACCTCAGGAGCAATTTCCTCATCTGCAGAAACAGCTTCAGTAATAACTGCTTCTGTAACAACTTCTGTTTTTGTTGCATCCTTTGAAGCTTTCTTTTCTACATCGGGAAGAACAATTTCGTTAACTGTTCTTCTGTTTTTGATACCGTCTTTAAAGCCAACACCTAATGAAGCAAATATATATGAAAGAATAAATACAAGTGCTGTAAGGTGAGTTATGCTGAATTCGTTTCCTTCAACGTTTTTAAGACCTACTGCAAGAATAACAATTCTGGGGATTGTAACAAGTGCTGCAAAAAGCGTTGCGGCAAAGCCGTAGCCATAAATACCCCACATACAGTCTTCGGTGAAAACACCTGAAGAAATACGCGCAAAGGTTATAAAGAAGCACATCATAAACATAAACATAAAGATTTCAAAAAGAAGCTCTGAAACCTTTGTAAAGCTTATAGCATTCATAAGCCTTGAAACAAGCATCGTCATACTCCAACACAAAGGAGAAATTGCAAGAAGCTTAAACTCTTTGTAAGATGCTTTTCCGTTAAGATGGCTCATTGCAAAAACAATAAAATAGATAATTGCAAAAAATGCGAAAACAAATCTTAAAATCGTTAATGCTCCGCCTTGCTCAGCAAGGTTTGAACGCAAAAGGCTTATAAATATCTGACTGTTGCCCTGACTTACAGGAACAGTATTTTTGATAACCGTTACCATATCCCATGCAAGACCAACAACCATTACCATAGAGGTTACACCTAAAATGGGGTTTTTGCCCGTAGGAAGCTTAGGCGACGGAACTTCTTTACTTAAAAAGCTTAACACAAGAAATACGATGGTGAAAACTGCTACTATGCCGTAAAGAAGAGGTATTGTAACGTCGCTCTCTTTGTAAAAGCCGTTTTCCACATCTACAAGTGCTAAAAGCTGATAAACTCTTGTGGGAAGTGCAACAAGAACTGCAGTAGCAAAAACGATAAGAAGATATTTCATTTTTATTGCACTTGAAGAGCCCTTAATTTTACTCATTGTTCACAGTCCTTTCAATTATCTCTCATCAAGAGGAATATATACTGTCTGACGTTTGAAATTTGATATTCTTTCATCTATCGGGGCATATTCCTTAGGAACAGCCACATTTTTATAAGCAGGTCTTATTACTCGGTTACCTGTAATAAGCTCTTCAATTCTGTGAGCAGACCAACCGGCAACACGGGCAACAGCAAAAAGAGGTGTGTAAAGGTCTACGGGAATACCTAACATCTCATAAATAAGTCCTGAATAAAGGTCTACGTTAGCGCAAATCTTTTTATTATTGTTCTTTTCGCTTGCAAAAATTTCGGGTGTAAGCTTTTCAATAAGGTCAAGCGCCTGAAATTCATCAGCATAACCCTTTTTCTCAGCTAATTTTAATGCTTCGCGTTTAAGAATTATCTGTCTTGGGTCTGAAAGTGTGTAAACAGCGTGGCCCATACCGTAAACAAGACCGCTTCTGTCACCCGCTTCTTTATTGATAATTTTCTTAAGGAAATCAGCAATCTGACCTTCGTTGGTAATATCCTTAACGTCTGCTCTTAAGTAGTTAAGCATCTCTGCAACCTTAAGATTTGCACCACCGTGACGGGGACCCTTGAGTGAACCGATACCAGCGGAAATAGCCGCATAAGTATCCGTACCGCTTGAGGTAAGCACTCTTGTTGCAAAAGCGGAGTTGTTACCACCGCCGTGCTCAGCGTGAAGAATAAGGCAAAGGTCAAGAAGCTTTGCTTCTTCATCGGTAAACTCCATATTTGAACGGGTGTTATAAAGAATTGTTTCAGCTGTTGTAAGACCCGCTTTAAGAGGATGAAGATACATACTCTCTTTGAGATAATATCTTCTCTTAACCTGATAAGCGTATGTCATAATTGTCGGAAGCTGTGCGATAAGCTGAATACTCTGACGAAGAACGTTTTCAATAGATAAATCGTCAGGGTTGCTATCGTATGAATAAAGAGAAAGAACTGAACGTTCAAGCTTATTCATAACGTTAGGTGACGGTGCTTTCATAATCATATCTTCAATGAAATCCTCGGGAAGATCTCTTGATTCGGAAAGCACTTTATTAAATAACTTTAACTGATTTCTTGTGGGAAGGGTACCGAAAAGAAGAAGCCATGCAGTTTCTTCATAACCGAAACGGTTTTCCGCAACACAAGCATCAACAATATCATTAATGTCGATACCTCTATACGTAAGATGACCCTCAATAGGCTTTCTTTCACCGTCGTCAATATAATAACCCTCAACAGAGCAAACCTTTGTAAGCCCCGCCATAACACCGCTGCCGTCGCGGTTTCTTAAGCCTCTTTTAACTTCAAATCTGTCGAAATAATCCTGTGGAATAGCGCTATATTTTTTTAACTCATCGCAAAGAGTTGTTAAATCGCTGCTTTTAATAGGCTCTATGTAAGTTGGCATCTATCTCACTCCTTATCAATAATAATCAATAATATACCAATCATAAATCAAAATAATAATTCATATTATTTTATAACATATAAAACATATTGTCAATAATACTTTATCAACAAAAATTTAAGGATTGGTGAAAATTTTATGAAGCATTTTTTAATACTTATTCTCGTTTGTGCCGTAATTATGCTTGTTTTACCCGTTGCGGCATTGAAGGATACCGTGCAAAAGCCTATAAAAAGTGCTGATTCTGTCAATTCAGAAGCTACCGGAAATGCTGTAACAACAGAAGCACAGCAACAAAACAATGAAACGATTACGGTATTTTTATCATCCCAGAATCAAAACGTTGAAATGGATATGTTTGAATATATTTGCGGGAGTGTCGCGGCGGAAATGCCCCTCGCCTATCACGAGGAAGCCTTGAAAGCACAAGCAGTAACCTGCTACACAAATGCTTTAAGATTAAAGCTTAATACAGAAAAAACCAACAATGCGGATATAAGCGACAACACCGCAATTCACCAAGGCTACATAAATGAAGCAGAGCGAAGAGCAAAATGGGGAAATGATTTTGAAAAATACGAAAGCAAATTAAAAAACGTTGTAAATTCAGTTAAAAATCAAGCAATTTATTACAATGACCGACTAATTGTTGCCGCCTTTTTCGCTATAAGCTGCGGAAAAACGGAAAACTCGGGAAATTTATGGAGCGAAAGTGTGCCGTATCTTACAAGTGTAGAAAGTCAAGGCGACTGCTTATCCCCTCAATATGCTACAAGCGTTTCTTTTTCTTTAGATGAATTCGTTTCAAAAATGAAAAGCGCTAATGCTGCATTCAGTATTGAAAGTCTTGCAAATGCGGTAACCATTAAGGAAACATCACCAACAGGCACCGTATTAAAAGCGGAAATTAACGGTAAAGCATACACAGGTGAGGAAATCAGAAGCATTTTTTCATTAAGAAGCCCCGTTTTTACAGTTAACTCAACGGATTCCGCTATGACATTTAACGTCCTCGGCTACGGTCACGGAATAGGTATGAGTCAGTACGGTGCAGACTATTTCGCACGGCAAGGGTATACGTATAAGGATATTTTGACACATTATTATAGCGGAGTTGTCATTAAGTAAATGGCAAATGGCAAATGGCAAGTGGCAAATTTCGGAACTGCGTTGGCAATTTATAGTCACCCATCATCAGTCTCCAGTCCCAGAGCTTCGCGATAATTTAATGCGATGATAAAACCAAAAATTTGCGAAGCCTATCCCTCTTTTTCTCGGAGAGAAAAGGAGGTGGGACCGTTCTTTCGATAATCATCTTTTAAGACAAAGTTGACTTCGGGTGACAATTTACTGTAGACATAAACTTCAATCGGAACGGTGGGTGGTACCACCGTTGTTTTTATTGTTTATGTTAAGATACAATAATAATCCATTTCTTTGCCGTCGCAGTTTATTATATAGGTCAATTGGTTTGCGAGTACCACCCACCGCCCCGATTTAGTAAACTCTTTCTTATGCTAACCGGCACGAAATACATAAATTGAAGAATAAAGTCTATCAATGGTCGGTCCCCCCTCCTTTTTCGTTGCACGAAAAAAGAGGGATAGACTTCACAACAATCAAATACATCAATAAAACCAACAGGTCTGCGAAGCTTAATAGCATCGCAGACCCTTAATTATTCATTATTCAATTTTCATCATTCATCATTCATTAGCGAACGTAGTGAGCATTATAATCGGCGAAGCCCCGACACTCCTCACTCCTCATTCCTAACTCCTCACTAAACTGCGAGCGAAGCGAGTCTTATACTCTCTCAACAGTAATTGTAACTGTTTCGCCGTTGATATCCCATTCTTTTGAAAGCTGACCTTTTTCGCCGTTTTCAATAGAATTTGCGAGAACAACTGTTGAAATAGCGGACTCATTATTCTTTGCAATTTCGAAGAGCTTGTCGTTACCTGTAAGAGTAACGTTGATTCTGTCCATAACGTTGAAATCAGAATCCTTTCTCATTGTCTGAATCTTACTGATAAGCTCTTTTACGAAGCCCTCTTCAATAAGCTCAGGTGTAAGCTCTGTATCAAGTGCAACGGTAACACCTCTGTCGGAAACGGTGAATACGCCCTCCTTTTGCTTTGTTTCAAGGAGGATATCCTCTGTTAAGAGCTCAACCTCACCGCTTGCAAGAGAAAGAACGATTTTGCCCTCTGCATCAAGAGTTGCCTTTGCAGATGATTCGAGGTTTGCAAGTGCTTCTCTGATTTCACCTAACTGTTTACCGTATTTAGGACCAACTGTTTTAAGTTGAGGCTTGAATACGTATGAAACGAAGCTGCTTGCATCTTCAACGAAATCAACGTTTTTGATGTTAAGCTCTTCGCGGATAATATCAACAAAGTAGCCTTCAACCTTTTTGTCGCACTGAACGTACATTGTGTTAAGAGGCTGACGGTTTTTGATATTTGAGCCGTTTCTTGCTGCTCTACCGAGAACAACAATGCTTACAACCTCATCCATATTCTTCTCAAGCTCAAGGTCGATAAGGTCTTCTCTTACCTCAGGATAGAAGCAAAGATGAACGCTTTCGGGAGCTGATTTATCAACGTTGCAAACAAGGTTTCTGTAAATTGCTTCTGCCATAAAGGGAACCATAGGTGCTGCAGTTTTTGCAGTAGTAACAAGAGCAGTATAAAGAGTCATATATGCTGCAACCTTGTCTTCTGTAATACCCTGTACCCAATAACGCTCTCTGCCGCGACGAACGTACCAGTTACTCATTTCGTCTGTGAATTCCTGAAGAGCCTTTGCTGCTTCGGGGATACGGTAGTTAGCAAGGTTATCGTCAACAGTTTTAACCATTGAGTTAAGCTTTGAAAGAAGCCATTTATCCATTACGGTAAGCTTGCAATCATCAAGGTTATATTTTGTGGGGTCAAAGCTATCAATATTTGCATAAAGCACATAGAAAGCATAAGTATTCCAAAGAGTACTCATAAACTTTCTCTGACCCTCAACAACTGCTTTACCGTGGAAACGGTTGGGAAGCCAGGGTGCTGAGTTAGTATAGAAATACCAACGGATAGCGTCTGCACCGTAGCTCTGAAGAGCGTCAAAGGGGTCAACTGCGTTACCCTTTGATTTACTCATCTTCTGACCGTTTTCATCCTGAACGTGACCGAGAACGATAACGTTTTTGTAGGGCGCTTTATTGAAAATAAGAGTTGAAATAGCAAGAAGAGAATAGAACCAACCTCTTGTCTGGTCAACTGCCTCTGAAATAAAGTCTGCAGGGAACTGACTTTCGAAAAGGTCTTTATTTTCGAAGGGATAGTGATGCTGAGCAAAGGGCATTGCACCTGAGTCAAACCAACAGTCGATAACCTCGGGAACGCGGTGCATTTCCTTGCCACAATCGGGACACTTAATAGTAACTGCATCAATGAAGGGTCTGTGAAGCTCGATTTCATCGGGGCAGTTATCGCTCATTGATTTAAGCTCTTCAATAGAGCCGATAGAATGACGGCAACCGCATTCACATTCCCAGATATTAAGAGGAGTACCCCAATAACGGTTACGGGAAATACCCCAGTCCTGAACGTTCTGAAGCCAGTCGCCGAAACGGCCCTTACCGATGCTTTCGGGAATCCAATTAATTGTATTGTTATTTCTGATAAGGTCGTCTTTAACCTCTGTCATCTTGATAAACCAAGACTCTCTTGCATAGTAAATAAGAGGTGTGTTACATCTCCAGCAATGAGGATATTCGTGCTCAAATTTAGGAGCATCGAAAAGAAGCCCTGCTTTATCAAGGTCAACAAGTACAAGGGGGTCAGCCTTCTTAACGAAGGTACCAACGTAGGGTGTAGGCTCTGTCATTTCACCCTTACCGTCAACAAGCTGAACAAAGGGAAGGTCGTATCTTCTGCCAACCTTAGCGTCATCCTCACCGAATGCGGGAGCGATATGAACGATACCTGTACCGTCTGTCATTGTAACGTAGCTGTCTGCTGTAATAAAGAACGCCTTTTTATTCTGTTTTTCGCAAATAGGCTTAACGTAATCAAAGAGAGGCTCGTATTCTTTATGCTCAAGGTCGATACCCTTGTAGCTTTCAAGAATTTCGTATGCAGGTGCTTCTTCAGTTGCAAGCTTACCTAAAACCTTATCAAGAAGAGCCTCTGCCATATAATAAGTGTAGCCGTCTGCTGCTTTTACCTTGCAATAAGTGTCAACGGGGTTAACGCAAAGTGCAACGTTTGAGGGAAGAGTCCAGGGTGTTGTTGTCCAAGCGAGGAAATATGCATCCTCACCAACGACCTTGAAACGAACAACTGCTGAACGCTCTTTAACAAGCTTGTAGCCCTGAGCAACCTCATGAGAAGAAAGAGGTGTACCGCAACGGGGGCAATAAGGAACAATTTTAAAGCCTTTATAGAGAAGGTTTTTCTCATAAATCTGCTTAAGTGCCCACCATTCAGACTCAATAAACTCGTTATGATAGGTAACGTAGGGCTTTTCCATATCTGCCCAGAAGCCAACGGTAAATGAGAAATCCTCCCACATACCTTTGTATTTCCAAACGCTTTCCTTACAGTGAGCTATAAATGGCTCAAGACCGTATTCTTCAATCTGCTCTTTACCGTCAAGACCAAGAAGCTTTTCAACCTCAAGCTCAACGGGAAGACCGTGAGTATCCCAACCTGCTTTTCTGGGTACCATACAGCCCTTCATTGTGCGGTAACGGGGAATCATATCCTTGATAACACGGGTAAGAACGTGACCGATATGAGGCTTACCGTTTGCTGTAGGGGGACCGTCGTAGAAAACGTAAGGTGTACCGTCTTTTCTTTCTTCGATACTCTTCTCGAAGATTTTTTCATCTCTCCAGAATTTTTCGATTTTCTTTTCCTGTTCAACAAAATTTACGTTGGGGGAAATAGGTTCGTACATAACTTTACCTCCAAAAATAAAGTTCTAAGTGGCAAGTGGCAAATGGCAAATTAACGGGCACTACGTGCCGATTGTAAATGAAGAACTCAAAATTCGCTAAGCTTATAATGCCAACGCAGTTCCGACACTCCTCACTCCTAACTCCTCACTCCTAACTTGAGAACGAAGTGAACATAATTTACAATTTTCAACTTGCAACTTTCAATTTAAAAATAAAAGCCTTCGCCCTGTAAATACAGGACAAAGACACGCTTTGCAACCACCCATAATTTACACGTACCGTCATACGTTGCTCCAATAACGGTGAGCATCCGGAGAGGCTTACTGAAAATTTCAGCCCTCGGCTCAGAAGTGATATTCGACATCTTTTCACCATATCGGTCTTGCACCCTCACCGACTCGCTTTAATGGATTAAAAGAGCTACTGTCTTCATCATTGCCTTTCCATACGTAGCATATAGTATCACTATTTTCCAAAAAAAGCAAGTGTTTTAATTTTTATTGTATAATAATATTAAAAACGATTAATATTTTTAAAAGTTAATCTTTACATATTGGCAAAATTAAGTTATAATGACCGTGATTTGTCGAAACGCAGTTGCGTTTCACAAAAGCCGATTTTATCGGCTTTTAGCAAAATTGTTTTGCATAAACACAATTTTGCATCACATTCATTGAAAGGATTATAGTCGAATTTTCTTTGAAAATTCGATACCAAATTAAATATTTGGTATCGAAACAGTGTAAATTTACACTGTTTCGACTAACTATAATCGTTATACTAATTGTTTGTAAAAATATGTAATCAGGTGTTTATTATGCGTTAATACCTCAGATTTAAAATCCAAATAATAACGATTGAAAGGAAATATATTTATGCTTCAATTTGAAGAATTAAGACTTGAGCTTCTCTCATACGAGGATAAGCTTAAAGACCTTGCAGAAGCTTTAGGTCTTGAAAAAATGAAAACGGAAGTTGCGGAGCTTGAAGAGGAAAGTGCTAAAGACGGCTTCTGGGATGATATTCAGAGATCACAGAAAATCACTCAGCATATGGCAGGCCTTAAAAATAAAATTCAGGCTTACGTTGACCTTAACGGTGTTTTTGACGACACTCTTACACTTATTGAGCTTGCAAACGAGGAAGAGGATGAAAGTCTTTTCGACGAATGCAGAACAAGCGTTGATGATTTCGTAGCTTCTCTTGATGCTATGACTCTTTCAACTCTTCTTACAGGTGAATATGATAAAAACAACGCTATTCTTACCTTCCACGCAGGTGCAGGCGGAACAGAGGCTCAGGACTGGGCACAGATGCTTTTCCGTATGTACAACCGTTGGGGTGAGCGTCACGGCTTCAAGGTTTCAACTCTTGACTACCTTGACGGTGATGAGGCAGGTCTTAAATCAGCAGTTATTCTTATTGAAGGCGAAAACGCTTACGGATATATGAAGAGCGAAAGCGGTATTCACCGTCTTGTTCGTGTATCACCCTTTGATGCATCAGGAAGAAGACACACTTCTTTCGCATCTCTTGAGGTTATGCCCGAAATTGACGACAGTATCGAGGTTGAAATCGCACCCGAGGATATTAAAATGGACGTTTACCGTTCATCAGGTGCGGGCGGTCAGAAGGTTAATAAAACCTCTTCCGCAGTTCGTCTTACTCATATCCCCACAGGTATCGTTTGCTCCTGTCAGGTTGAAAGAAGCCAGCATCAGAACCGTGAGGTTGCTATGCGTATGCTTAAGTCAAAGCTTATTGAAATCAAAGAGCGTGAGCATCTTGACAAAATCAGTGATATCAAGGGCGTTCAAAAGGAAATTGCTTGGGGTAGTCAGATTCGTTCATACGTATTTATGCCCTACACTCTTGCAAAAGACCACAGAACAAGCTTTGAAAACGGTAATATAAATGCAGTTATGGACGGAGATATTGACGGTTTCATAAATGCATATCTCAAAATGCAGGCAAATCAGGAATAATTATGGATATTAAAAAAGAATCTTTAAAAAAGCATTACGAATGGAACGGCAAAATTGAGGTTATTGCCCGTTGCCCCGTTGAAACAAGAGAGGATATGTCTTTAGCCTACACCCCCGGTGTTGCAGAGGCTTGCCTTGTTATCAAAGATGATGTTAAAAAATCATTTGAATTAACAAGACGAAATAATCTTGTTGCGGTTGTAACTGACGGTACGGCTGTTTTAGGTCTTGGTGATATAGGCCCCGAGGCAGGTATGCCAGTTATGGAAGGTAAATGTGCATTATTTAAAAAGTTTGCAGACGTTGATGCCTTTCCCCTTTGCATAAAATCAAAGGACGTTGACGAAATAGTAAGAACGATTTATCTTCTTTCAGGTAGCTTCGGCGGTATTAATCTTGAGGATATTGCCGCCCCCAGATGCTTTGAAATTGAGAAAAAATTAAAAGAGCTTTGCGATATCCCGATTTTCCACGATGACCAGCACGGTACGGCAGTTGTTGTACTTGCAGGAGTGCTTAACGCATTGAGAGTTGTGAATAAAAAAATAGATGACGTTAAAATCGTTGTAAACGGCTTAGGTGCTGCAGGTACGGCAATTTCAAAAATGCTTATTGCCGCAGGCGCTAAAAATATGGTGCTTGTTGACAGAAGAGGTATCATTGACGAAAGCGACGAGCTTTTAGGCGAGGAAAGGCAAAGGCTTGCGAAAATCACGAACCCCGAAAAGCTTACAGGCGGTCTTGATGTTGCAATCAAAAATGCTGACGTTTTCGTTGGTGTTTCAGCACCGAATATTCTTTCGGAGGAAATGGTAAAAACAATGAATAAAGACTCAATTGTTTTTGCAATGGCTAACCCCACCCCCGAAATTATGCCCGATAAAGCAAAAAATGCAGGTGCAAGAGTTGTGGGTACGGGTCGCTCGGATTTCCCCAATCAGATTAATAACGTTCTCGTTTTCCCCGGTATTTTCAGAGGAGCTCTTGATTGCGGTGCAACTGCAATTACAGAGGAAATGAAGCTTGCGGCGGCATACGCCCTTGCAAACCACATCCCCGAAAACGAGCTTAACGAGGAAAACATAATCCCCTCCGCATTAGACAGAAGCGTAGCTTTTGAAATAGCCGAAGCAGTAAAGAAGTCGGCTGTTGAGAGCGGGAATGTGAGATAAAAGAACACAAAATTTTTCCAAGGCGTGTATCTCTCTTCGGGGAGAGGTACACGCCTTAAATACTTTATTAATTATTTAATTTTCTGCTCACCTGTAAGAATACTTTCGCAGACTTTTTGTGCCATTGTTTTTTTAGTTTGAATGCTTTTTAAATATTCGTTATTTTCTTCAAGCTCTTTCTTCCAGTCTGTTATTTCTTCTAAAAAGCTTTCTTCCCGCATTTCCACGGGCTTTTCTTTTTCTGTTTCAATTAATAATTCAAGTAAGCCTATATTGGTTTCATTTTCATTTATCGTTCTCAATATTTCAATTTCGGGGATTTCTGCTTCTTTTTCAATATAAATATCTTCCGTTTCGCATTGAGCTTTCATAAGACTTTCTTTGATTTCTTCAATTGTTTTATATTCTAATGCATCTGTAATGCGATTAAATAAGTATAGATACATTCTTTTATACAGATAACTTTCTTCAAGCATTTCTGCATCCAACATACAAAAAGCCCCCTAAAAAACAAAAAGTGCGCAGCCGAAGCCACGCACGAAAAACGCAAGCTCCGATTGTTGCGACACAAAATTCAAAAATATTCCAAGAACACAGTTGAATAGAGCTGCATTTTTACCAAAAGATAAAAAAAGCAACTGCATTTCCTAGAATATTAAATTTTGTGTCGCACTATTAACTTACCACATATTTTATTTTTTATCAAGAGAAAAATCTAAATGCGCGAAGCTTTGCCTCCTTGTCCGCTTTAGCGGATAGGGAGGGGGACCATTGCCAACGGCAATGGTGGAGGGTAGTTCTCTTACGTCTTAGGTT
>JAGBCU010000065.1 GCA_017937865.1 Clostridia bacterium | reverse complement strand
TGCCAGTGGCAGATGAAGCGAACAATAAGCTCTGGGCACAATAAGGAGTATTGCGAAGTGAATAACGAGCAAGACGACTATATTGTAACCGGTTGACCATTGCCAACGGCAATGGTGGGTGGTACCCTACGCGACAAAGGAGCGTAGTTGAATCGTTAGATTCAAATGTAATAAAATAAACGTGCGGAATATTACGATAGAGCAACCACAGGTAAAACCCTCAGGTGCTTCGAAAAACAATTCCACCTATACAACATTTTAAGCATTTTCAATTTCTCCAAAAAATATAAAAACCAAAACACTCGTCGAGTAAAATCGGCGGGTGTTTTGGTTTAGTGGTGCAGAGAATGGGACTTGATGGGCTCTGCCCATCATTCGCAAGCTTCTTGCGAATTCCCGATTGTGTTCGGCTTCGCCGAGAAGGGTTCAAGTCCCATTACTATATAAAAATAAAGCAACCACAAAAGCGGTCGCTCTATTTTTGGTGCAGAGAATGGGACTTGAACCCACATGAATTTGCATTCATTAGAACCTGAATCTAACGCGTCTGCCAATTCCGCCATCCCTGCAAATATGCAATTTTATTTTCTAAAAGCGATAGTTATTCTAACATATATAAAAACGGGTGTCAACAAAGAAAGTTGCATAAAAGGATTTTATTAAACAGTCGGGTGTCGGGTGTTGTATAAAACCGAAATAAAAAGTAATAGTTATTAAACACCTGTTTAATGTTTCAAAAAAGGTGAGTTTTTACACACTTTTCCTTGACTTTGTCGGAAAAAACATATATCATTTAAAATGTGATTAACTTTTTCGTGCAGTGGTAGACTGCAAATTTTTAAAAAATGCCGTTGAAAACGGCGGAGGTTTTTATGGGAAAAGCTTGTGAATATTTTTCTACAATGGAAGCAATGAAGCTCATTGATATTCCCGTAGAAGAAAAAGGCTGGTTGAAGCATTACGGAAATATGCGTGAGCATATGGATTATTGTCAGGGCTCTATCTACGATATGTTTAAAGAAACTGCCGACAAATACCCTAATCTTCCTGCACTTGAGTTTTTTGACGTCAGATTTACTTTTAAAGAGTTTGACAAAAAGGTAAACAACGTTGCTAAAGCTCTTTTAAAATTAGGCATTGTTGAGGATGAAAGTGTAACTGTTTGTATGCCTAATATGCCCGAATCAATTTTCCTTATTTATGCTTTAAATAAAATCGGTGCGGTTTGTAACGTTATTCACCCCTTAAGTGATGAGGGCGAAATTAAAAATGCCGTTGAGCTTACAAATTCAACAATTATTTTCACAACCGACGTATCTTATGCTACCGTTAAAGGCGTCGGGATTGACAGAATTGTTGTTTGCGAAGTAAGCAACAGTATGAATCCCATTCTTAAAATGGCTTATAATCTTAAAAGCCGTAAGCAGATGAAGTATGAATCTGACACAATAAGATGGAAGAACATTGTTAAAGATACAAGCGAAAAGGTGCCTACAGTTAAGAGAGATAAGGACGATGCCGCAGTGCTTATCTACAGCGGTGGTACAACGGGTAAATCAAAGGGTATCGTGCTTTCAAACCTTTGCTTTAACGCCCTTGCTACTCAGTGCTTTGACGTTTGTCCCGAGGCAAGACCGGGTGCATCAATGCTTTCGGGTCTTCCCATTTTCCACGGATTTGGTCTTTGCGTTGCTGTTCACGCTCCGCTTATGTTAGGTATGAAGTGTATTCTTCTTCCTAAAATTGACGTTAAAAAGCTTAACGAAACAATTAAAAAGACTAAGCCCACAATCGTTCCTGCTGTTCCTACAATGCTTAAAGCAATTACCAATAATAAAAATCTCGGACCCGATTCCTTCAGCAGTGTTAAGGTTATTCTCAGTGGCGGTGACTATTTAAGCGATGACCTTCGTGCAAGGGTTCTCGATTATTTCCGTTCTTGTGGCTCAACCACCCATATTCGTATAGGCTACGGTCTTTCAGAGGCAACGGCATTCTTTACTGCAACTCAGTACGGTGCAGAGGATATTGATAACATCGGTATTCCTAACCCTGATACTCTCGTTAAGGTTTGCAACCCCGAAACAAACGAAGAGCTTCCCGACGGTGAAATCGGTGAAATTTGCGTTAACGGTCCTACCGTTATGTTGGGTTACGTTAATAACAAGGAAGAAACCGACAACACAATAAGAACTCACCCCGACGGCACACAGTGGCTTCATACAGGCGACTTGGGTTATATGGAGAACGGTATTCTTCACTTTACCTCCCGTCTTAAGAGAATGATTATTTCAAACGGATACAACATTTATCCCACAGAGCTTGAGAATATTCTCAATAAGTGTAAGTACATAGCTTCAAGCGTTGTTGTTGGCGTTAAGGATAAAATAAAGCAGGAAGTGCCTAAGGCAGTTATCGTGCTTAAAGCAGGCGTTGAAAAGACTTCCGAAATTGAAAAGGAAATCAGAGAATTCTGCAAAAAGAATATTGCTAAAAATGCTCAGCCTACAGAGTTTGAATTCACCGACGCTTTACCTACAACAAAAATCGGTAAAATAAACTACCGTAAATTTGAACGCAAAAAAGATGCAAACGTTGAGGAAGAAGCAGAGAAAGAAACAGCTTCCGCTACAACAGGTAAAGAAGAATAAAGTAAAAATCCCTGTCCGAGTGATATCGGGCAGGGGTTTTTAGTGGCAAATGGCAAGTGGCAAATTAAGTGCGAAATACGGAATGGGAATTGCGAAATGAAGATGCCAGATACTAGATGCCAGAGGCGAGCAGAATGGCAAATTGGAAATGGCAAGTGGCAAATTTCGGAACTGCGTTGCTGATTGTA
>JAGBCU010000064.1 GCA_017937865.1 Clostridia bacterium | reverse complement strand
TTTACAAGGCTACTGTTTAATTCTTTTTTATTTAAAACTTGGCGTCATAGACGTCTGTTTTGTTATGCCTTTTTTCTTTAATCGTCTTATTTACATCTTTTTTCATTTCTATACTTGACTTTTGATAGTTAGTCTCCTTTTTCGTTTCACGAAAAAAGAGGGATAAGCTTCGCTACAATTTAAATTTATATAAAACAACAGGTCTGCGAAGCATTTATAATTGCGTCGCAGACCCTTTTCTATTATCTATTCAATATTATCTTTTATCTATTATCTTGCTCCGGTGACTTCATTTCGCATTTCGCATTCCGCATTTCGCACTTAATTTGCCACTTGCCATTTCCAATTTGCAATTTGGCGAAGCCTTACCATTCTTTTATAATTTCAGGGTTTTCAAAGATTTCGTCAAGCTTTTTGATAAAGGGCATAACGTCGTTGAAGCCACCTATTCTGTGGTCAAACATAAGGGTGATGGGAAGGTATTTTTTAGTACCTATATCAACTATACCCTCTTCGTTTTTGAAAGCATAATCTCTGTCGCGAACTACACCGATTGCCATAAGGAAAACCTGGGGATAAAGAAGAGGTGTATAAGTAACGTTTCCGTTAAGACCACCGTAAAGCACACCCCAGTTCGTCATACAAACAGAGCCCTCGTTTAAATCGTTCATCTGAAGTGACGAGCCGTCACGGGGTGCATGCTCAAAAAGACCCTTAAGGGTTGCAACCTTATGCTTTCCGACGTAGCCCGTAACGGTCTGGGCAATGGTGGGTATAACCGCACCGCTTAACATAAGCCCTACCGTTCTTTGAAGAATAACGTCAAACATAACTCTGTCAATATCAGTAGTTTTAAGGGTTTCAAAAAGCTTATCAATTTGCTCTGACAACTCTTTTAACGTTTTATCTTCAGAATTTCTTACTTTAATGGGGAAGGTTTCACCGTTTTCCAATAAAACGGGCATTGCAACGTCAATATGCTTCTTCTCAATAAGAGTACCGCAGGAAGATGTTGTATTAAAATTGATATGAGAATTAAGTCTTGGTGCAGCCTTCAAGCCCTCAACAAGAATTCTCATCATAAGAGTATTAAAGGTAAGGTTATAACCGCAGGTTTCCTTTAATTCTGAAAAAACTTCCCAAAGCTTTGTTATATCCGCTTCGTAATTATAACCGCAAGTGGGTATGTTTTGCTGTGCTTTTGTAAGAATATAACCTGAAATTCTGCCTTTTAAATTGAATCTTTCAATTCTGTCTTCCTTGTCAGGTCTGTTTAAAGCACCGTTTATAAAGCTTTTAAAATCCATAATTTTCTCTGCCCGTAGGCTTTTCCTTTATTTTTTTAATCTTATAACGTTCCAGCTGAATGGCTTAAGCTCTGCTGTAAGCACACCTTCGTCCATTTCGGGAACGGGGTTTGTATGGGGCTTAACCGTTACGGCTTCAAGACTGTTTTCGTCTTTAATTCCGTAGCCGTCCATAGAAATAAATTCAACGGGCTTGTAGCCGTCAAAATCCATTAAATTAACGTCAAGAACAACGCTTTCGTCAAGACTCTTGTTTACACAGAAAACCGTCATTTCGTCGTTTTCCTCGTCAAAGGTTGCAATAGTTTCTATGTAGGGCACGTCTGTAAACTTCTTGCAATCGTATTTCGGGCAATCAACGAGAGGTAAAAGAGCACTTCCTCTTCCGTAATTTGAAAGATGCATAAATGGGAAGAAGGTAGTCTGCGGGAAAACACCGCCACCCGTTTTTGTGAAAATAGGAGCAATAACGTTTACAAGCTGTGCAAGACAGGCAATCTTAATTCTGTCACAATGACGCAGAAGTGTTATAAGCATTGAGCCAACAAGAAGAGCATCCTCAAAATTATAAATGTCTTCAAGAAGAGGCGGTGCTACGCTCCATCTTTCAAAGGGTCTGTTGTTAGAATGATACCAGACGTTCCATTCGTCAAAGGAAAGGTTGATTGTTTTCTTTGAACGTCTTTTTGCCTTAACGTAATCGCAAGCACAAATAACTGAATAAATAAACTCGTCTAACCCAAGAGTTTTTGCAAGGAACGAGGGTGTATCATCCTCTTGGTTACCGTAATACTGATGAAGTGAAACGTAGTCAATACTGTCGTAAGCAATATCGAGGCTCTGAACCTCCCATTCACCGAAGGTACCTGAATATCTGCTTGATGAACCGCAAAGCACGGTTTCAATGCTACCGTCAGTCCATTTCATCATTTTTGAAGCTTCAAGGGCAGTTCTGCCGTATTCAACAGCATTTTTAGCGCCCATCTGCCAACCGCCGTCCATCTCGTTACCCAAACACCAAAGCTTGATATTATGAGGGTTTTCGTAGCCGTGGCTTCTTCTTAAATCGCTCCAATAGGAGCCTGATTTATGGTTACAGTATTCAACTAAATTTCTTGCTTCGTCGGGGCCTCTTGTGCCTAAATTTACCGCCATCATACATTCTGCATTAGCTTTTTCGCACCATTTTACAAACTCATTGGTACCGATTAAATTAGGCTCGGTTGTACCCCATGCAAGATCAAGCTTTTTAGGTCTTTTATCAACGGGGCCAACGCCGTCTTCCCAGTTGTAGCCCGAAACGAAGTTACCGCCGGGGTAACGGACTACGGGAACGTTTAACTTTTTAACTAAATCTATAACGTCCTGACGGAAGCCGTTTTCGTCAGCAGTAGGATGACCCGGCTCGTAAATACCGCCGTAAACGGCTCTTCCTAAATGCTCAATAAAAGAGCCGTAAATTCTTTTATCTATTTCACCTATACGAAATTCTTTTGCAAGAGTGATTTTTGCTTTCATAACTCAACCTCTTATTTATGATAAAGTTTTTTACTTTCATATTGGGGCTCGCATGTAAGGTTAATACCTAATTTTCTGAAGGTATCTCTGTCAACCTGAGAAAGAATAACTGTTGCATGTGCCTCGCTACCCGAGAGAGCGTTAAGCACGTCAAAGGCTTTTTTAGCATCTGTGCTTTCAACCGCACTCATTGTAAGGGCGATAAGCACCTCGTCAGTATGAAGTCTTGGGTTATGATTTCCTAAAATACTTGTTTTAAGAAGCTGAATAGGCTCAATAATTTTTCTTTCAATAAGAAGTGTATCGTCGTCGATGCCCGCTACCGCTTTAAGAGCATTTAAAAGTGCGGCGGAGGCAGAGCCTAAAAGGTCGCTTGTTTTACCTGTAACGATAGTGCCGTCGGGAAGCTCGATGCTGACTGCAGGTCTGCCGCCTGTTTCCTCACTCTTTGTAAGAGCAGCCTTTACGGCAGGTCTTTGAGAGTCAACGGAAATACCCGCCTGATTCATAAGGCTTTCGATTTTGCCTATTGCACCGTCATTTTTCTGGCCCATTTTTCTGTCGCAAAGAGCGGCAAAATACCTTCTTATAATCTCATCGTGAGATGCTTTTCTGCAGGCATAATCATCTGTGATACAATAACCTGCCATATTAACACCCATATCAGTAGGTGACTTATAGGGGCTTACGCCCTCGATTTTTTCAAAAATTGCATTTAATACAGGGAAAACCTCAACGTCACGGTTGTAGTTTACGGTTGTTTTACCGTAAGCTTCAAGGTGATAAGGGTCAATCATATTAACGTCGTTAAGGTCTGCCGTTGCAGCCTCGTAAGCGAGGTTTACAGGGTGCTTTAAGGGTAAATTCCAGATGGGGAAGGTTTCAAATTTTGCGTAACCCGCTTTATTTCCCCTAAGGTTTTCGTGGTAAAGCTGTGAAAGACAGGTAGACATTTTACCGCTACCGGGACCGGGGGCGGTTATAACAACAAGAGGACGGGAGGTTTCAATATACTCATTTTTACCGAAGCCGTTTTCGCTTACAATACCTCTTACGTTGTAGGGGTAGCCGTCAATAGTATAATGAATGAAAACCTTGATACCAAGATTCTGAAGCTTTTCTTTAAATTTAACTGCGGCAGGCTGACCGTTAAACTGGTTAATAACAACACTGCCAACAAAAAGCCCTGCGCTGCTGAAGGCATCCATAAGACGTAAAACGTCACTATCATAGGTTATACCGTAGTCACCGCGGATTTTATTGCTTTCAATATCGCCTGCGGATATAACAATAACAACCTCAGCGTGATCCTTAAGGTTAAGAAGCATCTGAAGCTTACTGTCCGGCTTAAAACCGGGTAAAACTCTTGAAGCGTGAAAATCGTCAAAAAGCTTACCGCCGAATTCAAGGTAAAGCTTGCCGCCGAATTCATCAATCCTTTTCATAATCTGCTCGGATTGCTTTTCGATATACATATCGTTATCAAATCCGATGTGTTTTTGGAATACCATATAAACCACCCTTTCACAACATATAATTTTAACATTACTGCGGTAGTTTGTCAACGAAAAGCCTTTGTGCAATATACTTAAATATTAAGTCGATTTATTATGAGTTTATTTAATCAAGTATAAGTTTGTCTTGTGTTCATTGACTTTGAATATGTAATGTTGTATATTATATACTAGTAAATTTTCGAATTGTTTAAGGAGATATCTTATGGAACAATTTTTTGACAGATTTAAAATTGATTGTTCGCCTAAAGCTCACGACAGTCATACTATCGTAAAGGGTGGTATCAGAATTACCGTTATTACCCCCTGCCTTGTTCGTGTTGAAGAGCAAAGCAAGGGTAAATTCTGCGACGAGCCTACCCAAAGCGTATGGTTCCGTGATTTCTGCAAGCCCGAATTTAAGGTTAACGAATCAAGCGATACTATTGAAATCAAAACAACTAAAGCGAATTTCCTTTATTCAAAGAAATTAAAGAAAATGATTCGCATTAAGCTTCGCGACGGAAGAGTTGTTACAAATTATAAATCGGGTAACCTTAAGGGTACCTGCAGAACGCTTGATATTACTGCAGGCGTTATTACTCTCGGTGACGGCGTTATTTCAAGAAACGGTGTTGCTATTCTTGATGACAGCGATACTCTGATTCTTACAAATGACGGAAGAATTCTTCCCAGAAAGCACAAAGAGAAGGACGAGTATTATTTCGCATACGGTAATGATTATATCGGCGCTACAACAGACCTTTATAAATTAACCGGTCACGTTCCTCTTATCCCCCGATATGCTCTTTCAAACTGGTGGAGCCGTTACAAAGCGTATTCACAGAATGAATACCTTGAGCTTCTTGAAAGATTTAAAACAGAGGAAATTCCTATTACTGTTGCGACTGTTGATATGGATTGGCACTGGGTTGATATCAAGGGCAAATTCGGTAAGGACAGCCACAAGGTTTACCCTCACCAGAATCTTTGGGAATACGTTTACGACGTTTGGTCGGCAGGCTGGACGGGTTACAGCTTTAATACAGACCTTTTCCCCGACCCTGCAGGCTTTCTTAAGACTCTTAAAGAAAACAATTATAAAACTACATTTAATCTTCACCCCTCTCAAGGTGTGCGTTGGTATGAAGACCAATACGAAGAAATGTGCAAGGTTATGGGTCAGGACCCCAAAACAAAAGCACCCGTTAAGTTTGACATTACCGACAAGAAGTTTATTGAAAACTACTTCAAAGTGCTTCACCACCCCTATGAAAAAATGGGTGTTGACTTCTGGTGGATTGATTGGCAGCAGGGTACTAAATCACCCGTGCCCGGTCTTGATCCCTTATGGGCTTTAAACCATTACCATTTCTACGATAACGCAAAGGATAACAACAGACCTCTTATTCTTTCCCGTTTCGCAGGTGCAGGTAGCCAGAGATATCCTTTAGGCTTCAGCGGTGACACAACTCAGACATGGGCAAGCCTTGACTTCCAGCCCGGCTTTACCGCTACCGCATCAAACATCGGTTATCCTTGGTGGAGCCACGATATCGGCGGTCACTGTATGGGTAAAAAGGATGACGAGCTTTACATCCGTTGGGTGCAGTTAGGCGTATTCAGTCCTATTATGCGACTTCACTCTACAAACAACGAGTTTATGGGTAAAGAGCCCTGGAATTACAGCGGTCCTATTGAAAGAATCGCAAAGGAACAGCTTCGTCTCCGTCACAAGCTTCTTCCTTATATTTACACGATGAACTACCGTACTCATACAGAATGCAGAGCAATTTGCGAGCCTATGTATTACGCTTATCCCGAAAGAAAGAGCGCTTACGAATGTAAAAATCAGTTCTTCTTCGGCACAGAGCTTATAGTTGCTCCCATTACAGAGCATACCTCAAGCGACAATAATATGGCAGGCGTGAACGTATGGATTCCCGAAGGAAGATATACCGATGTTTTCACAGGCAGAATTTACTGCGGTAAGAGATTCGTTAAAATGTACCGCGATATTGAAAACTTCCCTGTCCTTGCAAAAGAGGGTGCAATTATCCCCATGAGTGCAAACGACCGTGATAACGATTGCTCTAACCCCGCAGAGCTCGAGCTTCTCGTTTACAGAGGTAATAACACCTTTACTCTTTACGAGGACGACGGCGAAACTCTTTCATACCAGAACGGTGCTTACTTAAAAACACCTTTTACAGTTAACGAAAACGGCTCAACTGTAAGCTTTACTATTGGTAAAGCCGAGGGCGACGCTACCGTTTCACCCGAAAAGAGAGCGTATAAAATATTCTTTAAGGATATCGTTAACGGCGAAATCACTCTTAAGGTTAACTCAAGAAAGAAAACTGCAAGCTTCAAAAAGGAAAACGGTACTTTAGTTGTATTGCTTGACAATATTTCAGCAACCGACAAGGTTGAAATTACTCTTGAAAACTGCGAACACCTTACAAACAAGCCTAAAAAGCAGGACCTTATTGAAACAATTGCAAAATATCAGATGGGTAACGATAAAAAAGGCCTTCTCTTTACTGACTTCCTTATGAAGGAAAAGCCCTTACCCCCTATGGCAGAGAATTTTTCAGGACCCGTTGAAGAAATTTTAGCTCTTTACAGAGGCTGATATTAAGCTTTGAATTAAACCTAATAAACGAATAACAAACTAAAGGAGATATATAAATGGAAAAGAAAATTGTTGCCGGTATTATCGGCCTTGAATTCGGCAGAGCTCACCTTGAGGGCGCTTTAGCTTACGGTGCTGAAATCGGTCTTATTTGTGACTGCGACGAAAAAGCACTTAAATTTGCAGGAGAAAAATACGATATTCCCGAAGAAAAATGGACACTTGACTACCACGATATTATAAACAACAAGGAAATCAATGCAGTTTCAATCGGTATTCCCGACCAGCTTCACAAGCAGGTGGCTATCGAAATGCTTGAAGCAGGTAAGCACGTTTTATGTGAAAAGCCTCTTGCTCTTACTAAAGAGGACGTTGCTGAAATCGTTCAGGCTGCAAAAAAATCAGGCTGTGTATTTATGGTTGGTCAGATTTGCCGTTTTACTCCCTCTTTCGTTAAAACAAAAGAGCTTATTGAAAGCGGTGCTTTAGGCGAGCTTTACTTCGTTGAAAGTGAATACGCTCACGATTATATGAATATCGTTTCAAATAAACAGAACTGGCGTTCAGACGATGCCCGTCACGGCGTTATCGGTGGCGGTTGCCACGCAGTTGACCTTCTTCGTTGGCTTGCAGGCGACCCTGAAGAGGTTTTCGCATACGGTACACATAAGCTTTTACCTACAGTTTCTTATGATGACTCAACTATCGCAATTATGAAATTCCCGAATGATATTGCAGGTAAGGTTTACGTTTCAACAGGCTGTAAGCGTGACTACACAATGAGAACAGTTATTTACGGTACAAAGGGTACTGTTATCTGCGATAACACATCACCCACAATGCAGGTATTTACAATCGGTGAAGACGGTCTTGCTCACGATCCCGAAATCATTGAGCTTGAGGTTAATAACCACAACTTCGTTAAGGAATTCGAGGTATTTGCAGACTCTATCGTTAACGGCACTCCCTGCCCCACTCCCGCAGAAGAGGGTGCAAAAACAGTTGCCGCTTGTATTGCTATCGTTGAATCTGCAACAACAGGTAAAATCGTTAAACCCGATTACAGCTTCTGTGAATAATTATGGCAATTGTTGATATTTTAAAAGAAAAAGCAATTCCTTATGGAATTGAAATATCCGAGGATTTAGGCAAAAAGCTTGAAATTTACGGCGAGCTTTTAAAGGATTGGAACAGTAAAATCAATCTTACCGCCATTACCGATGACGAGGGCATTGCCGTTAAGCATTTCCTTGACTGTCTTCTCGTTACAAAATCTGCTGAGTTTAACAGCGGTATGAAGGTAATCGACGTTGGCACCGGTGCAGGCTTCCCCGGTCTTGTAATTGCGGCGGCTTACCCCGAAGTGCAGGTTACACTTTTAGACTCAACGGGTAAAAAGCTTAAAGCCGTTCAGGATATGGCAGAAAAAATGGGCGTTACTAACGCCGAGGTTGTTCATATGAGAGCCGAGGATGCAGGAAAAAATCCTGATTTCCGTGAAAAATACGATTTTGCAACCGCAAGAGCCGTTGCCGAATTAAAGGTGCTTTCAGAATACACCTTGCCTTTCGTAAAAAAAGGCGGTACCTTCCTTTCTCTTAAAGGTGCAACTGCTATTGAAGAAATCAGCACAGGCGAAAAGGCTGTTCAGATTTTAGGCGGTAAAATTGAGGGTGTTGACGAGTTTTCACTCCCCAGTGGCGACAAAAGAGCCATAATAAAGGTGAAAAAGATTTCGCAAACTTCGGCAAAATACCCTCGCCCTTCGGCACAAATCGCCAAAAAGCCTTTATAAAAACATAAAAGCAAAGCATTTTCAGTCGATTTACCCCGACCGAAAATGCTTTATTTTTTTATTCTCGGGTGTTATAGTTAAAGCACAGAGAGGGACAGGCTATAAAGATAAACAACGAGCAAATCACTAAAGGACGGAACTCAAATGTTAAAAACAGCATCAAAAAATAAAGCAAGCTGTCAGATTCAGCTTATCCCTCACGAAAACATAAAGCCTAACCCACATCAACCGAGAGTACGTTTTGATTACAACGAGCTTGAAGGGCTTGCCTGTTCAATAAGAAGCAACGGACTTTTACAGCCTATAAACGTAAGAGTTCTTTCTGACGGAAGCTTTGAGCTTATTTCAGGCGAAAGACGCTTGAGAGCCGCCCGAATGATTGGTATGAATAACATTCCTTGCGTTGTTATGAACGTTTCAGACGAGCAATCCGCACTTTTTGCAATAATTGAAAACGTGCAGAGGCAAAATCTTGACTTTTTCGAAGAGGCTGTTGCCCTTGAAAAGCTTATGATTGACCACGGACTTTCTCAAGAACAAATTGCAAAAAAATTAGGTAAATCCCCCTCATCACTCTCAAATAAATTAAGACTTTTACGATTACCCGAGGAAATGAGAGATAAAATCACCTACGCAGGTCTTACGGAAAGACATGCGAGAGCGTTACTCTCTTTACCCGATAACATAACAAGGGCAAGGGTTTTAGATATTGTTATCGAAAGGCACTTGACCGTTGCGGAAACCGAACAGCTCGTAAAGGACGTACACCGAAGAAAAAAAGAGCCGAAAAAGGCTCATGTTAAGGTATATAAGGATATGAGAATTTTCCTCAACACCCTTAACCACGCGGTAGACACTATAAGAAAAGCAGGTATTGAAGCCGATACCGCAAAAAGCGAAACTGACGAATATTTTGAATACGTTATAAGAATTTCGAAGCCGGAAGAGGCGAATATAATTACGGTTACGACACAAGCATAACTCACTTTGTTCGCAGTGAGGAGTGAGGAGTGAGGAGTGAGGAGTGTCGGGTCTGCGACGCATTATAAGCTTCGCAAAACTTCAATTTTTTCTCCTGCGAAGCTCTCTGGCATCTGGGAACTGGCATCTGGCATCTTCATTTCGCATTCCTAACTAATTTCAACCTGATATAATCTCCTTAACCGGAGTTTATATATAGCGGTGCAAACCGCAAGCCATATCTTTCTCTTTCACACCCCACATCCACAGCGGAAAGCATCTGTCGAAAGGCAGATGCTTTCTGCGCTATATAATGAGTTTTATTATGTTTGCATTTCTTGACTAATATATAAAAAAATAGTATTATCAATACAAAGAAAATTTTTCATTTTTGGAGGCTTTATGAAACGGTTTTTTAGTCTTTTCTTAGCTTTTTTAATAGCTGTCGGCGTTTTATCAACGTCAACGCTTTCAATAGACGTTTCTGCTGCCACCGAGGCGGATTTAACCTTTCAATTAACTGAAAGCGGTATCTCTTACTATGTTTCTGCCTGCAACAGAAATGCAGGTGGCTATGTTAATATTCCCGCATATCACAACGGCTTACCCGTTACTGAAATCGGCGAAAGTGCCTTTGAGGGCTGTGCCTTTATTACGGGCGTTACTATTCCTGATACGGTAACTGTTATCGGTTCTTACGCTTTTAAGGATTGCAATGCACTTTCAGACATTTATATCCCTGACAGCGTCAATGAAATCGGAAGGCTCGTTGTTGCGGGTACGGATTATTTTAATAAAGACTCTAACTGGCAAAACGGCGTTTTATATTGCGGTAAGCACCTTTTACATATGCACCCCGAGTTTATGGGTTCATACAGAATAAAGGAAGGAACTAAAACTATTGCTTGGGATGCTTTTTCGCAATGTATACTTCTTACCTCTGTAACAATTCCAAACTCAGTAACCTATATAGGTTGCGATGCTTTTCACTCTTGTGACGAACTTAAAACAGTCACCCTCCCCAAATACATAACTGAAATTGAAAGCGGTCTTTTCGCCTACTGCATCAGTCTTATAGATATCACTATCCCCGATACCGTTACAAGAATCGGTGAATGTGCTTTCTTAGGCTGTTCAGGTCTTGAAACCTTAGATATGAGCACCAATATAAAAGCAATTGAAAGCAGTGCTTTCGTTTCTTGTGTCGGTCTTTTTGGAATAAATATAAAAAATATTGCTAATTGGTGTCAGGTAGCCTTTGACGGTACGGGAAGCAACCCCCTTTATTACGCACAGAATTTATACGTTGACGGATATAGAACAACGAATGTTACAATTCCCGAGGGCGTAACGGAAATTAAGCCGAGAGCCTTTGAGGGCTGTAAAACGTTAAGCTCGGTATATCTTCCAAGTAGCTTACGGATTATCGGGGAATATGCTTTCAGCGAATGCTCGAAGCTTATTTCAGTAACCTACGGCCACTCCGAGCTTAAATGGAACACTTTAATTATAAAAACAGGCAACAGTAAATTAACCTCTTCAAACAGAGTTTATACCTACGGTAATTCTGCCAACACTAAAAATCTTACTCTTATAGATGATGTTTGGTATTATACCCCCAACGGTAATATTGATTACTCTTATACCGGTCTTACTGACTACAACGGTGGCTACTATTACGTTTCAAACGGCGTTTTAGACTGGTCTTATACGGGTCTTGCTCAATTTTACGGAGAGTGGTTTTACGTAACAAACGGCATATTTGACAACACCTTTTCCGGTTTAACAGCATTTTACAGCAACTGGTACTACGTTGAAAACGGCATTGTTAATTGGAGTTACACAGACCTTGTTTACTTCTACGGTGAGTGGTACTACGTTGAAAACGGTAAAATTAATTTTGATGCAATAACCTTGTTTTATTTCTATGGCGATTGGTACTACGTAGAATACGGCAAAGTAAACTTTAATGCAATCACGTTATGTTATTATTACGGTGACTGGTACTACGTAGAGTACGGTAAGGTGAATTTTAACACAACAACCTTGGTCTATTTCTATGGTGATTGGTACTATGTAGAAAACGGAAAGGTTAATTTCAATGTAACAACCTTGATTTACTTCTACGGCGATTGGTACTATGTAGAAAACGGGAAGGTTAACTTCAATGCAACAACCTTAGTTTACTTCTACGGCGATTGGTATTATGTAGAAAACGGTAAAGTTAATTTCAATGCAATAACGTTGATTTACTACAATAACACTTGGTTCTATGTAGAAAACGGTAAGGTTAATTTCGACACGGCAACCTTAGTTTACTACAATAACGATTGGTATTACGTAGAATACGGTTCAGTAAACTGGTACAGCGATACATTAGTTTGTTTCTACGGTAAGTGGTATTATGTAAAAGACGGCATGGTTGCATGGAATTATACAGGCTACGTTAATTTCTACGGTACTGATTATTATGTTGTAAACGGTACTCTTTGATATAACCGTTATATCAATCTGAAAATTGAATAATAAAGTGAAAAAACTGCATCAGCAAATTGCTGATGCAGTTTTTATATATTATTATATTTTTAATTCATCCAAAAACCTTTTTACAGATATCTGCGCCTGCTTTTGCATCCTTAGCGTAAAAATCTGCACCGATTTTTTCTGCATATTCAGGTGTAAGCACTGCACCGCCAACCATAATTTTACAGTCGGCATTTTCAGCCTTCAGCTTTTTCACCGTTTCCTCCATAGCGGGAAGCGTTGTTGTCATTAAAGCGGAAAGCCCTACAAGCCTTGCATTGTTTTCTCTTTGTGCTTTTACAACCGCTTCGGGAGTAATGTCTTTACCTAAATCTATTACTGTATATCCGTAATTCTCAAGTACTGTTTTCACAATATTTTTACCTATATCGTGAACGTCACCCTTAACCGTTGCAATAACGATATTTCCCTTGCTTTCGGCAGAGGTATTTTTCTTTTTCATATCTGCTTTTATAACCTCAAAGCAAGCACCCGCAGCATCCGCAGACCTGATAAGCTGAGGGAGAAAGGTTTTTCCGCTTTCGAAATCTGCCCCTACCTTATCAAGTGCAGGGATAAGAATTGAGTTTATAATATCCTCTGCAGGCATTTCTTTAAGTGCATTTTCTGTAAGAGAAGCACCTTGATTTTTCAAGCCCTTTATTATTGCATCTTGAAGAGTTATCTCTTTTTTCTCTTGAGGCTTTGCTACCTCGCCCGAAAAAGAGGAAATATATTTTTCAGAGCCTTTATCAATACATTTTAAAACCTTATATGCTCTTACCGCACCCGTCATTGACGCGGTGTTGGGGTTCATAATAGGTAAATCAAGACCGTTTTCAAGAGCAAGAGTTAAAAACGCTGTGTTTACAGTTTCTCTTGAGGGAAGACCGAATGAAATATTTGAAACACCGAGAGTTGTTTTAACCCCTAATTTTTCTTTAACCTCTTTCATCGCGGAAAGTGTAATCCCCGCTGCTTGTTGCTGGGCACTTACGGTCATTGTAAGGCAGTCTATAATAATATCCTCTTTAGGTATTCCTATTTCGAGAGCTTTATTTACAATTTTTTCAGCAAGAGAAAATCTTTCCTCTACCGTTTGGGGAATTCCTTTTTCACTGAGAGTAAGACCTACTATCGCTGCACCGTATTTTTTAGCAAGAGGAAGTATTGTGTTTAACGATTTTTCCTCTGCATTAACGGAGTTTATAATCGCTTTACCCGTATAGGCTCTCAAGCCTTTTTCGAGGACTGAAGCCGAGGTTGAATCAAGCTGTAAGGGTGCACCTATAGACCCTTGAAGAGAGTTAATAACCTTTACCATCATCTCTTCCTCGTCTATTTCGCTATGCCCTACGTTTACGTCAAGAATTTCTGCCCCTGCCTGAATCTGAGAAAGACCCTCGTTAAGAATATAATCTAAATCTTTTTTTTCAAGGGCTTCTTTGAATTTCTTTTTGCCCGTTGGGTTAATTCTTTCACCGATAATTCTCGGCTCGTTGAGAATTACCGTTTCAGTAGCCCCGCATATAACGTCGTTAATTATATCTTTTCTTTCGCCTTTATTTCTTTTTAAAAGCTCGTTTTTCAAAGCCTTTATATATTCGGGCGAGGTGCCGCAGCAACCGCCTAAAATGATAGCTCCTTTTTCATAGAAATTTGCAGTTAATTGGGCAAATTCCTCTGCACACATTGAATATTTTCCTGTTTTCAAATCGGGAAGCCCTGCATTAGGCTTAACTATAACGGGTGCTTTTGAATATTTTAAAAGCTCGTCAACAACCTTACCTAATTTATCGGGACCTAAGGAGCAATTAAGACCAACTGCATCCGCCCCGAGAGCGTTAAGGGTTACCGCTACCGCAGAGGCTGTGCTACCATTCATAGTAACACCGTTTTCATCAAAGGAAAGGGTTACCGTTACGGGTAAATTTGTATTTTCCTTTGCGGCAAGAAGAGCGATTCTTGCTTCTCTTAAATCGGTAAAGGTTTCAAGGCAGATAAGGTCTGCACCTGCTTTTTCACCGAGAACTGCAACCTCTTTATATACCTCGTAGGCTTTTTCAAAGGTTAAATCCCCTGCAGGCTCTAAAAGCATACCCGTTGTGCTGACGTCGAGGGCAACGAGAGCATTTGTGCCCTCTGATGCCTCTTTAGCGAGAGCTATAGCTTTAAAAACTGACTCTTCAACGGAATATTTTGAGTTTTGAAGCTTTATTGCATTAGCCCCGAAAGTATCTGCAAAAATTATGTTACTACCTGCGTCAATATATGAACGGTGTATTTCCTTTACCCATTGGGGATGATCAAAAACGGCAGCAGCAGTATCCTCCTCGGGCAAAAGACCTTTTTTAATAAGCTCTGTGCCGAAGCCACCGTCAAGCAATATAAAATTTTCTTTAAGCAGATTTTTAAACATACTGATCACTTTTTTATACGTTATTATTTTTTACTCTTTCCATAAAATCAGAGCAAGCGGGAACAACGAAGGTGATTCCCTTTTCGATTATTTCAAAGGTGCTTTCAGTTACGTACTGAGTTTCGCCGTCAACGTTAACCGCCGCTGGCTTTACACTTTTAATATTGATTTTCTTACCTCTTTTAAAAATCGTTCTGTCCCAATCGAGATGCTCGCCTCTTTTATATTTATTAATAAGAGTAAGAAGCTGAATTCTGGGGCAGTCCTTTTTAACGATAACGAAATCAAGAAGTCCGTCATAGGTAAGGGCTTTAGGTGCTGCCATATATCCTCCACCGTACCAACGTGAGTTTGCACCAACGCAGAAAAGCACGTCACTTGTAAAGGGCTCGTCATCATCAATAGTAATAGTAAAACGGCTTTTCATTTTACCGATAAAGCAGAAAAGAAGTGCCGCAGTGTAAGCCGCCTCACCTGAAAGAAGAGGAAGCTTTTTAAAGTAAGCCTGCTTTGCACAAATTTCTGCATCAATACCCATTGAGCATTGATTTATGGCATATTCATCACCGCATTTTATAACGTCAAACTTCATAGGTGTACCTTTTACGTGGTCAGCTACGTTTCTCAAGCTCTTTTTGTCACCGAAAATTCTTATGAAATCGTTACCGCTACCTAAGGGGAAAGCCGCAACCTCGGCGTTTTCGTGGCAAGCACAAGCGTTTACAACCTCGTAAAGAGTACCGTCACCGCCACAAGCATAAACTCTTATGTGGTCACCCTTTTCAACCTGAGCCTTTGCATATTCGTAGCCGTCACGAGGTGCTTTTGTAACGTAGATTTCGTAGTCCTCAATGCCTTCGGCTTTCATACATTCAACAATGCCGTCAGAGCATCTTTCAAAGGATATTCCCTTTCCGCATACGGGGTTAATAATAAAAAGATGTTTCATATTAAAACTCCTGACTTTTAAAGTTTGGTTTTTTATTTTATTTAAAATACATATGAAGTCTGCATTTTATCATACCGTTGTAAAGCTTACGGCTTTTATCGGCTTTTCTGCCGAAGCACTCTTCGAACTCTTCATCGGGGGTTATTATATAATAGCTCCAGCCGTGAGCCCTGTCGAAAACTCTGCCCATTTCTTTATAAAGGCGCTGTGCCTCTTGTAAATCAAGAAGTCTTTCACCGTAAGGCGGGTTACAGATTACCGTACCCTTTTCGCTGTATTTCTTAAAATCTTTAATATCTCTTTTTTCAAAGTGAAGCTTTTTACCTATAGGAAGCCTTGATGCATTTTCAACCGCAATTTTAATAGCCTGAGCATCAATATCCGAGCCGTAGCCTACGAAATCGGTATCAACCTTTTCAAGACTTATTGCTCTTTCCTTTTCCTCTTTCCAGATATTTTTAGGAAGAACGTCAAATCTTTCCGCCGCGAAATGTCTGTTAAGACCGGGGGCAATATTATGAGCGTAAAGAGCACCCTCAATAAGTAAGGTACCGCTACCGCACATCGGGTCGTATAAGGTGTGGTAATGGCGAAGCTTTGATATTGCACAAATTGAAGCGGCTAAGGTTTCTTTAATAGGTGCACCGTTCTGAGAAAGACGGTAGCCCCTTTTATGAAGACCTGCACCCGTTGTATCTATAAGAAGAGTTGCTTTATCGTTCATAATAGAAAACTGAATCTGATGTACAGGACCCGTTTCATTAAACCAAGAAATGCCGTATTTTGATTTTAGTCTTTCAACAACCGCTTTTTTAATAATAGCCTGACAGTCGCTAACGCTGAAAAGGGTTGATTTAAGAGAGTAGCCCTTTACGGGGAAGGCATCGTCTTTACCTATCCATTCCTCCCAGGGTAAAGCCTTTACGCCCTGAAAAAGCTCCTCGAAGGTTTTTGCGGTAAATGAGCCGATTAAAATCTGAACTCTTTCTGCAAAATGAGAGCAGATATTTACTCTCGCAAGCATATTTTCGTCACCCGAAAAAAGAACTCTTCCGTTTTCGGCGTTAACGTTTTCTGCTCCCAAAAATCTTAATTCATCAGCGATTACGCCTTCTACACCTAAAAGGCAAGGGATTACAAAATTGATATTCATTTAATTTGTCCTTCCGTTAAATTAACAGTAAACCAGAAGGTTACACCGTTTTCTTTATTTTCAAAGCCACATTCACAGCCGTGATTTTCGGTTATGGATTTTACTATTGAAAGCCCAAGTCCGAAACGCCCCTCTGCTCTTGAATGTGCTTTATCAGCTCTGTAAAAAGAGGTGAAAATACCGTCCTTATCCTTATCGTCAACAAAGCTACCCGTATTAAAAACGTTAACTCTTACTTTGTTGTTATCAAGAATTTCGGTTGAAACCTCAATAAGCTTTTCGCCCTTTGCGTGACTGCAGGCGTTAAGCACTATATTTGATAAAACCGTTGTATATTGGTTTTCATCAGCTAAAACAAAAATATCATCAACAGAGGTAAAGCTTGCGGTTACACCCTTTTCTTCAAAAATCGGTGTGGCAGTCTTTAAGAAGTCCTCTATCATTACGTTAAGGTTGAATTCCTTTAAATCGGGCATTTTTGAGCCTGAGGAATATTGAGATTGCTCTAACATACTAAGAACCAGCTTATTCATTCTGTCGGCTTCGTGCATTATAATATCGCAATATTCAGTTGCTCCTTCATTTTCGCTGTCAACGCTCATTTTAAGTCCTTCGGCGTAGCCCCTTATAATTGCGATAGGAGTTTTTAGCTCATGAGATGCAGAGGATATAAAATCAGACCTCATTTTTTCAATACGTCTTTCGTTTTCGATATCCTCCATAAGCTTTTCGTTTTTCTCCCTAAGCTCTGTAAGGGCGGTGTTAAGAGAATCTGAAACGGTATTTATATTTCTTGCAAGAATACCGATTTCGTCTTTTCTGTTTATTTCGCATTTATCGGAAAAATCAAGATTTGCAATTTTATTCGTTATGCTACTCATTTCAATAAGAGGCTTTGTAAATCTCTTTGCATAAACTGAAATAAACACAAGAGCAAGCAAAAGCGCCATAACTGTTATGGTTGTAGTAACTCTTGTTGCTATGTTTGCATTTTCTTGAATAGGGTCTTTTTGTGCAGTTATTTCTATATGATAGCCGTTTTTGAAATTTTTACCGTAAACGATATACTGAGTTGTGCTACCGTCGGTTGAAACAACGTTGAAATAACTTCCGTCGTCATTTTCCTTTCGGCTTATGATGTTAATTTTGTTACCTGAAATAAAGTTGCTTCTACCCTCGTAAAGATAGTTGTCAACGTTATCGTAAAGGTCAATACTTACACCCTGCTGAGTTTCAAACTCGGACAGCAAGGGAAAGTAATTTGCACCTGCGTTTTCAGCATCCTGAGCCATTGAGCTCAATGACCTTTCAACGTTCCAGATATATACGCTTTCAATAAGCTGTGAGTTTGCAACTGAAATACCGATAAGGCAAACTGCAATAATAGCCGCAATTTGCAAGAAAACTTTAGTTCTTATACTTATTTTCTTTATTTTCATTTACTACTCACATCCTTTTTGAAGTTGATAAAGCGTTCTTAATCAATCATCAGTTCTACTAAGCTTATAGCCTGTGCCGTAAACCGTTTTAATATATTTTGTTCCCCAATCTCCGAGCTTTGTACGAAGCCTTGCAACGTGAGAGTCAACCGTTCTTAAATCACCCGTATAATCTATTCCCCAAAGCTCGTCTAAAAGCTTATCTCTTGTATACACTCTACCGGGGTGAGAGCATAATTTGCAAAGGATTTTAAATTCCTTTAAGGTAAGCTCTACTCTTTCACCGTTTATAAACACCTCGTGAGCCGATTTTAAAACTCTAATGCCGTCAATATTATATTCATCATCATTTTCTGTAACGGCTTTTACGGGCGAAGCACCTCTTTTAAGAAGAGTATCAATTCTTCTCATAAGAACCGCAAGAGAAAAGGGCTTTGTAACGTAATCGTCAGCCCCTGATTCAAAGCCCATTATCTGATCAAAATCCTGCGAACGGGCAGAAACGAGTATCACGGGTATACCGCTTGTTTCACGGATGGTTTTGCAAACCTGCCAACCGTCAATTTCCGGCATCATAATATCTAAAAGAGCAAGGCTTAAATCTTTATTATTTTTAAAAAGCTCAATCGCCTTTTCGCCATCCTCCGCCTCTAAAACGGTGTGGCCCTCTTTTTTAAGACAATCACCTATTAACTTTCTTATAAGCTGTTCATCATCTGCAACAAGAATCTTTGCCATAATTTCACCCTTACTTATTTAGTACGCCAATACGATAAGTAATAAATCTTATTTGATACCATTGTATACAGGACAAACCTGCATACAAATTCCGCAAACGGCTCCCCTGCCGATTTTCTGATAAGCTTTTTTCATATATTCACTGCATATAGCAGGGCTGAACATATCCTCTCTGACCTTTGCGTTTTCAAAGCTTACACCTAAAATCGCACCCGATGGGCAAGCCTTAACGCATTTATCGCAATTAATGCACGGGTTATCCTCTGAAATGCCGTCACCGTGTAGCTCGCAGTCGGTAAAAAGAGTACCTAAACGGACTCTTGCACCAAATTTTTTATGAAGGAAAAGGCAGTTTTTACCGATATTCCCAAGCCCTGCTTTATGAGCGGCTTCTTTATGAGAATAGCGACCGCTGAAGGCTTTATCGGGCATACTTTGCGAGCCTGCAACGGTTATATAGCGATAGCCCTTACTTTGTAAAAACATACCTAATTCTAATAACGTTCTGTCAATAAAAGCATTAACCGTTCGGTAATGATTAAAATAAGTCGGTGTAGGAGCACCGTCAATTTCATCAATAATTGCATCGGAAAGACGGATTACTATGCTTACCGCATATTTTAAATCCCCCGTATCAGCATTATCAATGTAAGAAAAACCAACGTCGCTTACGCCCTTAGAGAATAAAATTTCTTTTATTTCGTTTTCAAGCATTTTCTACCCTCATTTTTTCCATACACAAAAGAACCTTTTCATTCATTTCCTGACATTCCTTTAAAAAGTCCTTTGCTTTATCTCTGTTTAAAATAAAATCTACCGCACTTTTTGCCTCGTTGCCCATAAGAAATCGTTTCTCCGTTTCAGGCACAAGAGGAAAAGCCTCGCCGTTATTTTTAAAATAATACATATTGTCAAGCTTTGATATGCTACCGATAGTAACGGTGCCCTCGTCACCCATAATCTGCGAGGAGGCTCTGCTTTGACCTACCTTTGAATAAGTTATAGTTATTAACTTATCATCATAGTGAAAAACCGCACTGCCACAACCGTCGGCACCCGTTGAAAGAAAATGCTGACAGGGTGTAATTTTTATAGGCTCTCCGAACAAATCAATTACGGGATAAACGCAATATATACCTAAATCGTTAAGAGCTCCCGTTTTCAATTCGGGGTTAAATATATTAGGCAATTCACCTTTTTTAAGGGCTTCGTATTTTGAAGAAAGCTGTGAAAAATCGAAGCCGGCACTTCTTATATTTCCAAGAGTTGATACTATCTCTTTTAAAACTCTTCGTGCAGGCGAATGCATATACATAATTGCTTCAAAATAAACGAGATTTTTTTCGTTTGCAAGGTGGCAAAGCTCTTTAAATTCTTTTGCGGTTACGGTTATAGGCTTTTCGCAAATAACGTGCTTACCGCTTTCAAGAAGTGCTTTACTCTGCTCATAATGGCAAGAGTTAGGACTTGCAACGTAAACTAATTGAGTATCAGACTTTAAAAGCTCATCAAAGGATGAAAAAGCCCTCAATGCACCCATTTTGTTTTTAAACTCCTCGCCCTTTTCAATTGAACGGGAATAAACACCGTCAAGCATAAGCTCTTTTACAAGACCTGCACCGTCAACAAACGATTCAGTTATCCAGGATGTTCCGATTACGGAATATTTAATCATTTTTATCTTCCTTTATACTGTTGCACTTATTCTCTACTCTTTATTTATCGGCTTTGCCGAAAAACTGCTTTACGGCAGATTTTGAAAGAGTATTCGAGAAGAAGCCTACGGTTTCTTTAAGACGAGACTGAGGTAAAATATCCCAATCCTCTTTCGGTGCGGGGGTAATTCCCATACCCTTTAAAATATCGCAGAAAAATTCTGCTGTTTTAATAAACTTTGCATAACCTTTTTTGTTAACGTTATTCCAACCCGTTTCAGCAACGGCAAGCCAACGGGGGAAGCACAAATAAGTCATTTTCTCGAAGCTTGTAACGTACTCTGTCCAGATAGGTGATTCAACGCCTATAACGGCTGCACCGCCTAAAGAGGTAAGACCGCGAAGCTTTCTCGGCTCAAACATATAAACGCTTTTTAAGGGATGCATACCGTAGGGGTAATCTACGTAATACGGGGTAAAGCATTCAGCAATAAGAGGATTACCACCGTTTGCCCATTCAATTGAGGCTTTCGTTTTATCTCGCCACAGGGCTACGGTGATATTATCCTTTTCAACGTTACCGCCCTTTATAGCTTCATTCCAGCAAATTGCTTTTTTACCTTTTTTCTTCAAATAGGCTGCCGCCTCGTTTGCAAGATAGCCTTGAAGCTGATCCATATTAACAAGGCCTAATTCATTAAGCTTTTCTTTACATTTATCGCACTCGCACCAACGGGTTTTAGGTGCTTCATCACCGCCGATGTGAATATATTCGCCTGTAAAAATTTCACAAAGCTCATCTAAAACTGCGAAAACAAGCTTTAAGCTTTCGGGGTTACCGGCGCAAAGAATATCTTTAAAAATACCTGCGGTGGTTTTCGGTTGTATCTCTTCACCCGTGCAGGAAAGCTCCGGGTAAGCGGCAAGCACCGCAGTTGTATGACCCGGGAAATCAAATTCGGGAATAACCTCAATATGCCTTTCTTTACAGTAAGCAACAATTTCTTTTAACTCTTCTTTTGTGTAATATCCGCCGTAAGGATTGTTGTCATTTTCACCTCTGCCGAAATTTGAAGAGGGTCTTACAGAGCCAACCGTTGTAAGCTTAGGGTAAGACTTTATTTCAATTCTGAAGCCCTGGTCATCGGAAAGATGAAAATGGAATTTATTTAATTTAAAATACGCCGCACCGTCTATCATTTTTTTAATTTCATCAACTGTGAAAAAATGACGGCAGGAGTCTATCATAAAGCCTCTGTAAAGAAACTCGGGCTCATCGTATAAATACATATAAGGCAAGCAACCGCGGTAGTTGAGCATAAGCTGCTTTAAGGTAAGCTCACCGTAGTAAATACCCGTATCGTCAGCACCCTCAATAAGCACGCCGTTTTCATCAATATTGATACGGTAACTCTCCTTCTGAGAAAGCTCAGGCGTTATTTTCTTAACTATTTCGGGCATACTTTTAACGGGAAAATAAAGCATACCTTTTTTTAGCTCAATATTTTTCGGTTGAGGACAAAGATACATAAGCTCACCTCTTATTTTCAGTACATAGATATACACAATAATAATACTATTTATATGTGTAAATTGCAAGGAAAAGTTGAAAATGGCAAATGGCAAGTGGCAAATTAAGTGCGAAATGCGGAATGCGAAGTGCGAAATGAAGATGCCGGTCGTCAGTGGCTTCGCAAAAATGGCAAATTGCAAATGGCAAGTGGCAAATTAAGTGCGAAATGCGGAATGCGAAGTGCGAAATGAAGATGCCGGTCGTCAGTGGCTTCGCAAAAATGGCAAATTGCAAATGGCAAGTGGCAAATTAAGGGGCTTCGCCGATTGTAAAAGCTTCGCGGGGGAGTAAAAAACTGAAGCTTTGCGACAGCCTATTCCTCTTTTTCTCGAAGAGAAAAGGAGGTGGGACCGACCTTAAATAAATTTAAAATTAAAGGATAGTATATTTCGCGTGAATATACTATCCTTTATTTATTACTGAATCGGGGCGGTGGGTGGTACCCTACGCGACAAAGGAGCGTAGTTGAATCGTTAGATTCAAAGGTAATAACCTTACCGTTATGAGAT
>JAGBCU010000063.1 GCA_017937865.1 Clostridia bacterium | reverse complement strand
TATATTGCCGTCGCAGACCCTTAATTATTCATTATTCACTATTCATTATTCATCATTCATTAGCGAACGTAGTGAGTATTACAATTGCCAACGCAGTTCCGAAATTTGCCACTTGCCATTTGCAATTTGCCATTCTGCTCGCCTCTGGCATCTGGGAGCTGGCATCTGGCATCTTTATAATTGCCAACGCAGTTCCGAAATTTGCCACTTGCCATTTGCAATTTGCCATTTTGCAAAGCCTCTGGCATCTGGGAGCTGGCATCTGGCATCTTTACAATCGGCACGTAGTGCCCCTTAATTTGCCACTTGCCATTTTCAATTTGCCATTCTGCTCGCCTCTGGCATCTGGGAGCTGGCATCTGGCATCTTTACAATCGGCACGGACATCTATATTTCACATTTCGCATTTCGCATTCCGCATTTCGCACTCAATTTGCCACTTTCCATTTGCAATTTGCCATTTAAACATTAACCGTCTCACTAAGCCTTATATCGTTAGATGCCGAGCCTATCATAATTTCAAACTCGCCCTCTTCAACTACCCATTCATATTTTTTATTAAGAAGCTTGAATGAGTCGAAATCTAATTTGAATTCAACAGTTTTTGTTTCACCTGCTTTAAGGCTTATTCTTTCGAAGCCTTTAAGAAGCTTTAAGGGTGTTACAACTGATGAAACAACGTCATTGATATAAAGCTGAACGACCTCGTCACCGTCTGCTTTGCCGATATTTTTGATATCTGCTTTTACGGTAAAATTGTTTCTACCCGTCTTTGTGATTACAAGATTACTGTACTCAAATTCAGTATAAGAAAGACCGTAACCGAAGGGATATCTCGCCCCTCTTTCGCCCTCAAACATCATTTCCGTGTGATTGGGTAAAATTGAGTAATAGCAAGGAATTCTGTTTGAATCAGCAGGGAATGAAACGGGCACTCTGCCTGCAGGATTATTTTTACCTAAAAGAGTTTCGGCTATTGCCCTTGCACCGAATTCACCGCCAAACCAAGAAACGAGGATTGCGTTTGCAACCTTAATTTCTTCAGTAAGGTCAACGGCTCTGCCGTTTTCAAGAACGATAATTAAGGGCTTGCCTGTTTTTGCAACCTCTAAAATAAGCTCTCTTTGTTTACCGGGAAGGACGAGGCTTGAACGGTCGTTACCCTCACCGCTTGTGAAGTTGTTATCACCGCCTACGAAAATTACAAGGTCGCTTTCGCTTGCAACCTTTACTGCATCCTCAATGCTACCGCTTTCATCCTCATCGTAAACCTCAACAAGATGGGGTTGACCGTCTTCCTTTAAAACCGCCTGAACGCCTTTAGGAATACCGCAGCCCGATGAATGAAGAATTTCAACCTCTTCACCCAACATCTCTTTAAGCTCATAGCAAAGCGATTTTATTTCGTAGCCCTCGGGCACCGATGAATAACCGCCAATTCTCTGACGGTTTGCAGAGGGTCCTACAAGGGCAATTTTTTTATATTTTTTCTCGAGAGGTAAAATGCCGTCGTTTTCAAGAAGAGTCATAGCCTGTCTTGCACCGTCAAGGGCAATTTTCTTATGCTCGTCGCATCGCACAACAGATTCAAATTTCTTTTCATCTGTATAAGGCTTCTCAAAAAGACCTAAACGGAATTTCATTTCGAGAACGCTTCTTACTGCATCGTCGATTCTCTTTTCTGTAATTCTGCCCTCTCTAACGAGCTTAAGAAGAGTTTCTTCCCAGAATTCAGGGGTATAATCAAGACAGCCTTGCATATCAAGACCTGCATTAATTGAATCGCAGATAGCATCAACGTGGTTAGCGGCAGTTCTGTGGGCGGTTACAAGCCTTGTAATTGAGCCCCAGTCGGCACGGACGTAGCCCTTCATTCCGTATCTGCCTCTTAAAACGTCGGTAAGATAATATTCAGAGGTTAAAACAACCTCGGAGTCAATATTGTTATAGCAGGACATAACGTTATATGCCCCCGCTTTAGTAATTGCTGTTTCAAAAACGGGTAAATAGCATTGCTCAATCTCACGTTTACCTACTCTTGCAGTTGCACAGTTTATGCCGTTTTCGGGCATACCGTGAATACAGTAATGCTTAGGCTCGGTTATAACCGCATCGTCACGGCTGATTTCACCGTTTTTCTGTTCACCCGTTATAATTGCATAACCCATTTCAGAGCAAAGATATGTATCCTCACCAAAGGTTTCCTCAACTCTACCCCAACGAGGCTCTCTCGCAACGTCAAGGTTAGGTGCGAGAATTTCCTGCATACCTAAAGCTCTTGTTTCTGCACCGATAGCTTTACCGGTTTTATTAACAAGCTCTCTGTTAAAGCTTGCGGCAAGACCTAAGGGTACGGGGAACACACAAGCACCGGGGAAGGAAATGCCGTGAAGTGCTTCACCCGTAAAAATACAAGGAATACCCAATCTTGTTTTTTCGACTAAATATCTTTGAAATTTATTGAAAACTGCAGGGACTGTATAGGAATCGTGGATAAAGCCGATACCTCTGTCACCAACTGTTTTTTCAAATTTATCATAGTTTATGTCTGAATTTCTGTCAACTGAACAGTGGTTAAGCTTATGAGGAATTGTAGAATATTCTACACCTCTTAAAATATCAATCTGAGCAACCTTTTCTTCAAGCGTCATTATTGAGAGAAGGTCTGCCGCTCTTTCCTCGGGGGTTAATGCAGGGTTTTTGTATTTCATTTTGTCACCTTGTAACGATTATTTTTTAATCCTCATTGAAATATCAAATGCAGTTACTGAATGGGTAAGAGCACCGATTGAAAGAATATCAACACCGATTTCTGCTACACTGCGAAGTCTTTCCTTCGTAAGATTTCCCGATGCCTCAAGAAGTGCTTTACCGTCAACAATTTCAACAGCCCTTGCCATTGTTTCGTTATCCATATTATCAAGCATAATAATATCTGCACCGGCATTTAAAGCCTCTTTAACCTCGTCGAGAGTTCTTGTTTCAACCTCAATTTTAACTGTATGGCCGATTTTCTCTCTTAAAGCCTTTACCGCAGGTGTAATACCGCCCTTTGCGTCTATATGGTTATCCTTAAGCATAGCACAGTCGGAAAGGTTGTATCTGTGATTTCTTCCGCCACCGCAGGTTACTGCATATTTCTGAATTGAGCGAAGACCCGGAAGAGTTTTTCTCGTATCGGCAATAGTTGCTTTTGTGCCTACGGTTTCTTTTACACATTCGTTTGTAAGAGTTGCTATACCGCTCATATGCTGAATAAGGTTAAGAGCAGTTCTTTCGCCCTTTAAAAGCTTTACTGTTTTACCCTTGAATTCTGCTATAAGGTCACCGTTTCTTACAAGGTCACCGTCTTTTTTGTAAAGAGTATATGTAAAGCTGTCGTCAAGAAGAGAAAACACTCTCATAGCAACGTCTGCACCGCAAAGAATACCCTCTGCCTTTGCAACGAAAACTGCTTCGCTTTCCTGATTTTCATCTAAAAGATAATCAGTAGCAACGTCAATATAGTTTATATCCTCTAAAAGAGCGTTTTTAATTAAATCATCAATGTATAACTGCGGTAAAATCATCTGTCTACCTCCTTGAGTATTATATAAGCAACCGTTGCGAGAGAAAGCGCCTCGCAATAGTCAGCAGTAACGGCAAATTTACCGTTTTTAAGTCTGTTAAGTATATTTTCAATTCTTTTTTTGCCCTGATGAATAGCACCCTCATCGGGAATAACGAAATACGCCTTTTGCATTATTTCTCGAATTTCAGTTCTTGTACCTTTTGGAAGAGGTGCACCGTTTCTGTCAACCTGTCTTTCTTCCGGTACGTTGAGCTTATAAAAGCCTGCGTTTATGCAACGCATAATATCCTCGGCGGCACGCCTGCCGAAAACGAGAGCCTCTAAAAGAGAGTTACTTGCAAGGCGGTTTTTGCCGTGAACACCCGTACAAGCACATTCACCTGCGGCATAAAGACGGGGTAAAGTTGTTCTTGCATTAAGGTCAACCTCAATACCGCCCATTAAATAATGCTGACACGGGAAAACGGGGATTAAATCTTTAGAAATATCTACCCCTTGCTTCAAGCAACCTGCATATATTCCGGGGAAGCGGTTTTTAAGATATTCTTCACCCTTATAGCGGATATCAAGATAGAAATTGTTACTGCCAAGACGGCGGGATTCCATAATTATTGAACGGGAAACAACGTCTCTCGGTGCTAATTCAAGCCTTTCATCGTAACGGTGCATAAATCTCTCTTTATTACAGTTAAGAAGATATGCACCCTCACCTCTTACCGCCTCACTTATAAGAAACTGCTCACGGTTTGCACCGTTGAATGCGGTAGGGTGAAATTGCACGTAGCTCAAATTTTTAATAGCGGCACCCATTTCATACGCTAAACGGATACCGTCACCCGTAGCAACGGATGGGTTAGTTGTATACTGATAAACTCTACCGATACCGCCCGAAGCAAGAAGACAGTAATCAGCATACAAAATTTTATATTCCGAGCCACTCATTATTTCAACCTCAAAGCCGTTTTTAATTCGGCTCATTGAGGTAACCATTGTTTCATCGGCAATAGTAACGTTAGGAAGCTTTTCAACTGCTATCATAAGCTTGTCAACAAGCTCCTTACCTGAGGTATCCTTATGATGAACTATTCTTCTTCTGCAATGACCGCCCTCAAGAGTTTTTATAAGCTTTCCGTTTTCGTCGCGGTCATATTCAACGCCGTATTCAATAGTTTTTAAAACGTCTGCGGGGCCCTCTTCAACAAGCTGAGTAACCGCTTCAATATCGTTTTCTCTCTTGCCTGCAATAAGAGTATCTTCAATATGAAGCTCGTAGCTATCGTTTTCCAAATCGAGAACGCAAGCCACGCCTCCTTGAGCGAGAGAGCTGTTTGACTGATGACGTTCTTTTTTTGAAAGCATAAGAATATCAACGTCAGAGGGAAAATTGAGGGCGGCATAAAGCCCTGCAAGGCCACTACCCACAATAACCACGCTATAATGATTTTTAATATTTGAAAGGTTCATTTTATTACCCCAATTCAAGCATTCGGTTAATACTTACGAGAGCTTTTTTTCTTAAAGCTTCGTCAAGCTCTACCTTTTCTCCACCCTCACCTATAATAGCTTTATAAACGTCTTCAAGTGAGATTTTTTTCATATCCTCGCAACAAAGCTTTTCGGGTGCAAGCTGAATAAATCTTTCGCCGTTTTCCTCGTGAGGAGAAAGATAATCGACTACGCCTCTTTCAGTACCTATTATTACGTTACCCTTTTGCTCTTTTGCGTATTTAATAATATCGCTTGTAGCCCCCACCATATCGGCAAGCTCAACAACCTCTTTCGGTGATTCGGGATGCACCGCAAAAACTGCGTCGGGGTATTTCTTTTTACATTCAATAACGTCCTCTTTTGTAAGCTGGGCGTGTACGGGACAATAGCCGTCCCAAAGAATGATATTCTTTTCGGGCACATTTTTTGCTACAAATGAGCCTAAATGCTGATCGGGGATAAAGAGAATATCTTTGCCCTCAAGCTTTTTCACAATTTTTATTGCAGAGGAGCTTGTAACGCAAACGTCGCACTCCGCCTTTAATGCTGCCGTTGTATTTATATAAGCTACAACCTGAGTATCGGGGTTTTCCTCTTTAAACTCTCTTACTCTTTCGGGAAGAATCTGTTCTGCCATAGGGCAGGTAGCACTTGCAACGGGCAAAATCGTTTCAGTTTCAGGTGAAAGAATTTTCACACTTTCTGCCATGAATCTTACACCGCACATAACAACTCTTTTTGCTTTAAGCTCTGCTGCTTTTTTGCTCAAAAAGAAGCTGTCACCCGTAACATCGGCAACGTCGATTATATCAGGCTCCTGATAAGTGTGAGCAAGTATAACGGTACCCGTTTCCTTCTTTGCCTCAAGTATTTTATTTTTAAGCTCTTGTGTAGTCATAAGCTTTCACACCTCTTTAAAACACAATGTCGAAAGTATCCAATTTAATTATAACATTATTTTGCTACTTGGCAATATAAAAAATTCCAAAAAAATGACGGAAGGCACCCATGTTTATGGGCAAATAACAGAACTTTTTTGTTAAATAAATAACTTCCTCTGTTTTTGTTGAAAAAGATAGCAAATTAAGGTATTATATCAATGATATGTTTTCTTAAATTTTAGTGAATCTACAGGAGGAAGGAAAAATGAATTCTTATCTTGAAAAGGATTTTGAGCTTCTTAAAAATGCAGATGCGGAGCTTTTCGAGGCTTTCGAAAAAGAGCAGGTTCGTCAGAGCCAGAATATTGAGCTTATTGCAAGTGAAAACTACACTTCAGCCGCAGTTATGGCTGCAAGCGGAAGTATTTTTACAAACAAATATGCAGAAGGCTACCCCTCAAAAAGATATTACGGCGGTTGTGAATACGTTGATATTGCCGAGGATATCGCAATTGACAGACTTAAAAAGCTTTTCGGCTGTAATTACGCAAACGTTCAGCCCCATTCAGGCTCTCAGGCAAACTTCGCAGTTTACTTTGCCCTTCTTACCCCCGGTGATACAGTTTTAGGTATGAGCCTTGCAGACGGCGGTCACCTTACTCACGGCTCACCCGTTAACGTAAGCGGTTCATATTTTAATTTTGAAAGCTACGGTGTTGACGAAAACGGCTACCTTGATTACGATGCTCTCGAAAAAAAGGCTAAAGAATGCTCACCTAAGCTTATCGTTGCTGGTGCTTCTGCTTATTCAAGAATTATTGATTTTGAAAGAATCCGTAAAATCGCAGATTCTGTAAATGCATTATTTATGGTTGATATGGCTCATATCGCAGGTCTTGTAGCTTCAGGTATGCACCCGTCACCCATCCCTTATGCTCACGTTGTAACCTCTACAACTCATAAAACCCTCCGCGGTCCTCGTGGCGGTATTATACTTACAAATGACGAGGAAATCGCAAAGAAGGTAAACAAGGCTATCTTCCCCGGTATTCAGGGCGGTCCTTTAATGCATATTATCGCGGCTAAAGCAGTTTGCTTCGGCGAAGCACTTAAGCCTGAATTTAAAGAATACGGCAAAAAGGTTGTTTCAAACTGTAAGGCTCTTGAAAACGCTCTTGCAGCACAAGGTGTAAATATGGTTTCCGGTGGCTCTGATAACCACCTTTTACTTCTTGATTTAAGAAGCCTTGGTATTACAGGTAAAGAGCTTGAACGCCGTCTTGACGAGGTTCATATTACAGTTAATAAAAACGCTATTCCCGGCGACCCCGAAAAACCCTTCGTTACAAGCGGTATCAGAATCGGTACTGCAGCGGTAACCTCAAGAGGCTTTGAGGCTCAGGATATGGTTGATATCGCAGAATATATCAAGCTCGCTGCAACAGACTTCGAAAACAGCGCAGACTATATCAGAGAAAACGTTGCAAGAATTTGCAATAAATATCCGCTTTATAAGTAATTAAAAGTCTGCGACAGTATTGTAAAGTCGGCAGTCGGCAGTCGCCAGACTCCAGTAGCTTCGCAGGGAGCAACTAATATACAAATAGAATAAATTTACAAAGGCGGTGTACCTCTCTTCGAAGAGAGGGGGACCGCCTTAATTTATACTTATTCATTGATATTAAGTTTTAAGCGTGCCTATAAATAGCTTTTAAAACAAAGTTTAACGGGCGGTGGAGAGTTCTCTACGCGACAAAGGAGCGTAGTTGAAGCGTTAGCTTCAATTGTAATAAACTAACCTCCACGAAAAAGCAAAGGAGTTAGAAATGGATAAAAGAAAGCCATTACCCATAAACCCCGAATTAAAAGAATATGCAGTTAAAATGAGAAAAAATATGACCGATGAAGAAAAGAAAATCTGGTATCAGATTTTAAAAGGTCACGTTCCCAGATTTCACAGACAAAGAGTAATAGGAAATTATATTGTAGATTTCTTTTGCCCTAAATTGAACTTGATAATAGAGATTGACGGATATCAGCACTTTTACGAGGAAAATAAAGAGTATGATAATAAACGAACAGAGTATCTTGAAAGCCTTGGTTTTTATGTTTTATGATTTGAAAATACAGAGGTTAACAAGGATTTTAAAAATGTTAGATATGTAATAAACAACGTGTGTAATTCTTTAGAAAAAGGGGTAAAAATTGCTCCTGAATATAGGTAATTGTTGGCGGTGAGTGTATTACAGTTAAATCTAACGATTCAACGACGTTCGAGGGCTCACGTCGAGAACTCTCCACCGCCCGAAAAACTTAATTCTAACAAAAAATCATTG
>JAGBCU010000062.1 GCA_017937865.1 Clostridia bacterium | reverse complement strand
TGGCGACCCGGAACGGGCTCGAACCGTCGACCTCTAGCGTGACAGGCTAGCGTTCTAACCAACTGAACTACCGGGCCACCTGGTGGTGGGAACAATAGGGCTCGAACCTATGACCCTCTGCTTGTAAGGCAGATGCTCTCCCAGCTGAGCTATGCTCCCGTGTGCGTTGCTCACTTGCAACGTTGACTACTATACACTATTTGAAATGATTTGTCAACACTTTTTTTCAACTTTTTTTAAATTTTTTTTAGTTTTTTTATTTCGTCAACAATAGCACTCATTTCATCCATTTTAGCCTCGATATCAGCAACTAATTTGAACTGTGTTCTCGCTCTGACAAGGTTATGTTCAGGATATTCAGTTTTAAAATAAACGTCGCCGTTGAGGAAATCGCCAAGGAATCTCATACCGCATTCAAAAGTAAGAAGCTTAGATGCAAAGGGAAGTAAATCTATTTCTTCTTTTGTAAGGCTATCCCCCGCTGTTTCAAGATATCCGTCAACGTAGGCTTTGAAATATTCAAGGCTTAATGAAACCTTTGATAAATCTTTTTCGTCCTCAGCGGCAGTATTCGCACCAAAACGGATACTGTCACCAAAATCATAAAGAGATGAACCGGGCATAACTGTATCTAAATCTACAACGCAAATACCTTTATTGGTCTTTTTATCAAAAAGAACATTATTAAGCTTAGTGTCGTTATGAGTAACCTTTAAGGGCATAACACCGCTGTCAAGTAAATCGGTAATAACAGCACAATCCTTTTCTCTTGCGAGTGCAAACTCAATTTCAGGTAAGCATTCTTCTTTTCTTCCTGAAAAATTGTTTTCAATAGCAATTTTTAAATCGTTAAAACGAGAAGGTGTGTTATGGAAATTAGGAATTGTTTCGTGAAGAGTATCAATAGGATAATCTGCAAGAAGCTTTTGGAAATTACCGAAGGTAAGTGCGGCGTTTCTGAAATCGTCAGGATTTGTAAGCTCGTTAATAGAATAAGTATCATCAACGAAGTTATAAAGACGCCAACAACCGCCATCATCACTCATAACGTAGTTTTTACCGTCTTTTGCAGGGTAAACGGTAAGAGTTTCTCTCATAGGGTCGCCACCTGCAGCAATAATCTTATTTTTGAGATGTGCAGTAACACCCATAACGTTTTCCATAAGCTCAACCGGCATTTTAAAAACGTTTGTATTAATTCTCTGAAGAAGGTATTTTTCCGTTTTACCGTCAGCAAGAAGATATTCAACTACGTACGTATCATTTATATGACCGTCGGTAATAGGTTTATAACCGTTTATTTTACCAAATTCAGGAAATTGTTTAATAATATCTAAAACATTTATTGTATTTGTGATACTCATTAATAATTAACTCCTTTAAACTCTGCAAAGCACTCCGGGTTATGAAAACCGGGCGGTAAGGTTGTAACCGGTGAAAACGCTAAATAGTGAGGCGTCGCACACTCGTCACCGCATTTATAAAAGTTTGCTCTTATTTCTTTAAACATTATATTCTTTTTATCAGTTTTGTAAAGTGCTGAAATGAAATCTTTCGCTAAACGCACCTTAACACCCCAAAACGAGCCGTTATCATCGACAGAGGTAAACGTTTCAACCTCCGGCGAAAGACTTGTAATTTCGCTTGCAAAGCATCTTTCAGGCTTAAGCTTTCCAAACTCACAAAGAAAAGCACCTTTAGAGTTCATTTCGACGTTTATATACTCTTCCCTATTCTCAACAGGAGCAACGAAAAACTCAAGACAGCTATCAAGATAAACAGGGTCATCTCTATTAATATATTCGGCTTTCGGTGATTCTTCGTAGCATTTTAAAACAGCAACCAATTCATCATTTACTACCCCGATTTTAAAGTATGTATCAGGTCTGTAGGGTGTTTCTGCTTCCCAATGATAAGACTCTAACTTATAAAAATCAGCCTTATTAAAATCATCAAAGCAAGAATAAGAATATAACGTATAGCTCAAATCGTCACCTTATTTCATATACTCGGTAATACCGTCAGTTTCATCCATAGATGCCATAATCATATAAAGTCTCGGAATATGGAAAGGTCCTTTGAAGATATTGCCCTTAAGAGTTGTTGAAACGGTATTATCGTAATGAAGATAGCCGTACCACTCTCCACATTCATCATCGCAGAAGTATTTTTCACAGTATTCTTTAAGCTGAAGATAAACGTCGTTATATTTCTCTTCTTTAAAGTGAAGATAAGCAAGTCTTGCGGCAATCATAGCTTCACACTGAGGCCACCAAAGCTTCATATCCCATTCAAGCTGAACGGGAGGCTTACCCTCTAAATCTGTAAACGCAATAATACCGCCGTTTTTCTTATCCCAACCGAGAGGAAGAGTAATATCTATAATATGTTTAGCGATATTAACAGCCTCGTCGTTACCCGTAACAAGACCCTCAGCCATAATAAACCATGCAGCCTCAAGAGAATGACCGGGGTTAACGATTCTGCCGTTAGGACTATTTATAAACTCGCCTTTTTTAGTAACGCTTTCAAGTAAAGCTCTTTCAGTAAGATATCCACCGTTTAAAATCTCACTAAGACATTCACCGCAGATTTTGTTATATTTATCGTAAAGACCGTCAACACTTCTCATTACCTGAGCAGTTGCAAGCATAATCATAACGGGTGAAAGTGCTTTTGAATCAATATTATCGGGGTTGATTTTAGGCTGATTTTTACGAACACCGGTAAAGCACTCGTAAGCAACTGTAAAGTACTTTTCAGCACTTTCTAAAACCTCTTTATCCCCTGTTGCTTTGTAAAGCTCTGCACAACCGATTGCGGCAAAGGTTTCGGAGAAATAATATCTTCTCTTCTGAAGCTCACGACCGTCAGCAGTAACGGTAAAGAACATTCTGCCGTCAGTATCAGTACATTTAGGAAGGAAAGAATAAATTGTTTTAGCAGCCTTAAGATATTCTTCATTTTTCTCTATAAGGTTATAAGCCTTTGAGAAAACCCATAATGCTCTCCCCTGAAACCAAACGCTTTTATCAGTACCGTAAATATTACCTTCACAGTCAAGGCAGGTATAAATACCGCCGTTTTCATAGTCTATTGAATTTTTTAACCAAAAAGGAAGGATATTTTCAACTAAATCTTTTCTATAATTCATTTTAACAGCTCCTGACGGAATAATTTTTATTACATTAAATAATAATATAACACACCCGACAAAAAAAGACAACAAAAATAAAGAAAAACTGACGGCAAATGCCGTCAGTTTAAAATCAAAGAGTTATTAAAGCTTCATAGCTACATCCCAAGCCTTCCAGATAACTGTACGAAGGTTGCCGACTTTAAGAGCGTCACCGATAATGTGAACGTGTTTGCTCTTTTCAGCAATGGGAGCGGGTTTATAACCAACAGAAAGAATAACACTGTCTGCAGGAATTGTTTCTGTTTTACCGTCTTTAGTCATAACAGTTACACTTGTATCAGTGATTTCTGTTGTTTTTGTTTCAAGGTAAACAGGAACTTTATTAGTTTTAAAGAAGTCACGAAGAAAGCTTGTATTTGCAAGAGCAATACCGGGAGTTGTAATAAGGTCATCCTGCATTTCAACGATTGTAGGATTCTTGCCCTGAAGGTAAAGCTCGTAAGCGATTTCACAGCCTGTAAGACCGCCACCAACAACAGTAACGTTCTGACCAACCTCTTTATTACCAAGAAGGTAGTCAATTGCTTCAATTGCCTTATCAGCGCCCTTAACGGGAATCTTGTTAGCAACAGAGCCTGTAGCAACGATTACTTCATCAGCGTTAAGAGAAGCAACGTCTTTAATCTCTGTATTCATATGAATTGTGATTGCATCGTACTTGTTAACCTCGCGGTTGTACCAAGCGATAAGGTCACGGTCTTTTTCTTTATATGAGGGAGCAGCTGCTGCAATAAATACACCGCCGAGCTTATCTGTTTTCTCATAAAGGTCAACCTTATGACCGCGTTTTGCACAAACGATAGCAGCCTCCATACCACCGATACCGCCACCGATGACAGCAATTTTCTTACTCTTCTTAGCGGGCTCAATTTTGTATTTCTTTGACTGCATTGTTTTGGGGTTAAGAGCACATCTTGAAAGACCCATTGTATCGAAAAGATCCTGAGTATTAGCGTGACCCTTTGATGATGAGAAGTTAAAGCAACCTGCGTGACAGCAGATACAAGGCTTAATCTCTTCTACTCTGTCTTCAATCAACTTTGTAATCCATTCGGGGTCAACAAGGAACTGACGGGCAACACCGACACCGTCAATTTTGCCTTCTGCAACTGCTTTAGCACCAGCATCAGGCTCCATTCTACCTGCACAAACAACGGGAATATCAACGAACTGTTTAATATGAGCAACGTCGTCAAGGTTACAGTTCTGAGGCATATACATGGGAGGATGAGCCCAGTACCATGAGTCGTATGTACCATTGTCAGCGTTAAGCATATCGTAGCCTGCATCCTGAAGGTATTTAGCAGCCTTTTCGGATTCGGGCATTGCACGGCCAACCTCTGTATATTCTTCACCGGGCATTGCACCGTAGCAGAAGTCTTTCATTTTAGACTCAACTGAGTAACGAAGAGATACGGGGAAATCATCACCGCAAGCAGCCTTGATAGCTTTAACTACGTCAACTGCGAAACGGTATCTGTTTTCAAAGCTTCCGCCATATTCGTCAGTACGTTTGTTGAAGTATTCGATAGCAAACTGGTCAAGAAGGTAGCCTTCGTGAACAGCATGAACTTCAACACCGTCAACACCTGCATCACGGCAGAGCTTTGCAGTTTTAGCAAATGCTTCAATAATTTCGTGAATCTGCTCAACTGTCATTTCGGGACACTCAATATCGTGAGCCCAACGTGATTTCTGAGGACTGGGAGAAGCTAACTCGTGTGATGTATCAATAACGGGTTTAATCAAAGCACGAGTAAATTTGTTTTTGTGAAGAGGAGCGATAAGCTCTGTAATAGCCCATGAACGACCCATACCGGCTGTAAGCTGAATGAAAAGCTTTGCACCTGTTTTATGTATTTCATCCATAAACTCTTTAAGCTCGTCAAACATCTTAGGATTCTGCCAGAGCCATTTGCCCCAGAAGGTATCACGTAAAGGAGCGATACCGGGAATAATAAGACCAACGTTGTTGTTAGCTCTTTCTAAGAAAAGCTTTGCTGCTTCCTTGTCGAAATGGCAACCGCCGAGCTCAAACCAACCGAAAAGAGATGTACCACCCATAGGACACATAACTATACGGTTTTTGATTTCAACGTTACCAATCTTCCAAGGTGTAAACAAAGATTCGTACTGAGGATTCATTAAAACACTTCCTTCTCAATATTTTAAACATATAAATCCACAACATAAATGTTCTACTATATAATAGTTTAAAGAAGTATTAATGTCAAGTTAAATTTTTATCAAAGAAGCTAACTTTTCTGCTGTCATAAATGTTACAATTTTATTACAAACGATAAATTTTTATTGTTTTTCGATAAATTCTCTGCTATTATCGGGCTCAAGGAGATGAAAATCTATGAAACATTCAGAGAAATCTTTAAAAATCACAAAAATAGTAGTTATTATCCTATGTTGTTTTTTCGTTTTCTTTTTATTTACAGCACCGTTTATATTTAAATGGTACTGCGAAATGTCAGACACAAGAGAGAACGTTGCGAACGTGCTTATAGCAGTTTTTTACGCGTGCTCCCCTTCCGCAATGATAACTCTTGTTTATTTATTTAAATTTATTAAAAATCTTGAAGGCGGAAACGTTTTTATTGAAAGCAACGTAAAATACCTTAAAATACTTTCATACGCTTGTCTTTCTGTTGTACCCCTTTCGATACCCCTTTGCTTTTTCTTTATTGCAGGCTTACCTATCCCTGCTGCCGCCGGATTTATGTGGTTATTCTTACGAATATTGAAAAATGCTTTTGAATACGGAACTATGATAAAAAATGAAAATGATTTGACGGTGTAAATATGGCAATTATAGTAAATCTTGACGTAATGCTTGCAAAAAGAAAGATGTCATCAGGAGAGCTTGCAAGCAAAGTAGGCTTAACCCAAACCAACCTTTCAATATTAAAAACAGGTAAAGCAAAGGCGGTGCGATTCTCTACCCTATCAGCAATTTGCCGTGAGCTTAACTGTCAACCCGGTGATATTTTAGAATATACGGACGGTGAACAGGAGGAATAATTATGACTAATAAGGTTTATCCCTTTAATAAAGTAGATATCTTTGGTTTAATTTCCACTTTAATAACACTTTTTATTACAATAAGATTAGGTGCTTTTAACGGCTTTAATTTCGGCTTTACAATAGGATTTGTTGCTCTTTTAATAGCAGGAGCAAGTTACACATTTTCAAAAAAATGCAACGATAAAATATTTAACACTTTACTGTTTATATGTATAATTGCTCTTTGTTGCGGATTTTCAGTTATAAGCAATTCCTTTATTAAATTTTTATCATTTATATATTTGATATTTATTTGCACGGTATTTTTTACAAACCTATCGGCAAACAACAATTGCGACGGAAGCTATGCCTATATTCTTAACTCAATTAAGAAAACCTTTGCTTCTGTTTTTGATAATTTTCTTCTTCCCTTCAGGAGCATAAAAGAATCTGCAAAGGGCGGTAAGGCTAAAAACATTTTACAGCTTTTAATCGGCTTCGGTATATCTATCCCTGTTCTTTGTGCAATAATCCCATTGCTTACGTCATCGGATATCGCTTTTGGAACGTTAGTTTCATCATTATTTGAAAACTCAATTCTTATAATACTTGCTTTAATATTAAGCATTATTTTAACGCCTGTTTTCTTTGGATTTCTTTTTTCATTAAAAAAAGAAGACCAGATTAATAATAATGCAAAGAACATTCCCGACAAAATTTCAAAAGTTATTCTTAACACCGTTTTAGGCACAACTTCTATTGTTTATATTGCTTACATTATTTCTCAATTAGCATATATTTCGAAGGCTTTTTCATTCCTTTTGCCCGAGAATTACAGTGCAGCACAATTCGCAAGAAGCGGATTTTTTCAAATGGGCGTTATAGCTTTTATAAACTTTGTAATTCTTTTTATATGCTCTGTATCCGTTACTAAAACAGAAAGCAAAAAGATACCTGCTTCAACAAGAGTTTTGTTATCTTTCCTTTGCTTGTTTACGGTTTTTTATATTTCAACAGCTTTTGTAAAAATGATGAAATATATTTCACTTTACGGACTTACTCAATTGAGAGTGCTTACAAGCGTATTTATGATGATGCTGGCAATTATCTTCGTAATACTTTTAATCAAGCTTATTTTCACAAGACTTAAATACATAAAAGCTATAATTCTTGTTTGTACTCTTACAATGATATCTATATCAGTAATAGATATAAATACTGTAATTGCAAACTACAACTATAAGGCTTACAAGGAAGGTAAAATCAGCATAGACGTTGAGCAAATAGGAAATTTAGGCGTAAGCGGTTTGCCCGTGCTTGTAAAGCTTTCTGAAGAAAAACCGCTTGAAGACAATTACTATGTAGTTCGTGAAATCGAATTAAACTCTTATTTAATATACGATATGGGTATTGCGTCAATCGAAGAATGTACAGAAGAAAAACTTGTAAAGAAAAGCATCTTTGAAAAGAATTATACATGGGAGCAGGCAAGAATTGCGTTGGATAAATTCATTAGAGATAACCCCGGATTTGATAGAGATGAATATTTTTTAAAATTTGCAGACGATGAATTCGTTGGATATGATGATTACGTATATGACGAGGAAACCACTATTAAAGACGAATTGACAGAAGAATATAATAGTGAGGTTTTTAGTGACATTTAGAGTATTGATAAAGTGAACGCTCTACAAATAATATTTTATAACATGTTACGGATAAATTTGAAAGGATGGGTAGCGTGAAAAAATTTATTTATTTTTTAATTTCACTACTTTTAATATGTTCTTTTTCCGCTTGTAATTCACCAAAGGACAAAGTATTAGTTTCCTTGGGTGAATATAATGATTATGTCTTTTATTCTGAAGGTGGATTTCAAGATTACACAGACTATGCTAAATATTATTACACATCTGTAAGTATTGAAGAAAACGAGTATTTAAAAAAGATACAAGAATCTGATTTCGCTGAAATAGATAAACATTTAAACGATTTTGAGAATTGGATTAAAATTTTTAAAGACAAAGACGACTCTCTTGAACTTGTTGTAAAATATGATTTTAACAGAAATATTATTGATGTCGAAGATTATATCTACATTCGTTCAGAAGAACATACGTGGGACGATGGCTTCACTTCACTTGTCAGTTATGACGTTTATTTCTTTGATACACAGACTCTTACTCTTTACTATTTCCATAACAATATATAACTAATCTCATTTAAACAGATTAAAGAAAAACGGCAATTTTCATTGCCGTTTTTCCTTTTTATATAATTTTATTTTATACCTAATTTATTAAGAATTTCGGGGTCGCAGGTATCGGCAAGAGAACCGATTTCATTCCAAAGCTTATCTGCTTTTTCTTTCCATTCGGGAAAGCTTGCGGGTGATTCGGGGTAACTGTCGTAAAGCTTACCAACCTCACCGCTTTGCATAAGACCTTTTAATATTTTACCTACGGTTGACGGACGTATTTTCTTTTTCAAAACGCCTGCAACTATGCCTTTAACGGTTGATAAAATTATATCGTTTGAAAGCTCAAGACCGTTATCAAGACCGCCGAGAATTTTATCACTGAATAAAATATCATTAGCAAACAGATACTCCGCTTCATCAAAATCAATTGCTACAATACCCATTAAAAGCGGTCGCATTGAATCGAAATCCTTACCCTGCTTAACCATATACTGTTTATTAATAAGCCAAAGATTCTTTTTTGTAAGCGGTTTACCGTCGTTAAGAAGCTTTGTTATTACCTTTGCGGCAATTTCACCTTGAACGAGAGATGAGGTACAACCCTCACCGCAGGTGGGTTTTGTAAGGCAAGCGGCATCACCCATAGCAATAAAGCCGTCATCAACAAACGAATAAACAGAACGATGATAAGGCGTAAGACCTTTTTCAACCTTTAATATATCGTAATTGGGGTATTTGTAATTCTTAAGAAGCTGAGAATTAAAAACCTCTTCTGAATATTCGTAAGAATAGCTACCGCCGATGCCTAAAATAGCGTCGTAGCCCTCACCCGCAGGTGCAGACCAGGATTTATATTGCATAAAAAAGCCGTCAAGCTTTCTCGGGTCAACAGTTTCATCTTTATATTTCACGTAATAAAGTACAACGTAGAATATATCCCGTGGAGTGAGTTTAAAGTTTTCAACAGAATAGTAATCGGGAAGGCGTGTTCTTGCAACTGACGGGATACCCGAGCAATCGGCTACGATTTTTGAATATACGGTATATTTCTTACCGTTTTTTTCATATATAGCACCGATTACTGCACCCTTTTCATTGTAAACCAAATCACAAAACGAAGCACCGTATTTAATAGCCGCACCGCTGTTTTTAGCTTTTTCAGCCATATACATTATGTAATCGTGCTTATGAAGACCAACTGTAATAATAGAGCTGCCGCCCTTTCTGTATTTACCGTAGGGTGAAATCATAGGTGAGCCACTAAATGCAAACTCTCTTAAAGGGCTGTCTTCTTCGGGAATGTCTAACCCAAATTCTTCCATTTCGGGTTTACTCATATGAAAAATATCATAGCTTCTTGAAACGTTTTCGGGCAATTCTTTTTCAATAACGAGAACGTTAAAGCCTTCTCTTGCCATTCTTTCGGCAAACCAACACCCCGTCGTTGAAGCACCGACAATTAAAATATCAACATTTTTCATCAGAAACCCCTCTTTTCATTTTTATTAAATAATATCATTTATAGCTTTGAAAATCAACATTTCAGTTATTGAATTTAAATTAGTAATATGATAATATTTTTTCAACAAATATTGTAGAGGGTATTACAACAATGGTCAGCAATAATATCTCAACTAAAAAAAGAATAGATTGGGTTGATATGGCAAAGGGTTACGGCACAATAGCCGTTATTTTTGCCCATTTAGCCGTTGGTAAAATCGGCGTGTGGCTTTACACATTTCACGTGCCGTTATTTTTCTTTTTATCCGGGTACGTATTTAACGATAGTTTAAAGTTTAATGACTTTATTTCAAAGAAAGGTAAAGGCATACTTATCCCTTATTTCACCTTAGGCTTACCTATGTTAGTCTTTACTTTTTTGCAACAATATCGAGGGTCGTGGCTTACAAGAGAGAGTATCCTTACCTTATTAAAAGAATTCATTATTCAAAAAAGACTTTGGACTCTTTGGTTTATTGCTTGCTTATTCTTTGTAAATATTTTCTTTTTCTTTATATGTAAATTCATAAAGTCAGACTTATTAAAATTTGCATTTTCTGTTTTGCTTGTTTGCGTTGGTATTTACTACTACCGTTGCGGTGGACAGCCTCTACCCTGGAATATTGACGTTTGCTTTACTGCTACGGTATTTTTCTGCGGTGGCTATCTTTTAAAGAAGCACGGTAAATATTTTGATTATATAAAAGACAAAAGAGCTTTTGCAGTTTTATTGTTCATTTTACTTGGTATTGCAAACGTTGTTTTCGGATATCTAACCCACAATATTTCGGGTAACGGTATGGAAATGTTTGACTCTACCTACGGTTTTCCGCCCTTTACCTTTATATCAGCTTTTGCAGGTATTTTTGCGGTAATTATTTTCTCAACCTTTTTCACACTCAAACCGATAAAATACATAGGTGAAAACAGTTTATTTTACTACGCCTGGCATCAGACTATTTTGATACCGATAACTAATAAAATTTTCATAAATTTTGGACTCTTTAATACTGCGGAGCATTTATCCGCAAGTTATTACGTAATAAGAGCCACTCAAACGGTTTTGATTATTGTAATTACAACGATTATAACGCTCGTAATTAATAAAACAAAGCTAAAAATACTGTTCGGTAAAAAATAACTTACTTTACTTGACGGTAACTATACTAAATAATATAATTAAAAAGAAATTTTCTCAAAAGGAATGATATTAATGGAAAAATACGCAAGATTCAGATACCAACCCTGCAAGCCCTTAGGCGAGGACGGTAGATGCGTTACCGCTTCTCTTAAGCATATTGCTCTTTCAAAGGAAGCAGCAACAGAGGGTATGGTGCTTTTAAAGAATGATAACAAAGCTTTACCCCTAAAAAAAGGCGAAAAAATTGCCCTTTTCGGTAAAGCAACTATTGAATATATAAAAGGTGGTGGCGGTAGCGGTGACGTTAACTGTCCCTATATCAGAAATATTGCTGACGGCTTCAAATCGAAAGAAGCTGAAGGCAAGGTTTCAGTATATATGCCTCTCGTTGATTTTTATAAGGAATACGTTGAAAAAGAGAGCGTAAACGTGCTTACTCAAGAGCAGATTAACGCCCGTTGGGATATCGTTAACAATATGGAATTCTGCACAGAGCGTGACGATATGACTTACGATACCTTTGCCGCTATGCACGTTAAGGAAGCAGAGGTCCCCTATTCACTTATTGAAGATGCAGGAAAAAACGCAGACACAGCAATTATTACTTTAAGCCGTTTTTCTGCAGAGGGTGTTGACCGCAGACCTCAGGGCGGTGACTATTATCTTTCAGACCTTGAAAAAGAGTTAATTGATAACGTTACTAAAAACTTTAACAAGGTTATAATTATTATCAACTCAGGCGCTCAGATTGATTGCGAATACTTTGCAGAGAATGATAAGGTTCAAGGCATTCTTTTCGGATGGCAAGGCGGTATGGAGGGTGGCTCTGCTATAGCTGACCTTCTTTGCGGTGACGTTAACCCCTCGGGTAAGCTTGTTGACACTATCGCAAAATCCTATGACTGCTACCCTTGTAAAGACGATTTCTGGGAATGCTTTGACCACGTTGACTACAGCGACGATATCTTCGTAGGCTACAGATATTTTGAGACAATCCCCGGTGCAAACAAAAATGTTCGTTACCCCTTTGGCTACGGTCTTTCGTATACAAGCTTTGAAATAAGCGGTAAGGTTTGTTGCGAAAGCGACGGCAAAATTATCGGTATAGCAACTGTAAAGAACACGGGTAATGTTGCAGGTAAAGAGGTTGTTCAGCTTTATTACAGTGCACCTCAAGGAAAATTAGGTAAGCCCTCAAAGGAGCTTGCCGCATTCAAAAAGACTAAATTCCTTATCCCGGGTGAAGCTGAAACGGTTGTTATGAGCTTTGATATAAACGATATGGCAAGCTTTGATGATTTAGGCAAAATCCAAAAATCAGCAAGAGTATTGGAAAAAGGCAATTATAGCTTCTATATCGGCACATCTGTAAGAGATAACGAGAAACTCGATTTTGAATATACAGTAAACGAAGATACGGTTACTGAACAGCTTTCAGACTGGTGCAAGCCCTTTAAGCTTAAAAAGAGACTTCTTGCTGACGGTAGCTACGAGGAATTACCTTTAGGCGAAGAAGAATATCTTTACGGCATTAACGAGCCTACAAATGCAAAAGCACCCGAAAAAGAGGTTGTTTTTGATAAAGTCGGCGAAGAGATTTCGCTTGATGAATTTGTTGCACAGTTCACTCTCGAGGAATTAATGGAGTTTGTTGGCGGTCACGGTCCTACAGGCGTTTGTAACACAGGTTGTTTCGGTGGTCTTGAAAGACTCAGAGTTCCTGCTGTACCTACTGCTGACGGCCCTGCAGGCTTAAGACTTGACGTTGAAACGGGCATTCCCACAACGGCTTGGCCTTGTGCTACGCTTCTTGCTTGTATGTGGAATCCCGAACTTGCTTATGAGGTAGGTAAAGGCGGCGGTGCCGAAATAAGAGAAAACAATCTTGGCGTATGGCTTTCCCCTGCTCTTAATATTCACAGAGACCCTCTTTGCGGCAGAAACTTTGAATATTATTCAGAAGACCCGTTAATCGCAGGTAAAACTGCGAGTGCGGTAACAAGAGGCGTACAGTCACAAAAGGTTGCAGTTTCAATTAAGCATTTTGCTTGTAACAATAAAGAAGCAAACAGATTTGCAAGTGACTCAAGAGTTTCAGAAAGAGCCTTACGAGAAATCTATTTAAGAGGCTTTGAAATTGCGGTTAAAGAGGCTGACCCTTGGACAGTTATGTCATCATATAACCTTATAAACGGTCAGCACACCTCAGAAAGCTATGAACTTTTAACAGGTATACTCCGTGACGAATGGGGCTACAAGGGTATGGTTGTTACTGATTGGGGCGTTAAGAATGACCCCGTTAAAGAGGTAAAAGCAGGTAACGATATGAAGATGCATTGCGGTTATCCCGAGGACTTGAAAAAGGGATACGATAACGGCGATATAACAAGGGCTGATTTAGAGCTTTGCGTTAAGAGAATTCTTGAAATGTTTATGAAGTTAGCGTAAGAGGAAACGATAATGAGCGATAAATTTTTCGATTACATAATTCACGGTGGCGACTACAACCCTGACCAATGGATTGACACTCCTGAAATATGGGATGAAGACATGCGACTTATGAATTTAGCCCACGTTAACAGTGCAACTGTAGGCATATTCTCATGGTCAATGCTTGAACCCGAGGAAGGTATTTATAACTTCGAGTGGCTTGACGAATTGCTTGACAAATTACACGAAAACGGTAAAGACGTTATACTTGCAACTCCGTCGGGCGCCCGTCCTTTGTGGCTTGCTCAAAAATACCCCGAGGTCTTAAGAGTTGAAGAAAGCGGTATTCGCAACGAATACGGTGTACGTCACAACCATTGCCTTACTTCTCCTATTTACAGAGAAAAGGTACAGAATATCAACAGAAGGCTTGCAGAGAGATACAAAAATCATCCTGCAGTTAAAATGTGGCATATTTCAAATGAATATTGCGGTGAATGTCACTGTGAGCTGTGTCAAGAAGCGTTCAGAGAGTGGTTAAAGAAAGAATATAAAACCCTCGACAACCTTAACTTTAAATGGTGGAACGGCTTCTGGAGTCATCAGGTCAGTGATTGGTCACAAATTAATTCACCGAAGTTCAGAGGCGAAAATCACGTACCTGCAATGAAATTAGCTTGGAAAAGATTCGTTACTGACAGCCACATTTCATTCTTCGAAAACGAAATTGTACCGTTAAGAGAAATTACGCCTGATATACCGATTACAACTAACTTTATGAAAATGTATGACGGTATAAACTACCAGAAATTTGCAAAGCATCTTGATTTAATTTCCTGGGACAACTATCCTGCTTGGGATAAAGGCAGAAACGTTGCTGAAGCTTACGAAACTGCATTCGTTCACGATACATTCCGCTCAATGAAGGATGGTCAGCCATTCTTTATGATGGAAAGTACGCCCTCTCTTGTTAACTGGCACGATGTTAACAAGCTCCCCAAGCCCCGCAGACAAGAATTATCCTCAATTCAAGCGGTTGCTCACGGTGCAGACAGTGTTCAATATTTCCAATGGAGAAAGAGCCGTGGCGGTCACGAAAAATTCCACGGTGCAGTTGTTGACCATTGCGGTCACGAAAACACAAGAGTTTTCAAAGAGGTTGCAAAGCTTGGTCGGAATCTTGAAAAAATCAGCGACGTTGTCGGTAAACGCACAAACAGTAAGGTAGCAATTATCTACGACTGGGAAAACAAATGGGCAACGGGTTACTTCTGCGGTTACAACAATCTTGAAAGAGATTATTATAAAGAATGCACGAAATGGTATGCACCCTTCTGGAAAAACGGTATTGCCGTTGACGTTATTTCAATGGATGATGATTTCAGTAAATACGATTTAATTATTGCACCTTTCCTTTATATGCTTAAAGACGGTGTTGATAAGAAAATAGAAGATTACGTTTATAACGGCGGTAAGTTTATTTCAACCTTCTTAACGGGTATCGTTGACAAGGATGACCTTTGCCATTTAGGCGGTTTTCCCTGCGGCAACCTTAAGGAAGTTTTCGGTATTTGGGCTGAAGAAACCGATTCATTACCTAAAGGCGTTGAAAACGCAGTTGAATTTAACGAGCATTACTATAAGGCAATTAACTTCTGCGACATTATCCACGCTGAAAATGCCGAGGTGTTAGCTCATTACAAGAGCGATTTCTATTACGACACACCTGCAGTTACTAAAAACAATTACGGTAAAGGTACGGCATACTACGTTGCATTTTGCGACAAAGGGCGTTTTTCAAAAGAATTCATTGAAGAAATCATCAAAGAATACGACATTAAAGCTGATACTGAAATCAAAGCTGATTCAGGTGTTAGCATTAGAAAAAGAGGCAACGTAATTTTTATAATGAACTTCTCAGACGGCGTTGCAAAGGTTACACTTGACCGGGAATATCTCGACATTGTTAACGGCACAAGCGTCAGTGGTGAGGTTACAATAAACGAATGCGGATATTTAGTGCTTGAATAAAAGTAAAAAGCAACCTACAAGAAAAATTTCTTGTAGGTTGCTTTTCATTTAATAAACCTAAAAAGTAAGAGAACTACCCTCCACCAACGCCGTGGCGTTGGTCCCCCTCCCTATGCTACGCACAGGGAGGCAAAGCTTCGCGTTATATTATGCATTTAAAATCGGAAAGTTATTTTCATCCCATTTAACGCATCTCTTTCTTGCACTTCGGCAAGGGTCGTACAGTGAATCGTGGTGCGAGTAGCCACATTCACCCTTAAAGCATTTTTCATCTCTTGAATGGTAAACGAATACCCAATCACCTTTTTCATCTTTAACAAAAGAATTATGACCGGGACCGTATTCACCGACTAAATCATTTGAGGTAAGAACAGACTTTTCTAACTTTGTCCAATTATTTATATCGGTTAAATCAGAATTTTCATCGGCATACATAAGACCTATGCAATATTCAGGTCCCGTTGCAGATGCTGAAAAAGCGAGATAAACCTTACCGTTATGCTTCATAGCCGCAGGGCCTTCGTTAACGGGGATTCTGACTCTTTCCCAATCGTATTCGGGTTTAGTCAGTAAAACGGCTTTGCAGGTTGTTTTCCAAGGCTTTTCGGGGTTTACCGTTGCTATATAAACGTTAGAATTCCCACCGTTTTGAGCCCAAGCAACGTAAGACACACCGCCACTTTCAAAATAAGTCATATCGAGAGAAAAATTCGTAAAAGAAAAATCGTCACCGTCGCAAGCTTGAAATTTACCTAAATCAGTCCAACTATCATTATAAGGATCTTTACCGTTGCACATTATTATATGACAATTAATATCCCAAACGTTATTTTCGCTACCGCTTGCGGCAAATAAAACGTACCATTTACCGCCGATTGTATGCAACTCGGGTGCCCATATAAAACGGAAGGATGACTCAGATTCTTTTTCATCCCATATCACCTTTTCTTCTGCTGTTTTAAGACCGTCAATGGTTTTTGCCCGTCTTAAAATAATACGGTCATACCCCTCTTTATCATCTTTACCGTACATTGGGTAAGATGCGGTAAAATAGTACCAGCCGTCATCACCTATAGTAACGTACGGGTCTGCTCTGTCTTTTATAAAAATATCAGTTTCTTTACTCATAAATTCACCCGAATTATTTTTATTTGCATAGGTTATGGTATCACACTTCTTATATATTTTCAAACAATATTTTATTGACTACCTTTTTATTAAATGATATCATTAAATATATCAAAAGGCGAGGTTACGTATATGAAAAAGAGATTACTTATGATACTGCTTGTAGCTACGTTATTATTAACAAACGTACCAATTGTAAATGCAGCTTCAAGCAAAAAAATCGAGCTTTACTCAATATATTCAGATAATATGCTTTTTCAACAAAAAGAAACGGCAGTTATTAAAGGTTACGGTACCAAGGGCAATAAAATAACCTTAGAGTTACAAAAAGGCAAAGAGATAATCGCAACTGAGGAAACGGTTGTAGGTAAAGACGGACTTTTTTCTGTTTCATTCACTGCACCCGAAGGCAGTTATCAAAAATATAAAATAGTTCTTAAATCAAACTCAAAGCAAGAAATAGTTTTAAAAAACATTGTTTTTGGTGAGTTGTGGCTTTCAGCAGGACAAAGTAATATGATGTACCCTCTTTCACAGGAAAAAGACGGTAGAAAGCTTTACAACAACAAAAAGATATCAAGCGACGGTATCAGAGTGTTAATAATACCCCCTTATATCGAATACAAGGGTAACGATAATATGGGTGACGAAAAAACCGTTCCAAAGAATCCGCAGGAAGATATTTCGGGTGCAAAATGGGTATCGAAAGAAGACGAAGATATTTACGCTATGAGTGCTGTCAGCTATTACTTTGCAGAAAGCCTTGAAAAAAGTATTAATATGCCTGTGGGAATTCTTAACGTCAGCTTAGGTGGTTCTTCAATTATTTCTTGGCTTTCAAGAGAGGATATCGACAATAATGAGGTTATTAAAAACGACCTTATAAACGACGAAAGATATATCCCGTATAAAGACTGGAAAGAAGAGCCGGGTGAAATCGAAGTTCACCATGATATGACGGCAAATTATAACACAAGAATTCACCCTATAAGAGATTTTAAAATAGCAGGTATGATTTGGTATCAGGGCGAAACAGATGTAATGTTTGGTACGAAAACCTACAAGGAAAGATTCGATTTGCTTCAAAAGTCTTACACAAGGCTTTTCAGCTATAAGCAAGGTCAACTTCCTATTGTTTATTCCCAAATTGCATCTTACGCTTATGACGATCTCGGCTACCTCGCATCAGATATGAATATTCTTTTTGATAAGCTTCAAAAAGAGAAAACTGAATCAAGATCAATTGTTCCTATTTACGACGTTCCCCTTACATATATAAATGAAGTAGGTGCTATCCACCCGGAAACAAAGAAACCCATCGGTGAAAGAATGGCTTACTGTGCCGAGGGGCTTGTTTACAAATTAAGAGAAACAGCCTCTGCCCCCACTATAAAATCAAGCAAAATAGATGATGGAGCTATATACGTTACTTTTGATAATATAGGAGACGGTATTATATGCGAACAATCAATTATTAACGGCTTTGCAATTTGCGGTGAAAACGGCGTATATATTAAAGCTGATGCTGAGATTGTTTCTAAAGACACTGTTAAAGTTTTTAGCGATGAAATTAAAAATCCGAAATCAGCTACTTATGCATACGGTAACAACAACTCTTTTTCTAATCTTTACGCATCTGACGAAAACGGCAAAACTTTACCCGTTGCTACGTTTATAACCGATGCTTCATATAATACTCAATTCTGGTTAGATAAAAGATGGGCATACTGTAACGACGAGAAGATATTTCACATGCACGGTGAGAAAGACAGCGGTTATTTTGATGCTTGGGTATCTGATAATGCAGAAGCCATTATAGACAAGGACTCTGCATATAAAGGTGATTGTGGTTTACATATTACTTCAAATGATACCGAATTTTCAGTTTCACCTTTATTAATGATAGAAGAAACTAACGAAAAAGGCAGAACAAAAACTGTTAATTATTTTGACGTTGACACAAACTACAGCAATTACACAACTATCTCGGTTAAAGTCAGGAACAACAGTGATAAAGATATCAGTTTAGAAGAATTAAGGTTGTATGTAAACAAATTCATCTGGTTATCCCCCGAGTTAGCAGATTCGGATAGCTGCAGTTACGTTATAAAAAACGACGGTGAATGGCACACTTTAACATTCAATCTTAACAAGCTCCGTATTTTCGGCAAGGATTTTGGCTTCACTCTTAAAAGCAAAAGGTTAGAAGAAGTATTTAATTTATCCTTCGAATTTTCCTCAAACGGCGATGCTGACTTAAGCTTTGATGACGTTACGTTTGGCGTTTCAGAGATAGAAAGCGAAGATAACACAACGATTATTGACAAAATCAAAGAATTTTTCAACTAAATATTAAAGACTTAATATTATTAATAAAGTGGTGATTTCATGACTAAAAGTGTTAATCAACTTAATCCTTTACAGAAAATATTTTCAATAATTGCAGGTGCGTTTTTAATCGGCTTTGCTTGGCGTGTAAGGGGTAACCACGGTTTCGGCTCAATGTGGGGAATGTTCACGGTAACAACAACCATTCTTTTATTGGTTTACGCTTTATACGGTAAAAAGAAAACAATGAATTACGAAATGATACCTATTGCTGTAATTCTTGCAGGCATTACTACGGGCGGTTGGGGTACTCTTAACTCGCAAATGAACGGTTACCTTTCAAGCTCCTGGAATTTCCAAGGCGAAGAGGTTGACAGACTTCTGGAAATAAGCCCCTATAGCGGTCTTGCGATTATGCTTCTTTTAGGCTTCGGTTGGTTTCCTTTATTCGCTATAGCTTTAGGCTCACTTTTTTCAAAGAAAAAGTATGAATTTAAAGACTACGTTATTTTCATTGGCATTTATTACGCAACTTATTTTATAGCTAATCTTTCTGTTTCTCACTACATACTTTCTGTAATAAACCCGCAGGCAGTTGAGGGCGCTACTCTCGGTCTTATTGATGCAGGACACGATATGACACCGATGAAAGCGTTTATAACTCAATTAGGCTCTGCCGCTTGGGCTAAAAAGATTCCGTTTTGCAGAAACTATTTCACAAGCGTTCAGGTTATTTCAAGTGCTATAGGTGCTTTCGCTTCTTCTCTTGGCGTAGGTATTGTTTTAAAAGATAAGTTTAACGCTATCTTCTCAACCCTTATAAACCTTGTTTGCGGTATCGCTATAACAGTTGCAGACGTACCTTTAATTCTCGGCTCAGACAGAGGCTTTTTTGCAGGGGTTGAAACGCCCGACTTCTTTGCAACCTGTGCTTGGTCAACCTGGGAATTCTTCACCGGATTCTTTTTAGGACTTGGCATCATGCTTGTAATTGCTCTATTACCTAAAAAATACACTAACAGCGAAAAGTATGAATACTCCCCTCTTTTCAACAATAAAAAAGTAACGATTTACTTCAATTCTTTTATAACTGTATTCGCTCTTTTCGGCATTGTTTTAATTAGGGCTTTTGCATTCAGATTAAATGAATTGATACTTGATAACGAAACCTTCGAGATTGTATTAACCGTTTTATTAAGTGTAATAATCTTCTTCCCTATACATAAAAAGATTAAAGCCAATATGAAAAACAGCAATACGCCGTTTAAGTTACTTCCCTACGAATTTGCAAATAAAATTTTGCCTTATTACGTTGGTTTAATCGCTATTTTATATTTCTTCTTAGGTGAAAAAGCCCGTAATACAGTATATATTATAAAAAATACCGGCAAGCTTTTAACTGCAGACGGCTTCAGCGAGCTGTGGCACGGAAGCTACCTTTGGGAGCATTTGATTATGTCGGTTGCAGTTATTGGATTTTTAGTGATTTACGTATTGTTGTTTAAGTACAAAAAGAAAAAGTCATAATAAAAACAAAAAGAGAGATGCTTAAAAATCAGCATCTCTCAATTTTTATATCTCTATAAGCTCGTATTCTCTTGAGCCGTAGCCTAATTTAGCCGCAGTTTCGACGGTATGAATACCGTTTCGGCTTTCAATTCTTTCGATTAAGTGAGGCTTACCTGGGTCTGATGAGGAATAAACCAAATCAATACAAGCCTGATCAATTGCTATAGGGTCATCGGAAATAAGAATACCGATATCGGCAATGCAAGGGTCTTCGGCTTTTGCACAGCAATCGCAGTCAACACTCATATTTTTCATAACGTTAACGTAAACTACGTTACCTTTAAAATAATCAACAACAGAGCTTGCAGCCTCAGCCATAGATTCAAGAAAATCATCGTGATCAGAAGTCCAGAAGTTATCGGGGTTACCAGCACCGTGAATATAACCCTTACCGTAGGAAGAAGCAACACCTATTGAAAGCTGTTTTATAGCACCGCCGTAACCGCCCATAGGATGACCTTTAAAGTGAGAAAGAACGAGCATTGAATCGTAATTTTCAATATTTTTACCAACGAAATTTTTCTTAATTTTTTCGCCGTTTTTAATATCAAGAACTAAATCAGGACCTTCGGCATCAAGAATATCAACCTTGAAATATTCTTTCCAACCGTGCTCCTCCATTAGTTTTTCGTGACGCTCGGTAGTGTTTCTTGCACCCTCGTAAGCGGTATTACATTCAACAACCGTACCGCCGACAAAATCAATAACAGGCTTCCAGAAATCAGGCTTTAAAAAGTTCTGATTACCCTTTTCGCCCGAATGAACCTTAATCGCAACGTTACCGTTTAAGGATTTTCCGAGTATTTTGTAAAGCTCAAGCACCTTTTCAGGTGTGATTTCTTTTGAAAAATAAACCTTTGATGACATAAAAACACCTCCTTACAATTATATCAAATTAGTTATTCTGTGTCAATTTTACGGTTGAAGATAGTAATGCTTTGTGATATATTAGTTTTATCAAACATTGGGGTGTTTATTATGAAACCTAACATTATATTTTACTTTTCAGACCAACAAAGATGGGACACTTTAAATAGCGAGATTATGCCTAACGTTTGGGAATTAGGTGAAGAAGGTGTTTTATTTGAAAACTCCTTTACCTGCCAACCTGTTTGCGGTCCTGCCCGTGCTTGCTTACAGACCGGTGAATATGCAACCGAAAACAAATGCTATTGGAACGGAATCCCGTTAGCAGAAAACACAAAAACAATAGCCGATTATTTTAATGAAAACGGATATGACACCGCTTATATCGGCAAATGGCATCTTGCTTCAGACAGATTAAAGGGATTTGGAACACATTGTGAGAAAACTGCCGTGCCGATTGAAAAACAAGGCGGTTACAAGTACTGGCGAGGTGCCGACGTTTTAGAATTCACCTCTCACGGCTACGACGGTTACGTTTTTGATGAAAACGGTAATAAAATTGATTTCACGGGTTACCGTGCCGACTGTATAAATGATTTCGCATTGGAATACATTGAAAATCACAACAACGAAAAACCGTTTTTTATGTTTATTTCACAGCTGGAACCCCACCACCAAAATGACCGCGGGCATTTCGAAGGACCTATTGAAAGTGTAGAAAAATATCGAGACTACCCTATCCCCGAAGATTTATCATTCTTAAAGGGTGATTACAACGAGGAATACCCCGATTATCTTGCAGCAATAAACAGACTCGACGAAAACGTAGGTAAGCTGGTTAATTTACTAAAAAAGAAAGACATTTATGATAACACCGTCATAATATACACAAGTGACCACGGTTGCCACTTTAAAACACGAAACGTTGAATATAAACGTAGTTGTCACGATTCCTGTACTCATACACCCCTTGTTTTCGGTGGCGGTGCAGTAAAAAAAGCAGAAAATATTTCTGCCCTTGTAAGTCTTATTGATTTACCACCCACACTGCTTAATCTTGCAGGTATTACTATTCCCGATAATTATTCGGGTAACGTTCTTCCTGTTAACAAAACTGACGTTCCCGAAAGAGATTGTGTTTTCATTCAGATTAGTGAATCACATATCGGGAGAGCCATAAGAACGAAAAATTGGAAATATTCAGCAAAGGCTATAGGCTCAGGTTGGCACAAGCCCGATGCGAAACATTATTTTGATGATTTTCTTTATGATTTAAAAAATGACCCCTGCGAAAAAAATAATCTTATAAACGATGAAAATTACAGTAAGGTAATTGCGCAAATGAGAGCTCTTTTATCAAGAGAAATGATAAAAGCAGGAGAAAAAGAGCCAAGGTTTCATAAGAATATAAAATTTAAGAAATATTGATAAATCAGCAAAGAAACCAGGACATTAAACTTGGTTTCTTTGCTTTTACGTTTGCCGAAGGCAACTGCATTATGTAATACTTCATTGCGAAGCACTTCATTTGTACACGGCACAACTTCATTCTTTTGCAACTTATGAAGTTCAACAAGTTGAAATGAAGTCGTCGTCTTTCGTCGACGAATGAAGTTGTGTTCTACGAACACAAAAGAAAAAAATCCAAGTCTTTCGACTTGGATTTTTTTGGCAGGGGCAGTAAGAATCGAACTCACGACACGCGGTTTTGGAGACCGCTGCTCTACCTGCTGAGCTATACCCCTATATATCTGCCGCCGCTGTTGCGACGGCTATGGTGGACCATCAGGGACTCGAACCCCGGACCAACCGGTTATGAGCCGGTTGCTCTAACCAACTGAGCTAATGGTCCGTGTTTTGCAACGAATAGAATTATATTAAATCTGAGTCCCTTTGTCAATAGTTTTTCGTAAAATCAATTAAAAAGTTTTATTTTAATCGGTTGCATTAATTCCTCACGGCAACATTATCGTCCCCGTACATTATTTTTAATTCTTTAATCATAGGCCCGTTAATTGAAGTCAAATATTCAATACCGAGAAAATCGTATTTCTTCAAATCATTTCTGTAGATAAAAACGGGGATATCACCCTCAAAAATTGAAATAAGATTTTTAGTTTTCTCTACTAATACTGAATTTTCACTGTCAATTCGTAAGAATATACCTTTTTTCTTTTTCTCGTTTTCGGTTGAAGGCTTTTTATTTTCATCTTGTGAATTGCTATGGGCATTATTTACCGATGTTTTTATAAGCTTTTGAGGGATATCCTCTACTTTTTCGGGTGCTTTTGTTATAGTTTCGGCTAAAAGCTTAATTTCTTCATCCTTAACTGAAATTCTGCCTTGTACGAGTATAATGCTACCTATATTGAGTAGATTTCCGTACATAGCAAGAATTTTCGGAAAAGCAACAAGCTCAATACTGCCGTAAACGTCTTCAACGTTACAAAATGCCATTATATCGTCTTTTTTAGTTACCTTCTTTTTAATTGACGTTACAACGCACAAGAAATTTACTTGTTTTTCGTCGATTTCGTTTTCTTTACCTGTTTCTAAAAGCTCGTAAAGTGTTGAGGTTTTAGGTGAATTTACAGCTTCTGAAATACTTCTGTATGCTTCAAGAGGGTGACCCGTAAAATACATACCCGCAACCTCTTTTTCAAAATAAAGCAATTCATTTTTAGGTAGCTCATCGCAACGGGTAAAATCAGGTGCTGAGGTGAACTCTTCACCACCAAATGCGGAAAACATATCAAGCTGACCGCCTTCATAAAGGCTATTTTCTTTATTAGCGGCAGCTAATGTCGTTTCCATATTCAAAAGCATTTCTTTTCGGTTTAAACCAAGACCGTCAAGAGCTCCTGCTTTAATAAGGCACTCTAACGCACGACGGTTAAGCTCGTTACCGCTTATTCGCTTACAAAAATCCCAAAAGCTTGTAAACTTACCGTTTAAATTACGCTCTTTTTCAATTTTATCAATTAAAGCTCTACCGAGGTTTTTGATACTTAAAAGTGAGAATGCTATATCGTCACCAATTACTGAAAAGCGGGCATTACTTCTGTTAACGTGCGGCGGTAAAACCTTAATTTTAAGTCTTTCACATTCTTCAATATAACCGACAGTTTTGCCCTCTTCACCTATAACGCTTGTAAGGATAGCCGCCATAAACGCTTTAGGATATTTAACCTTAAGATATGCGGTCTGATAAGCAATAAGACCGTACGCCGCCGTATGACTTTTATTAAAGCCGTAGGATGCAAAGGATATCATATCAGAGAAAATCGCATCGGCAACGCTTTCATCAATACCTCGCCTTACGCAACCTTCAATAACGATATTGCCGTTTTCGTCCGTAAGACCGTTAATAAAGATGTTACGTTCATTTTCCATAACATCTCTTTTCTTTTTACTCATCGCTCTTCTTACAACGTCAGCTCGACCGTATGAGTAACCCGCAAGAGTTCTGAAAACCTGCATAACCTGTTCCTGATAAACCATACAACCGTTTGTTTCATCAAGAATATCTTTAAGCTGAGGTGTTCTGTAATGAATATTTTCAGGGTGTTTTCTATTAATAAGATAGCTATCAATGAAGAACATAGGACCCGGTCTGTATAAAGCGATAGCCGCCGCAATATCCGAGAATTTTTCGGGTCGCATATTAACTATTAAGTTAGTCATACCCGCAGATTCACATTGAAAAACACCAGAGGTATTACCTCTTGTCATTTGAGTAAAAACATCGGGATAATCAAGAGGTATTTTTGATATATCAAAATCAGGCTCTGTCTTTTTAACCTCTTTTTCAGCATCGCTTATAACGGTAAGTGTTCTAAGACCCAAAAAGTCCATTTTCAGAAGACCTAATTGCTCAATTTCAGTCATTGTAAACTGTGTAACAGTTTGATCGCCGTTTTTTGCAAGCGGAACGTAGGATGAAACATCCTCCCTTGTAATAACAACACCTGCGGCATGAGTTGAGGCATGACGAGGCATACCCTCAACACGCATTGCAGTATCAATAAGCTTCTTTATATTATCATCGGAATCATAAAGGTTTTTAAGTTCAGGATTCTTTTGAAGAGCAGTTTTAATATCAGGGAATTCTCTTGAAAGCTGTTTTGCTACAATATCCCCCGTACTGTAAGGAAGACCTAATGCTCTTGCAACGTCCCTAACGGCAGCCTTTGCCTGTAAAGTACCGAAGGTTACAATTTGTGCAACTCGGTTTTTACCGTATTTTTCTGTTACGTAGTCGATTACTTCCCCTCTTCTTTCGTAACAGAAATCTATATCAATATCGGGCATACTGACTCTCTCAGGGTTCAGGAATCTTTCGAAAAGAAGCCTATTTTCAATCGGGTCAATACCTGTAATTCCAAGGGCGTATGCCGCAAGAGAGCCTGCCGCAGAGCCTCTGCCGGGACCTACGGGAATACCTTTGCTCTTTGCAAATCTTATAAAATCGGCAACGATAAGGAAATAATCATTAAACCCCATTTCGTCAATGACGCTTAATTCATATTCAAGTCGTTTTAAATAATTTTCGGGAACAACTGTAAAATGCTTATTCAAGCCGTTTACACATTCTTGCTTTAAATAAAGCTTATGGTCATCAATCGGAGCATCAAAAAGAGGAAGCTTTGTAACACCGAATTCAAAATCGAAATTACATTTATCTGCTATGATATTTGTATTTTCAATAGCTTCCGGGTAATCAGAAAATGCTTCAAGCATTTCGTCACCGCTTTTAAGGTAAAACTCGTCTGACGAAAATTCGAGAGCGTTATCTTCACCAACAACTTTATTGGTTTGAACAGCAATTAACACTCTTTGAATATCTGCATCCTGCTTTTCGCAATAGTGAACGTCATTTGTTGCAACTATCGGAATATTTAATTCACGGCTGATTCTAATAACAGAATCTAAAACCTCTTTTTCTTCAACCATACCGTGATTTTGCACTTCAAGATAATAGTTACCGTCACCAAAGGTTTCCTTATACCAACGGGCAGTTTCCTTTGCATCATCAAAATTTCTTGACAGAATTTTTTGAGAAACCTCACCGAAAAGACAGCCCGAAAGAGCTATAAGACCTTCACTGTATTTTTCTAAAATATCACGGTCAACACGAGGCTTCGTATAGAATCCGTCAACCCAAGCAGAAGAAACGAGTTTTAATAAATTCTGATAACCTGTTTCGTTTTTACATAATAAAATCAAATGGTATCGGTCACTGTCAAGACCGTGAACTTTATCGTATCTTGTACGAGGTGCAACGTAGACCTCGCAACCGATAATGGGCTTTACACCTTGAGATTTACACTCTTTATAAAATGCAACAGCACCGTACAAAACGCCGTGGTCAGTAATCGCAAGTGATTTTTGACCAAGCTCTTTTGCACGGCTTACGACCTCCCCGATGCGACAAGCGCCGTCGAGAAGGCTATATTCTGTATGCAGATGTAAATGAGTAAAATCTGTCATAATTATTTCTGACCGTAATAGGCGTCCTTTCCGTGTTTTCTGAAGTAATGCTTATCTGAAAGGTACTGTGGAATCTGAGCTTCATATTTATCTGAAAGAAGCTCGGTTTTTATTGCCATTTCTGCTACTATCTCAAGTACAGCGGCATTATGGACCGCATCGTGAGCATTTTTACCGAAAGCAAAGGGTGCGTGAGAACGAACAAGCACAGCAGGAGTCGATGAAACATCAAGCTTTTTTTTCTTAAAATGTTCAACTATAACTACTCCTGTGTTTAATTCATAATCATTTTTAACCTCTTCGGCTGTTAAAGCTCTTGTACAAGGCACTTCCGTATGAGAAAAATCGGCATGAGTTGTTCCGTAAGACGGAATTGCTCTACCTGACTGAGCGAATGAGGAAGCGTTAATTGAATGAGTATGAACAACCGCATTAAGCTGGGGAAATTCTTTATATAAAATATAGTGAGTAGGTGTATCTGACGAAGGGTTATAATCCCCCTCAACAACGCTACCGTCAGCTAAAGATATTACTACCATATTATCGGGGGTTAAATCGTCATAAGGCACGCCTGAGGGCTTTATTGCAAAAACGTTATTTTCACGGTCAACCGCTGAAACGTTACCCCAAGTAAAAGGAGCAAGACCTAAAGAATGTAACTCTTTATTTGCAGAGCAAACCTCCGCTTTAAGTTTACTGTACATATTATCACCAACTAAATCAATTTAAATAAATTATATAACTTTAATAACATTTTTGTCAATCATATATAATTTCAAAAAAGTAGTGACTTTTTTGTAAATGTATGTTATTATTTTTTAGTATATATAATTTTATTAAAACCAAGGAGAATTATCTAATGAAAAAACATTCAAGAATTATCTCTGTTATGGCTTTAATTATGGCGATAACACTTCTTTTTACCGGTTGCGGTTTTGGTGGCGGTGACAACACTACAACTACTCAGGCTACTGATAACAGCGTTGTAAACGACGTGGTACCCGATAATATGCAGGTTACTGACAGCGTTATCGTTACTCCACCCTCATCAACTAACGCACAAACGACTGCTTCTTCAAGCATTTCAACTACCGCTTCAGGTTCGTCAAGCAGTTCATCTTCTACAAGCGAGTCAACCGAAGCAACTACAAACGGTAACTCTGAAGCAACTACCGAGGCAGCTGCTGAAAGCACAACCGAAATTAAATTTGATAACTATACTGTTGAAGGTCTTCAGGATTTACTCTTCAACACAGAAGATCCTAATACTGCAGGTAAAATCCTTGAATTTGCAGGCTTTGAATACGATGCTGAGCAGTGCATTTACTACTCACAGATGGAACCTCTTCAGAGATATTTTGGTTTCAACTATATCTATGATATGATGGCACCTATAGCAGGTATGTATTACGATACTAAGAGAATTCAGTTCGATTATGCAGGTAAAGACTGGATGATACAGCTTTGGAAAGGTCAGTACGGTATTACTGCAGGTGCAGAAATCGGTCTTTACAACAAAACCGATAAGATTATGCAGTATGACTGTGCTTCAAACGACGAGCTTATTACAATGTCATTCGATTTCTATAACCAGAATGAATACGTTTTCTCAAGAGGTCCCGAAAAGCATTGGTGGCTTACAGGCTTTAAGGTTTTCCATGCAGGTGTTCCTATGGCAATTGATCTTGATATCGTTCTCGAATTCCCCGATGTTCAGATGGCTAACGCATTTGAGCAAGGCTTGAAGGAAGTTGCAAAAACCAGCTTTCTTGACCCAATTACATACAAAAGAACTGCTAAAACCTTTAAAATTCATTGGTAATTGTTATGGATAAATTTATTACAAAATTTGCTCTCATTGCTGACCCACATTATTACTCCGAAAAATTAGGTAATACGGGTAAGGCTTATGAAAGAAGAGCAGGTTCAGACCAAAAAATGTTAGCACAGAGCCGCGGAACTATACTCGCGGCTCTTGAGTTAATAAAAAACTCTGATGCAAATTTTCTTCTTATTGCAGGTGACCTTTCAAACGACGGCGAAAGAGTATCTCACGAGGAAATGAGAGAAATTCTTTACGAATTCAAAAAGATTATGCCCGTTTACGTTATTACCGCAACTCACGATTGGTGTTGCGACGGTAATCCGAGAAGATATGAGGGCGACAAAATCTATCACGACGTTGAAACGGTTCCACCCGAGGAGCTTGCAGAGTTTTACAAGGATTTCGGCATAAGTGATGCTGTTTCAACCTTTTATACTCATCAGAACAAGGTTTCATACGTTGTTCGCCCGTGTGATGGTGTAAGTATTTTCTGCCTTGATGACGACCAGGACGGTTATGGCAGTTCCGGTTATTCTGACGAGCATTTTAGCTGGATTGCGGTGCAGGTAAATGAAGCTAAAAAACGCGGTGACGTTGTTTTCGGTATGCAACATCACCACCTATTTTTAACTGAATTACAGAGAGCTATTAACGGCAAAGGCTCAGTTGACCACAGAATAAATCAATGCACAAAATTTACAAATATTGATTTCCCCGTTATGTTTACGGGTCACTCTCATATGCAATCAATAAGAAAATTCGTTGCAGAAAGCGGTAAGCATTTTTACGAAATAAATGCAGGGTCTATTAGTGGCTACCCTGCCCCGATTCTCTACTGCGACGTTTATAATGACGGTATTGATATAAAAACAGAGCACACGGAAAATTTCACTCACAACGGTAAAGAATATACAAACGATTTTCTCAAAAATCACGCTACTGCACTTTTCAGTGATATTATTAAATCTGCAGCAATTAACGAGAAAGATAAGTTTTTAGCAGTTGTTGAGGCAATCGGTTTAGGTGCTGAAAAAGCAAGTAAAATATGGATAGTTGCAAGACCCGTTTTAAAATGGCTTGATAAGCTTACAGTTAAAAAGGCTGCAAGAATAATGAACTTTATTACTTTTGGCAAGGCTATTGATAAAAAGGCTGCTAAAGAAATTGCTGACGTAAAAGTTACCGATATGGTATTCAGTGCTTTTTGTTCAATTCTTGACGGCTCACTTGTAAAGCATGAGGAAGGCTCTGCTTACTATACAGTTTTCACTCAGGCTCTTGCTTTACCGCTTAAAATAGTTAAAAAGCTCCGTATTAAAAACGGCGGACTTATAAGAACGTTAACCCATATTAAAGATGCAGCCCACGAAATTATGACGGGCGGTCCTCTTGATAACAACAATTGGTTTTGTGAATTTTGAAATTAATAGATAATAACATTTCACCCCAACGATTCAGAGAGTCGTTGGGGTGATTTCTTAATTCTTAACCTGATACTTGCAAAATTTAACCATACAAATTACCGACGTTAAAACAAACAGCAATATTGATACAGGAATAAACATTGTTACTATACTTAAAACGTTTTCACCGATAACGATAAAATCGTCATAAGTTATATAATTTCCGCAAATCATCATAACGGGAGTAATTTTTGTTAATGTTTCTAACGGCTCCTCTAATAAAACGTAGAAATTTAAAATCATTGGGAAAAAGCCTATAAACAATGCACCAAAGGTTGAAACAACGGGCTTGCTAAAGAGCGAAGATACGGCAAGAGACAGCAAAGCGATTATAATACAACCGAGGGTAATAAAGGGTATTGATAAACACGCTCTTTCAAGGTTGCTGATACCAACGCCGACGTTCATACCCTCTGCACCGAGAAAAGCAAAATTAACAGAAAATACTATTGCACAAAAAACTAGCGAACAAATAACAGCGTAAATCACGGAAGCAATTATTTTAGCTGAAACAGTTTTCTTTTTACCGTTTTTACTTACTATAATCAACTCAGCTGTTCTGTAAGAATATTCATTTGAGAACAAGTTACAGACACCCATAATAACAACCGCAACTAAAAGAAGCGATATTGTACCATCTGAAAACGAATGGAAAGCTGATTCCCAACCGTAATCATAGCCGTAGGTAAAGCCCTCTTCTAAAGATTTTTCAATTACCTCAGCCTTATGAAGATAAATTTTTTCATCAACAGTTCCTTTAGCAGAGTTGGCGGTTTCCCGCAACTCTTTTATACCGTTAATCTGTTGGTTATATTCCTTAACGGGTGCGTAAAGCTCAAAATACTCAGGTAAATATTCTAAACGGATAAAAGGTAAATTATCGTTATTCTGAATTATAGATAAATACTCTTCTTCAGTAATCTCACCTGCTTCGTATTTATTTATAATTTCACCTAAATCAAATTCATATTTACCGTTGTACTCACACTTATAAGGGTTTTTAGCAACACCGTTAACATAAACTAATTCTTTTTCTACTTCCTCAGAGGTTGTGTAAATTTCGTCGTTTGCTTCAAATTCATCTAACCGTGCTTTGAGTGCTTCAATGTTTTCGTTTGAAACGAAAACCTCGGGCATTTTTCTACCGTCCATATCGCTAAGGGCGTACTCGCCTCTTACCCCGCTTTTATATTGGGATAAATTATAACCCGTTAAAGCTAAGCTGCCGATTAACACAAGAATAATTACGGCAAAACAAAGCTTATTTTGAAATATTTTTTTCAATTCAAATTTAATAAGGTTACCCACAAAACCACCTCAATTCATTATTCTATGTTTTGAAAAGGATTTTACCGTCATAAAGTAAACTGTAACTGAGCTTATAACGTTAAAAACAACTGCGGGAATAAAGCAAAATATTTCAATGATATCTATTGAAATATAATTATCAAACAACCAATATGAATCAAACGAAAGATTGAAAGGCAATAGGTGTAAAATTATTTGTGAAGTAAAATCCAGATTCGGTATGTATAGTAATATATAAGGAATAACCGCAGTAATCACAGAAGCAAAAAGAACGTATATAAGCTTATTAAATAAGCTTGAAAAGAACATAACTACAGTGCTTATACTAATACCGCCTATTAATAAAGAAACAAATTTTAAAAGTAACATTTCAATATTGGTATAGACAGTACCTACGTTATAACCTGAAAAGCCTAACAAAACAAGTGAAGGTAAATAACAAATAACAATTATGGCAACAGAACAAATAAAACAATAGATTATAGCCGTTGAATATTTCATCAATACAAACTTTTTTCTACCGCGGAAAGTTGATTTAACCAGGGAATCTGTACCAAGAGAATACTCACCGGAGAACATATTACAAAGACCGAATACAACAACAATAAGATACAGAGGCACGAGATACGAAAGCATTTCTTCACCTAAACTCCAACCGTAGTCATACGTAAAAACAACACCTTTGTTTAAAGCTTGTTCTTCTCTTATAACCTTTGCAAGCTTTGAAGTTTCATATAAATTGCCTAAATCATCTTCAATCAACCATTGAAGAGTTGATTCGATGTTATTTGAAATACTGCTATAGCAAGAAACCGGATAATATAATTCAAAGTAATCAGCTAAATACTCTTTTTTTATACAAGGCGCTGATTGGTAATCGCTTAAAGCCTTGTGATATTCAGCATTTGTAATTTCACCGTTTGAAACCGCACGGAGCAACGCACTTTTATCAATATCATATTTTCCTTTAAAGGTAATACCCACATAAGTATTTACTATACCTGCATCTGTTTCGTATATTTCTTCCCTCGATTCAAATTCATTCAATTGAGAAACAAGAGTATCAATATTTTCAGCCGATACAAATACATCGGGAAACTGATTACCGTTCATATCATTAATTTTATAGTAGCCCTTTTCCCCTGTTTTATATTGAATAGCATTAAATCCGGAAACGCCAACAGATATAACAAAAGCAATTAAAAGCACTACGGAAGCTAACCTTGAATTAAATATTTTGATAAGTTCGTATTTAATTACTGTTTTCAACTTCCGCCACCTCACCGAAATAATATAAATAAACGTCGTCAAGGTCGGGTAAAGCTTCTATAGCTTTTTCGTCAGGCTTTACGTCGCTAACGATTCTTACGTTAACATCTTTTATTTTACTGTCGGAAATAGCACCGACACTATATTTATTTTGGTAAGATTCAAGCTCATTTCGCATTATATCTACAGACCACACCTTACCTTTGACGATATTCAGAAGCTCTTCTGTTGAACCATCAGCAACAATTCTCCCTGCTTTCATTAACAATACTCTATCAGCAATATAAGAAATATCCGAAACAATATGTGTAGCGTAAATGATTATACGGTCTTTTGAAAGCTCACAAATAAGATTTCTGAACCTTATTCTTTCTTTAGGGTCAAGACCTGCCGTTGGCTCATCGAGAATTAAAATTGTCGGGTCATTTAATAGCGCCTGAGCAATTCCTAAACGTTGCTTCATACCGCCTGATAACGCACCTATTTTTTTATTAGAAACATTTTCAAGCCCAACCTTTAAAAGCATCTCTTCGCAACGTTTTTTTGCGAATTTACCGTCTAAACCTTTTAATGCACACATATACAAAAGAAAGTCTTTTACTTTAAAATCCTTATAGCAACCAAAATTCTGAGGTAAATATCCGAGAACATTTCTGTATGCAGAATCAAGTATTTCTATGTTTCTTCCGTCAAGAGAAATGCTCCCCTTAGTATTACCGAGAACGCCTGCAATCATTCTCATAAGAGTAGTTTTACCGCTACCGTTGGCACCTAAAAGTGCGCAAACACCGTTTTCTAAAGTGACGTTCACGTTATCAACGGCAATTTTATCACCGTACTTTTTTGTAATATTAGATATTTTCAGTTCCATACAAGAATACCACCCTTTCATATTTGTAATTGTTTTTTGTATAATACACTACTCCTGAGAGCAATAAGAAAAACAGAAGGAATATTATTGACAGCGTTGCAAAATTCATATTTAAAATAAAATTCGCAACATCTTCAAAAACGAATACGGAAGAAACTGCAACCGCATAGATAGCAGACGTTACCGCCATCGCAACCTGGGTTTTAAAAAACAAGCTAAAGCACATCGCTATGAAAGCGGAGCTTGTATAACCTAAAAAACCTAAAAAAGCACTTTGTAAAACAGGTACATCGGTCACAATCGCAGATATTAATACCGCAAAGAGTATCAGAATTAAATCAAGCGCACCGCAAATTACAGATTTAGCCGAAAACACAGTTGCAGGCTTGATAAGACAAGTACCTTCCAGCTCCATTCTTTCTCTGTTAAAAGTAAAAAACAATGTAGGCAATGCAATAATATTCAAAAACGGCGTTGTTGAAAACAAAAACAGCGTTGTATATTCACTGTCAATTTTTAAATACATAAAAACAATGACTATCAAAAACAAAAAAGAGAAAAACCAAAATGAGTTTTTTACGCTACTGATTTGACTTATAATTATTCTTTTAAAGGATAGTTCGGGAGTTTTTACGGTACGCTGACTATTTATAACGTTTAAAACTGTTGATTCGATTTTATCTTCGTCGGGTAATTTAACGTCATAATAATCTAACGCAGATTTAATTTCTTTATTTTTCAATCATAAAACTCCTTTCAAAATTTCTTTCAGTTGGTTCTCGCCACGGTATAATCTCGATTTTACCGTTGATTGAGAACAGCTTGTAATACGTGATATTTCTCTGATTTTTAAATCGTGATAATACCGCAAAATTATTACGTTCCTTTGTTCATCAGGTAACTGTAATAATGCAGATTTTATACATTCACGCATATCTGAATCAAAGCTGTTTTCTGCTTCTTCCGTAATTTCAATTTCTTCAGATAAAACCTCACGTTTTGCTTTTCGGTAGTAGTCGTTAGAGCAATTAATTGCTATAGACAGTAAGTAGCTTTTTAGTTTATCCTTCTCTTTATATTGAGGTAAACACTGAGTAAATTTCAGGAATACCTCTTGAGTGATATCCTCTGCTGAATAGCTATCACCAAGCCTTCGATATATAAAAAGATAAATTTCATTATAATAACGTCTGACAATTTGCGATAAGGCTTCTTTGTCACCGTATTTTGCTTGTTGTACAAGCTCTCTATCCCGCAAGGTATCACCCCCTTCACTTAATAAACGTTTTTAGCTTCAAAAAAGTTTCACAATAAAAAAATAATTCTGCGGTGCTATCCACCACAGAATTATTATACTATATTAAGCCTGCTCTGCAATATCGTAGATAAGCTTTTCGGTTTTTTCCCAACCAAGACAAGGGTCAGTTATTGATTTTCCGAAAACGCCGTCACCGATTTTTTGAGCACCGTCTTCAAGGTAGCTTTCAATCATTATACCTTTAACAAGCTTTTTGATATCGTCGTTATGATTTCTGCTATAGAGAATATCCTTTGTGATTCTCACCTGTTCGAGATATTTCTTGCCGGAGTTTGCATGGTTTGCATCAACTATACAAGAGGGATTCTTTAAGCCTGATTTTTGATAAGCTTCATTAAGGTTTAAAAGGTCCTCGTAGTGATAGTTAGAAATACTGTGACCGTCACGGTCAACAAGACCTCTCATAATTGCGTGAGCATAAGGGTTACCCTCGCTTTCAACCTCCCATCCTCTGTAAAGGAAGGTATGACTGCTTTGAGCTGCGGTAACCGCATTCATCATAACTGATAAATCACCACCGGTCGGGTTTTTCATACCAACGGGAATATCAAGACCGCTTGAAACGAGTCTGTGCTCCTGATTTTCAACTGAACGGGCACCGATAGCAACGTAAGAAAGAAGGTCTGAAAGATAACGGTAGTTTGCGGGGTAAAGCATTTCGTCGGCACAGGAAAATCCGTAGTCACGAAGTGCACACATATGTAATTCACGGATAGAGATAATGCCGTGAAGCATATCGGGTTTTTCGTTTGGATCGGGCTGATGAAGCATTCCTTTATAGCCTGAGCCTGTTGTTCTGGGCTTATTTGTATAGATACGAGGAATAATAACTATCTTATCCTTAACCTTTTCTCTTACCTCTGCAAGTCTTGAAATATATTCAAGCACGGGCTCTTTTGAATCAGCTGAGCAAGGTCCGATTATAAGAAGAAATTTATCAGAAGCACCGGTAAAAACCGCTTTAATTTCAGCATCATTTTTCTCTTTTTGTTCTGCCATTTTAGCAGTTAACGGAAACTGCTCTTTAATTTCCATAGGTATAGGAAGTTTTCTTTTGAAATTCATACTCATTTTAATTATCTCCAATCAGATGATTTTATATTGTATTCCAAGCGTTTTTATATCATCAAAAAACTCGGGATAACTTTTTTTAACACATTGTGCATTTTCAAGCACACCGCCGACAACGCTACACAAAACAGCGAGTGACATCGCAATTCTATGGTCATTGTGGCAACAAAGATTTTCGGTTGGGGTTAAAAGCTTCGCTTTCGGTATAACGATAGAATCTTCATTTACGGTAATATCAACACCGAACTTTTTGAGCTCTTGCCTCATTGCTTCACCGCGGTCACTCTCTTTGATTTTCAATCTTTTAGTGCCTTTAATTACAGCACCGTTGCAAATAGCTGAAACTGCTATAAGAACAGGACCTAAATCAGGACAATCCGAAATATCAATTTCGGGGCAACCTGATTTAATCTTTTCATAAAAGCCTTTATAAGCCTTATCGCCCTGACAGCTCTCGTAATCTAAGCCTTCAACGGCTACGTTACCACCGGAAAGATTAAACGCATCAAGAAAAGCGGCATTGGACCAATCACATTCAACCGAAAGCGACTGAGGTAAATACTTTTGATTACCCTTAATAAAGAAACTGCTTTCAGATTTTCTTTCAACAGAAACACCAAACTTTGACAAAACATCAATTGTAATATCAACGTAAGGTGCACTTTCAAGAGGAGTAGTCAAAACAATTTCACTGTCGCCATTAAGAAGAGGCAAAGCAAAAAGCAGACCTGTTAAAAACTGACTGCTGACGTCCCCTCTCATTTTAAACACACCGTATTTAAGCTCACCTGCTGTTTTAAGCTGTTTTCCGTCATTTTCAATAAAACAACCCTGCTCATTAAAAATCGCTTCATATACGCTCTGGGGGCGTGAAAGAAGCCTGTCACTTCCGTAAAAAACAGTTTCTTCGCTTAAAAGCAGGCTTAATGGAATAAAAAATCTTAAGGTACTTCCGCTTTCGTTACAGTTAAGCTGAAGTGTTTTTGATTTTTTTGAAATATTAATACCTTTAACAGTTACAACGTCACCGTTAATATCAATATCAGCACCTAAATTTTTCAAGCAATCTATGGTTGCGAGAATATCGTCGTTAGAGCCGATATTGGATATTTTGCTCACACCGTCACTCAGCGCCGCACATATAAGCAATCTATGGGCACAGCTTTTTGAGGGTGGCGGATGTATTTTGCCCTTAGCAACCGATGGGAAAATTTCTACGTTCATTGTTTCATCTTCTTTATTAAAGAATCTATTGCTAAAAGATAACCGTCAGTACCTTTACCGCTTATTGTTTCAAAACAAGCTTGTCTTACATAGCTTATTTTTCTGAAATCCTCTCTTGCATCAACGTCGGATATATGCACCTCAACGGCAGGAATACCGACTGCTTTTAATGCATCAAGAATAGCTATACTTGTATGAGTATAAGCCCCGGGATTTATAACAATACCGTCATAAACGCCGTAAGCAAATTGAATAACATCAACTAAATCTCCCTCATGGTTAGATTGATAACATTTAACGTTGACATTCTTCTTTTCAGCATAAGCTTCAATTTTTTCAATTAATGAGGTATAAGTTTCCTTGCCGTAAATATCAGGCTCTCTTATACCCAGCATATTAAGATTAGGACCGTTAATTACAAGAATATCCATTAAAATCCGCCTCAATTCTTTTTGCTACTTCATTTACACAGCCACTACCGTCAATGATAACGTCAGCGTATTTTCTGTAAAGCTCGTATCTTTCGTTATATCTTTTTTCAAGATCTGCCCTGTTACTTGATAAGGGTCTGTCATCTGTTGTTAAAAGCATCGAAAGAGGTCTGTCGAGGAAATATATTCTTCCGTTACTTTTTAAATTCTCTATATTTTCACAGTTTAAGACAGCACCGCCACCCGTTGCTATAATATGAGAATTTTCAGATGAAATATTTTTTATAGTAACCTTTTCAAGCTCTCTGAAATATGCTTCACCGTGTTCATTAAAAATTTCGGGAATAGTTTTTTCAGCATTTTCAGATAAAACGGTATCGCTATCAACAAAGGTTTTAGAAAGCATTTTTTCTAACTCTTTACCTACAGAGCTTTTACCGCTTGCAGGCATACCGATTAGAACAACGTTCATTTTATCTTTATAAATCTTCTTGAAAACCTCTTCGATTTTCCCAAGAGAAACGGAAGTATCAATAAACTTTTCTACTGCATAAGCCGCCTGAGAAACGAGCATATAAAGTCCTCCGCCGGCAATTATCCCCTTTTTCTCGGCATCTAAAATAAGCTTTGATTTAAGCGGATTATAAACCGCATCAAACACGGCTTCAACGCAAGGAAATCTATTAATATCAACCGCCGATACACCTGCTTTGGGGTACATTCCGCAAGGTGTGGTATTTATTATTATTTCGCAATTACTATAGCTTTCGTAAAGCTCATCGTAGGTAATATAGCCTTCTTGCTTTTTGCGGGAAACTTTAACAATGTTTTGAGCATCAAGACTGTTTGCAACAGCAAAAGCCGTATTAGAAGTGCCGCCGCTACCTAAAATCGCAACCGTTTTTCCTTTAAATGACTTTATTTTTCTTTCGATAAGACCTTTTAAACCGTAAAAATCCGTGTTATATCCGTAAAGCTTTCCGTTGCGGTTTACGATTGTATTAACTGCATTAATAGCCCTTGCCTCATCAGATATCCAATCAAGATAAGGAATAACGTCAAGCTTATAAGGAATTGTAACGTTTATTGCTTTAAAGCTTCTTTCAGTAAAAAACGCTTCCAATTCTTCTCTTTTTAACTCTAAAAGCTGATAGTCATAATCGGTAAGTGCATTATGAATTTCTTTAGAAAAGCTATGAGAAAGCTTTTCACCTATACAACCGTAATCCATTAATCCTCACCAAACCAATCAGTACCGAATTTTTGAGAGAGCACATCGCACAATGTAATTGCAACAACGCTATCAGCGACAACACGGGCTCTATGGACAATGCAAGGGTCGTGCCTACCCTTAACAGAAAGAACGGTATTTTCATTGTTTATAAAATCAACTGTATTCTGCTCTTTTGAAATTGACGGTGTAGGCTTAACGGCACATTTAATAACTAAAGGCATACCGTTTGAAATACCGCCGTTTATACCGCCATTGTTATTAGTTTCAGTAACAATTTCACCGTTATCTAATTTAAAAGAGTCGTTCATTTCGCTACCAAGCATATCGGCACAGTTAAAGCCTTGACCGAATTCAACACCTTTAATTGCAGGAATTGAAAACAACCCATGAGAAAGTACACTTTCAAGAGAATCAAACCAAGGCTCACCAACACCAACGGGAAGACCCGTTACAACTGTTTCGAGAATACCGCCTACACTGTCACCTTTTGCAGCAGCCTTTTCAATATTTTCAATCATCTGTTTGCCTTTGTCATCATTAATTACAGCAAAGGCTTTATTATTTAAAGCGTCTAACTCGTCATTAATATTTTTAAAAGAATCATCAAAAACACCTGCACATTTTAATATGTGAGTACCGATTTTAATATTCTTAGAATCAAGCATTTTAATAGCAATAGCACCTGCAGCTACAAGCCCTGCGGTTATTCTTCCGCTGAAATGACCGCCACCTCTGTAATCCTCACAGCCGTTATATTTACAAAAAGCAGTATAATCAGCGTGACCCGGTCTTGCTTTACCGTAAGAGGATGAATAATCCTTGCTATGAGTATTTTCGTTAGGTATAACAATACAAATAGGAGTGCCTGTAGTTTTACCGTTAAAGCAACCGCTGACAAGCTGAAATTTATCGGCTTCGCTACGAGGGGTTGAAATTTTGCCGACGGGACGCCTTAAATCAAGTTGTTTTCTGATAAATTCAAGGTCTACCTCAACACCTGCAGGAATACCGTCAAGCACTGCACCGATGGCTTCACCGTGACTTTCGCCGAAAAGTGTAACAGAGATATTATTACCAAAAGTATTCTTCAACTTAATACGCCCCCTTTACTAATTCATCAAGCTTTTCAAAATCTATAAACTCTAATCTGAAGCTACCGATTTCATCAACAAAAACTGCGTTAACACCTTTTGAATTAGCTTTTTTATCGTGCCTTAATGCAGATAAAATCTCATCGGCAGATAAAGGTAATTCGGTAGGTAAATTATACTTATTTAAAACTGAAATCAATTCACTTCTCACGTTATCGGAAGAAAAGGCAAGCATACCGATAGAAACACATTCACCGTGAAGCAAATCATTTAAGCCCATTGAGGTTTCAACGGCGTGGCCGACGGTGTGACCGAAATTAAGCACACGTCTTAAGCCCATTTCCTTTTCGTCTTTTTCCACAACATACTTTTTAATCTTTAATGATTCTTCAATGACTGTTTCAATATTTTCGTATGCATCTCCGTTTTTAATAAGATTAAAGAGTTCTTTATCTGATGTTGCCGCCATTTTTATACTTTCACAAAGGCCGTTATTGAGCTGTCTTTGTGAGAGGGTTTTTAAAACGTTCGGGTCAATCACAACAGCTTTAGGCTGATAAAAAGCACCGACGGTATTTTTATAACCGTAAAAATCTATTGCAGTTTTACCACCGATTGAAGAATCAACCTGCGATAACAAGGTTGTAGGAATATTATAAAAATCTATACCTCTCATATAAGTTGAAGCGGTAAAGCCTGAAATATCACCTACAACACCGCCACCGACTGCAACAACGCAATCGTTGCGTGTAAATTCATTTTCACTTAAAACCTCAAGTAAGCTTTTGTAGGTTTCAAAGTTTTTATTTTTTTCACCATGAGGGATGACTTTTATAACGCTGTTTCTGAATTGCTTGGATACAGTATCAGCATATTCAAAAGGCACACCGTTGTCAGTTACAATAAGAGCTTTTTTATCTGTATTGCAATATTTATTTAAATTGTTAATAGCACCACGTAAAATAGTGATATTATAATCGCCCATTGACGTTTTTACTGTCATTTCCATAATATTGCTCCAAATTGAATTTAAATAATCTGTTCTTTACCGTATCTACCAACAAGACGAACGTTAGTACAAACCTTTGAAAGCTCTGAAAGCATTTTCTCTTCCGATTCTTTTGTTAATTTACCTTCGCCCTCAAGGAAGAAGTAATAGTTCCATATAACGTCCTTTGAAGGTCTGCTTTTTAAAGCTTTAAGGTTATAGCCTAATTCACTGAAAACCGAAACTGCTTTACAAAGCGAACCTGCTTCATCGCGAACGGTGAAAAGAAGTATAAAATGCTCATCACCAACACTCTCACCTCTCGGAATACGGGAGAAAACACCGAATCTTGTCGTATTAGTATTATTTTCATTAATTTTTCTGTCAAGAAGCTTTAAGCCGTATTCGTGACCTGCTTCTAAGCTACAGATAACTGCAACAGACTTATCACCGTCGGTTGCAACCTTTTGAGCCGCAACAGCTGTGTTAACAGCCTCTTCAATTTCAAAGCCCTTTTCGGAGATGTATTCGCTACACTGCCCTAAAGCTTGAGGGTGGCTGATAACCTTTTTAACATCTCTTTTATGAGAATCGGATGTACCGAAAAGGTGTTGCTCAACCGCCATATCGTAAACACCGTTAATAAAAAGTGAGCCAAAATATGTTAAATCCATTACTCTTGCAACATCGCCCTCAAAGCTATTTTCAATTGGCAAAACTGCACATTCGCATTCACCGTTTTCAACGGCTTTATAAGCAGATTTAAAATCCTGATAACCAACGGGAACACAGTCGGGAAAAATCTTTTTAACGGCAATTTCGGCAAACGCACCTTTAACTCCGGAAAATGCCACACGGGTGCCGTCAAGAATTTTATGCTGAAAATCCTTTGAAAGCTTCATCATATACTTTTGAAAGTTTACGTAATAAGACCGAATTTCGTCTTCAGTAACCATTTGACTGTTCTTTTCAAGAAGTATTTTTTCTCTTTCCTTATCCTCAACGGGAATACCGTTTACTTTCTTATATTCTGCAACAACCTTTGCGGCGTTCATACGCTCTTCAAAAAGCTTTGCGATTTTTACATCAATTTCACTTATAGTATTTCTTGCTTCGTGAAACTCTTTTTCGTAATCAATCATTTTTTATAATCCTCATAAAGTGCTTTAAAAGCAGGAAGTGAATTTTCAATTTGTTTAGTATCTACACAGTAAGAGATTCTTACAAAGCCCTTACAACCGAAATCGTCACTTGGAACGAGAAGCAATTCAAAATTCTTTGCTCTTTCGTAGAATTTAAAAGCATCCTCCTCAAGAGTTTTTACGAACATATAAAATGCACCGTCGGGTTTAATAACTGTATAACCGATATCGGTGAGACCCTCGTAAAGAAGCTTTCTGTTTTTTTCATAAATACTGATATCAGCAGTATCTTCAAGGCACTGTGCGATTGTATACTGCATAAGGCTTGGAGCACAAACGTAGCCTAAAGCACGACCTGCACCGCAAACTGCCGCATAAACATCACCGGCATCCTTCATTGTGGGTGAAACGAAAATATAACCGATTCTTTCACCGGGAAGAGAAAGTGCTTTACTGTAAGAATAGCATACGAAAGAGTTTTCATAGTAACAAGGTATATAAGGAACCTTTTCACCTGTGAAAACAAGCTCTCTGTAAGGCTCGTCTGAAATAAGGAAAATTTCTTTAATATACTCTTTCTGTTTTTCTTTGAGAAAATCAGTAAGTTTGATAATATCCTTTTCAGGAACAATTACACCTGAGGGATTATTAGGTGAATTAATTATGATAGCCTTTGTATTTTTATTAATTGCTTTTTCTAAAGCATCAAAATCAATCTGTAAATCCTCTTGCTTACAAGGCACTGTTACAAATTTTGCTCCTGCCTGTTCAGCAAACACTCTGTATTCAGGAAAGAACGGTGCAAATGCGATTACCTCGTCGCCGGGTTCGGTAATTGCGTTTAAAGTAATTGTAAGAGAAGCCGCAGCACCGCAGGTCATATATATTAACCCAGCATTAGCATCAACACCGAATTTATTCTTAATGTACTCGGCAATTGCTGTTCTTACGTTCATATCACCGGGGCCCGAAGTATAACCGTGAAGCACTTCGGCAGGCACTTCGTTCATTAATTTTGTCATAACGTCGGTAACCTTTTGAGGCGCGGGAACACTTGGGTTACCAAGACTGAAATCAAATACGTTTTCAGCACCGATTTCGGCTTTTCTCTTTTTACCGTACTCAAAAATCTCGCGAATAATTGAGCTTTTTTTTCCGAGCTGCATCATTTTTTCTGAAATCATAAATAATCCTCCAAATAAAAAATCCGCAAACTAATATGCTTTTAAAAGCATAGCAGAATGCGGACTGTCTATATCACTAAAATTACAATCAGTTGCAATTTTGAGCAGTGTACAGACAATCCTTAATAAAGTAATAAAATCGATTAAAACTTTGGTACATCTGTAACACCTCACTCAAATAGTATGGGGTAATTTTACTCCTGCATTTTTTATTTGTCAATACTTAAATGCAAAAAAATCCGTATAATTATGAATTTTTATTCAATTCATTTATTCTCGTGCTTTTCAACTATTTCTGCAAAGCCATATATTAATGCAGAGATAAACCTTGCAATAATTATCAAAATTGCTACAATGCAGAAAATCGGGAAAGCAAGAATAGATATCATTTCAATGCTTACGTAAGCGATGCAAACGAAGATACCTATAACTGCTGCAACAAGAATCAAAAATATATTGACAACAAACATTATAAGAGAAAACTTCTTTAAGGAAGCGGAGCAACATTTAAAGAACTGAAAGTCGTTATCTTTAGACTGTTTTTTATTCTCAGCAGTATTTTCAACTGCATTTACATTCTTTTCTTCCATAAAAACTCCTTATGCCCAATCTTTTTCAGGCAATGTGTCAGTAATAACTTGAATAGTGCCTTTTGTTACGGGTGCTGTAGTTGTTGTATTTTGTGGAGCATTCGTGGTTGCGGTTGTTGTATTTGAGGAATCAACAACTGTATCTCCTGCCTGAGTGTTAGAGCTTGTATTATTGTCTTTATTAGGCTTTAAGTTGTTGGAAGCTTGGGTAACCTTTTCGGGAACAGTTTCATTTTTGTCATAAGATGTAACAACCTTAAGCTGACCGTCAACCCAACCGTATTCATAATAATATCCGCTATCAGAAGAATAAATCATCTGTTCGTTAGCATCAACAGATATATTCTTAAGTGAAGAAAGGGAAATTGAATAATCGAATTGCTTGTCTGTCGCATTATAGAGCCAGCAATAAAATTCAACGTTACCGTCTTTTTCAGCAACTGCCATATAGAAATCAACTAAGCCGTCAAAGTTCATATCAACGAAATTGAAGCTTTCCTTTGCAAGCTCAAAATCAATTGTAAAATTCTTTTTTATAGGATACATTAATTTCTGGAACTCTTTGTCACCGTTTTTAAGTAAAACGTATTCATCCTCAATGAAAGCGGTGAGCTTAACGCCTTCAACCTCAGCAATCTGAGTAACGATTTCTTCTGTTGTAGGCTCAGTTGTTGTGTTATCCTCTGTTTTACCGTCACAAGCTGCAAAGCACGTAATAATTATAGCTGTAGCAATAATAACAGAGCATAAAATAATAATCTTTTTCATAATAATTCCTCCGTTTTAAAAAAATACACCTTCATCATTTAAAGCTTTTTCAAGAGCTTTAATATCAGTAATTTTAAAGACGTGACCTTTCATACCAAAGTCTTTAGCTCCCTCAATATTTGAGGTCATATCGTCAATAAAAAAACATTCTTCCGGTTTAAGAGAGAATTTATTGCAAAAAGCTTCATAAATTTCTCTTTGTGGCTTTCTCAATTTATAGAGTGCAGAAATGAAAAAACCATCCATCAAAGTTAATGACGGGATATTGAGATAATGGTCAAACACACGCGGTGTTGCGTTAGATAAAAGATAAACGGGATACCCTGCTGTTTTTATTCTTTTAATAACGTCATACATCTGCGGGAACGGTGGCATATAAGGGTAAAAGTCGTTAACCATTTCCGAAATTAACTGACGGGTTTCTTCAGGAATTTTCGGTAAAATCATTTCAATAGCTTCATCCGAACGAAGAAAACCGCCATCAAGGTCTTGCCAGACGGAATTCATAAAAACCTCTCTGTTTAAAACCTCATGATATTTTTCAGGGAAATATTCTTTCAGAGTTTTTTGAAAATTAAAATCGATTAAAACTCCACCCATATCGAAAACAATATTTTTAACCACAAAACCACCTGTTTTCTCACTATATAATAGTAATTATATCATTATTTATAAATTTTTCAATAATTATAGAAGAAAATCAAGAATTTCCCTTTAAATTTTTAATTAATATGTTATAATAGCAAAAAAAGGTAAAAGGGTGATTTAATGAAAGTTACAGTTTTAAAAACTGCAGAAGAAATTGGTGTTGCGGTTGCTAAAATTTTCACTGACGAGGTTAAGGCAAATCCTGATTGTATTTTAGGTCTTGCTACAGGTGCTTCTCCTATTCCTACATACAATAGCATTATTAAGACGCATAAGGAAGAAGGTATCTCTTTTAAGGGTGTAAAAACTTACAACCTTGACGAGTACTGTGACTTACCAAAGGCTGATAAAAACAGCTACTATACATTTATGCATGAACAGCTTTTTAACAGTCTTGATATTTTAGAAGAAAACGTTCATTTTCTTGACGGTAATGCTACTGACACTGATGCAGAATGCAGAAGATACGATAATGAAATCAACGAAGCAGGCGGAATTGATATTCAGCTTCTCGGTATCGGTAACAACGCTCATATTGGCTTTAACGAGCCCGCTGATAGCTTTACAGACGGTTCTTTCAAAGTAAAGCTTACAGATAGCACAATTGAAGCTAACAAGATTTATTTTGACGAAAATCCTATGCCACACTACGCTCTTACCATGGGCGTTAACCAGATTATGTCAGCAAAGAAAATTGTTCTTATTGCTACAGGTCCTAAAAAAGCAGAGGCTGTTCGTAATATGATTAAGGGCGAGGTTACGCCTCAGGTTCCTGCTTCAATTTTACAAAACCACAATGACGTTGAAATATTCCTTGATGAAGCAGCAGCTTCTCTTCTTTAATTTATAAATTTAAGTATATAAGTTCATCCCATCTTCACACAATGAAGATGGGATGCTTTTTATCTATTTTCAAGTAATTATTAAAACGTATGATGATTTTCCGTTATTCTCATATATTTCAAGTCTTAAGAACTTCGATAAAACACTTTCTTCAAAATAATAACAATCTTTTTTATCGTCATACATTTGAGTTTTTATAATTCCGTTACTATCAGAAAGCATTTTATATACAATCAGCGGTAAAAAATTGTCGTTAAGATTATTGATATTTCCTTTGAACTCTATTTCATCGCCAAGAATTTCGTATTCAGCAGTATTAATCGTAACCTCTGTACCGCTGATTGTACCGCAATTATCACAATATCTGAAATTAAGACAACCATTCTGATAACCTATTAAGGCATCAAAGACTTCAAAATTATACTCAACATTGATTTTAACTTCTTTTGAAAAATCGACTTCCGGATATTTGCCGTTTGAAAAACTTGTATTACAAGAAGATGTAAGACAAAGCAATGTAAAACAAAAGGCAACAAATATATATTTAATCCTCAATATAATTACTCAAAAATGAAAAGACTTCGGGTAAAGCATCGGCACAATCAGTTGGAAGCATTGAGTATTCGGAGAAATCCTCCTTTAAAAAATCAGAGGTTAAGCCGTGAATAAACGCACCCAAAGCAGCAGAAGAAAACAATGATTCCCCCGCCTTTTTCATGGAGGGAAAAAGACCTGAAACAATACCTGAAAGTAAATCCCCTGCTCCTCCCTTGGAAAGTCCTGTATTACCTGTTTTATTTATATAAATATCGGTACACTCTTTATTGCAGATAACAGTTTCGTGACCCTTTAAAAGCAAATTAACCTTATATTTGTTGCAAAACTCAATTGCAGTGCTTTCTCTGTCTTCCTGAATTTCGGAAACGGTTTTACCGCAAAGCCTGCTCATTTCTCCAGGATGAGGTGTAAGTAAAATATCACACTTGGCTTTTGATAAAATGTCTACGGAGTCTGCAATACAATTCAGAGCATCAGCATCTAAAATCAAGGGCGTTTTTGAGTTAAGAATAATATCTTTAACAACGGCTTTTGTATCATCGGTTACACCGATTCCACAGCCTAACATAACAACCTCTGATTCATTAACTGCTTTAATAAGTAAAGTAGTGTTTTCTTTTGATATAAAGCCGTTTTCATTGCAAGAAAGCGGTAAGAAGAGGTTTTCAGTAAGACGTGAAGTAAGTGGGATATAAAGGCAATCGGGAAAAGCTAACGTTACAAGACCTGCACCGCTTCTTAAGGCACCAATTGTTGCAAGATAACAACAACCAACCATATTTTTACTGCCACAAATCAAAAGCACCTTACCAAAGCTACCTTTATTAGAAAAAAGGTCTCTTTCAGGTAGCAGCTTCTTAGCACCGTTTACATCAAGAGATAATTTGTTAATCAAAAAACCACTCCCATCGGATATAGTCGGTAAAACTTAAAAAATCATCACCAACAAGAAGAGTACTTCCTTAATTATACTATCACTCTTTTTAACAGTCAATAAGCAGTCACCCTAAGAGACCTTTAAACTTATATGTAATTAATGATTAAAGTATTCAAAAAATCAAGATGCGATTCTGATATCGTAAACATTTGAAGCTTTATTTAAAGAAACAAGCATTTCTTCATAAGCAGATGTATCAACTGATATTACATTATCGGTTTTCTTCTCGCCCTGAAATTTATCTCTGATGCTGTAAGCACATGAAAGAACAAATGCTTTTATATATTTGAATACTTTTCTTTCAAACTTAATCAAATCTTTTTCACGGTAAACACCGTAGCAAAGAAGAGCAATTGCTGATAATTCTAAAACAACTTTTATAATTGAAAATAATGTCATAATAATACCTCCGAACAAAACACGAACATTTGTTTTTGTGATTTAATTATAGCACCATTTTTCCAAAAGTCAACACAAATGTTCTATTTTTTACTGTTTTGTAGTCCTTTTTTACGGTCTTTCAAGAGCATTTTGCCGTTTTTTCGTGTTTTTTATAGAAATTTAGTAAATTTTATTGACTTAAATATCAATTACATAATAGACTTTGTTCGTTCAATGTTCGATATTTGTTCTACAAAAAAAGTGAATTCAATCTAAAAAATACTTTTTTATTATTTTTTAAATAAGGTATTTATATTTTTTAAATAATATAGTATAATAAATTGAATATATCAAAAATCAATAAGGACGATTAATTATGTTTGTTGATAAAGCGAAAATAAAAATTATTGCCGGTAACGGCGGAAACGGTGCAGTAGCTTTTCACAGAGAAAAGTTTGTTAATGCAGGCGGTCCCGACGGCGGTGACGGTGGCAGAGGCGGAAATATAGTTTTCCAGGTTGACGATAACCTCTCTACTCTTTCCGATTTCCGATACAAAAGGAAATACAAAGCTCAAAACGGCGAAAACGGACGTGGTTCACGTTGTAACGGTAAGCGTGGCGAGGATTTAATAATTAAAGTACCAAGAGGTACTGTTATTAAAGAAAACGAAACAGGCTTCGTTATGGCTGATATGAGCGAAGAGGAAACCTTTATTGCAGCTAAAGGCGGTAAAGGCGGTTGGGGTAACCCTCATTTTGCTACTGCTACAAGGCAAGTACCCCGCTTTGCAAAAGACGGTGCCCCAGGTGAAGAATGGGACGTTACACTCGAATTAAAGTTATTAGCTGACGTTGGTCTTATCGGTTTCCCGAATGTTGGTAAATCTACTCTGATTTCCGTAGTAAGTGAAGCGAAGCCTATTATAGCTGACTATCATTTTACTACTCTCATCCCCGTTCCCGGTGTTGTAAGGATGGGGCCTGAAAGCAGCTTCGTGATGGCTGATATTCCCGGTATTATTGAGGGTGCAAGCGACGGCATCGGTTTAGGTCACGAATTCTTACGTCATATAGAACGTTGCAGACTTCTTGTTCACGTTGTTGACGTTGCAGGTAGCGAGGGCAGAAACCCTATTGAAGATTTTGAAGCAATTAACAGTGAGCTTGCAAAATACAATGAAGAGCTTACGAGATATCCTCAAATTGTTGCCGGTAACAAAATCGACCTTGCAACAGACGAGCAAAGAGAAGAGTTCAGAAAATATATATGTGATAAAGGTCTTCAATATTACGAAATTATTGCACCAATCGCAGAAGGCACACAGGAGCTCATAAACGCGGTTGCGGCAGAGCTTCAGAAGCTTCCACCCGTTAAGATTTACGAAAAACAAGAAATCACACCAAAAGATATACTCAAAACTGCAAAACGGGATTATAAGATACGCGTTGAGGGTGACGTATTTATCGTTGAGGCTGAATGGCTTGCAAAGATTCTTATGAAAACGGATTTAAACGACTATGAATCATTGCAGTATTTCCAAAACGTTTTACAGACAAGCGGTATTATTCAAAGTCTTATAGACCGCGGAATTACCGAGGGAGATACTGTTAGTATTTATGATTTGGAGTTTGACTATGTCCCCTAAAGAAGATTTTAAAATATTTCTTGATGAAGTTATGCCCGAAAGCAAAGCGCGAATGTATAGTCCTTTAACTCTTGCTTTTTTGGGTGATGCAGTTTACAGCTTACTTGTAAGGCAAATGCTCTCTTTTGAAGAAAACAAGCCCACCGGCAAGCTTCACAAGCAATCAATAAAATACGTTAACGCTGCCTTTCAGGCACAAATGATAAGGGAGTTACTCCCCTTTTTAAACGAAAACGAAGAGGCTGTTTTTAAACGTGGCAGAAATGCTCACAGCAGTCACTCACCTAAAAACCAAGATGCTGTCGATTACAGATATGCAACAGGTCTTGAGGCTTTATACGGATATCTTTATTTATGCGGTGAAACCGCAAGAATAAACGAGCTATTCCGTTTATCTACATACAAATATCATACAGAAAACAATGATTAATTTCTGCAGAAAGGAATAAATATGGCCCGAGTAAAGAAAGAAAATATACGAAATTTCTCTATCATTGCTCATATCGACCACGGTAAATCTACATTAGCAGACCGCTTACTTGAATTAACGGATACCGTCGCTAAAAGAGATATGTCCGCACAGATTCTTGACGATATGGATCTTGAAAAAGAAAGAGGAATTACAATTAAGGCTCACGCCGTAAGGCTTGATTACACTGCTAAAAACGGTGAGGCTTATCAGCTTAATTTAATTGATACTCCCGGTCACGTTGACTTTAACTACGAGGTTTCAAGGTCACTTGCCGCTTGCGAGGGTGCTATACTTATTGTTGACGCTTCTCAGGGTATTGAGGCGCAGACCTTGGCAAACACCTACCTTGCGTTAGACCACAATCTTGAAATCGTACCCGTTATTAATAAAATCGACCTTCCCTCTGCTGACCCTGACAGAGTTTCAGCAGACGTTGAAGAAATTATAGGTATACCTTGCGATACTGCACCGAGAGTTTCCGCTAAAACAGGTCAAAACGTTGAAGAGGTGCTTGAGCAAATCGTTGAGCTTGTACCCTGCCCCGAGGGTGACGACGATGCTCCCTTAAAGGCTTTGATATTTGACTCTGTTTACGATAACTACAAAGGTGTTATCGTTTACGTCAGAGTTGTTGACGGCACAATTAAACCCGGTGACACAATGAAGATGATGGCAACAGGTGCTGAATTTACAGTTGTTGAGGTCGGTACGATGAAGGCAACATCACTTAAGCCTTGCAACAAGCTTTGTTCGGGCGAGGTTGGTTATATCACCGCTTCAATTAAAACTGTTCGTGATGCTGTTGTCGGTGATACCGTAACTCTTGCTGATAACCCTGCAAGCGAGCCTCTTCCCGGTTACAGAAAAGCTACACCTATGGTTTATTGCGGTATTTACCCTGCTGACGGTGCAGACTACGAAAATCTCCACGAAGCACTTGAAAAGCTACAGTTAAATGATGCTTCCCTTTCATACGAGCCTGAAACCTCAGGTGCTTTAGGCTTCGGCTTCCGTTGTGGCTTCCTTGGTCTTTTACATCTTGAAATCATTCAGGAAAGACTTGAAAGAGAGTACGATTTAGACCTTGTTACAACTGTTCCGAGCGTTGTTTATAAAATACACCTTACAAACGGTGAAGTTTTAGAAATTGACAACCCAACTCATTATCCCGACCCTGCAAATATCGATTTCAGCGAAGAGCCCGTTGCAGATGCTCATATATACGCACCTACTGAATACGTAGGCTCTGTAATGGAATTATGTCAGGAAAGACGCGGTACTTTTAAAAATATGGACTATATTTCAGGTGACCGTGTTGAAATCAAATATGATTTACCCTTGAACGAAATTATTTACGACTTCTTTGATGCTCTGAAGTCAAGAACAAGGGGTTACGCTTCACTTGACTATGTAATTGCAGATTACAAGCGTTCTAACCTTGTTAAGCTTGATGTTTTGCTTAACGGTGATATTGTTGACGCCCTTTCATTTATAGTTCACTCTGATAAAGCTTATTCAAGGGCAAGACGTATTGCAGAAAAGCTTAAAGATAACATTCCCAGACAGATGTTTGAAATCCCCATTCAGATTGCTATCGGCGGTAAGGTTATTGCAAGAGAAACTGTTAAGGCTATGAGAAAAGACGTTCTTGCAAAATGCTACGGCGGTGATATTACCCGTAAGAAAAAGCTTCTTGAAAAGCAAAAAGAGGGTAAAAAGAGAATGCGTTCATTCGGTACTGTTGAAGTACCTCAGGAAGCATTTATGGCTATCCTCAAGCTTGATGACGATTAATAAAAGTAAAAAACACTTGTGTTTCCCTTTCGGGATTCACAAGTGTTTTTCTTTGCATCGTTATTTTATAAAACCTTTTCAATTTCGGCTTTAAGAAGGTCCGTGCCTTCACCTTTTTCAGATGAAAACGGAATTATAATTAAATCTTCGCCAAACTCCTTTAACTCTTCTTTTAAAGCGTTTTTACGTTCATTATATTGAGTTTTATTGAGCTTGTCAGACTTTGTAGCAGCAACGATAAAGGGTAATCCTGCATCTTGAAGAAAACGCATCATAACGTAATCATCCTCTGATGGTTTATGACGCATATCAACAAGCTGAACAACGAGTTTTATATTTCGTGGTGATTGGAAATAACCCTCCATCATTTCAGCCCACCTACGTTTCTCACCCTTTGCTACTTTAGCATAGCCGTATCCGGGAAGGTCAACTATTCTAACATTTTCAACCTTAAAAAAGTTAATGGTTATAGTTTTACCGGGCATTGATGATACTCTTGCAAGATTTTTCCTGTTAAAAAGGCGGTTAAGCATTGATGATTTACCAACGTTTGAACGACCTGCAAAAACGATTTCGGGTAAGTCTGACTCGGGGATTTGCTTTAAAGTACCGAAAGCCGCTTCAAATTCAACCTTATTGTAATTCATACTTAAATCTCCTTACAGTAAACACCGTTAGTTTTTGTATCAGTAATATTTTCATTAATGTTCTTTTTTGATATATTGTTTATCTTGTCAACTCTTTTTTTGCCTTTATTAACCAAAGAAATTGAAAGAACTTCGTCAAGATTTGAAACAGGTATAAACTCTATTGCATTTTTTACTGTATCGTTAACCTTATCAAGGTCTGCTTTATTACCCTCAGGTATCAATACTGCTTTCATTCCGTTTTTAAAAGCGGCAGTCGACTTTTCTCTCAAGCCACCTATAGGAAGAACCTTACCTCTTAAGGTAATCTCACCTGTCATTGCAACAGATTTGTTAACAGGAGTTTCTGTAAGCGCAGAAACGAGAGCTGTTGTAATTGTAACACCTGCAGAAGGCCCGTCTTTAGGTACTGCACCTTCGGGAACGTGGATATGTATATCCTTATTTTTATAAAAATCAGAATCAATACCAAGCTTTTCACATCGGCTTCTTATAAAGCTGATAGCAGCTTTTGCAGATTCCTTCATAACGTCACCGAGTGAGCCTGTAAGCTCAAGCTTACCGCTACCCTCAAGCACTGCTACTTCAATCTGCATCATTTCGCCGCCAACTGAAGTCCAGGCAAGACCGTTAGCAGCACCTATCATTTCTTCAAAATCAAGCTTTGCAGTTTTATATTTAGGTGCACCTAAAAGCTCTTCTAAATTTGATGGAGAAACTGTAAATTTTCCTTCAAAGCCATCTGCAAATTTAACGGCAACCTTTCTGATTATTTTTGTAATAGTTCTGTCAAGCGTTCTTACGCCTGCTTCTTTTGTATAATCAGCAATCAAAGCTCTTATTGCGGCATCAGTAAAACGAAGCATTTTACTGTTCATACCAAAGTTTTTAATTTGCTTCGGTATAAGATATTTCTTCGCTATACTGAATTTATCTTCAGCGGTATAGCTATAAAGCTCGATTATTTCCATACGGTCATAAAGAGGACCGGGAATCTGCGACGGGTCATTAGCAGTTGTAATAAATAAAACCTTACTTAAATCAAAAGGCACGTCAATATAGTGGTCTGTAAAAGTGCTGTTTTGTTCACCGTCAAGCACTTCAAGAAGTGCGGATGACGGGTCACCCTTATAATCACTGCCCAGCTTATCTATTTCATCAAGAAGCACAAGAGGATTAGACGTTCCTGCCTGCTCAATTGCTGTAATTATTCTACCCGGCATTGAGCCTATGTAAGTACGTCTATGACCTCTTATCTCAGCTTCATCATGGACACCGCCTAAAGATATACGGACATACTTTCTGCCCATAGCCTCAGCAAGAGAACAGGCTATAGAGGTTTTACCGACACCCGGTGGGCCAACAAGGCACAAAATCTGTGCTTTAGCATCGGGGGCAAGCTTTTTAACAGCTATAAGCTCAAGAATTCTTTCTTTTACTTCTTCTAAACCGTAATGGTCTTTCTCAAGGATTTTTCTCGCACCTTGAACGTCAAGATTATCCTCAGTTAAAACACCCCAAGGAAGAGAAACAACTCTTTCAAGATAAGTTCTTGCAACGTTTGCTTCAGGGCTACCCGGAGTTGTTTTTATAAATCTGTCACACTCATCAAGAAGACGTTTTCTTGACCTATCATCAATAGGAAGTGCCTTGATTTTTTCTTTATATTTATCCGCTTCAGCAACAGGAGAATCATCTTCACCGAGCTCATTAGAGGCAACCTTTATCTGCTCACGAAGATAATATTCTCTTTGATGCTTATCCATTCTTTCCTGAACTTTTTCATTGATTTGAGTTTCAATTTCAAGAATTTCAGTTTCTCTTGAAAGAATTGAACAAAGCTTTTCTGCACGTGTTAAAACGTTAAGCTCTGATAAAAGCTTTTGTTTATCCTCTACCTGAAGATGAAAATGACCTGCAACGTCATCGGTTGCAGCGGCAATATCCGACTCCTCTAAAACTGAAAGAAAAATTTCAGGAGCAATACGGGGACTAACGTTAACGTAAGCATCTACCCTCTCTTTTAAAAGACGGAGTGTTGCAACTGTATTTAAATCCTTATCATCAGGCTGAATTTCTTCAACCTGCTCTATTACACCGCGAAGACTTGCTTTTTCACGCAACACCTCAACCATTCTCGCTCTGTAAAGACCTTCAACAACGATTTCAAATCTGTTACCGTCGCCCGAAATCTGTTTGATTTCGGCTACAACGCCGATATCATATAATTCTGAAACCTTCGGATCTTCAACAGTTGCATCCTTTTGAGTGACAAGAAAAAGCTGTCTGTCGGTTGTATCAACGGCAGACCTTATAGCTCTTATTGATTTAAATCTTCCTACCTCAAAACAAACTGTCTGGTCAGGAAAAACAACTAAATTTCTCAGAGCAAGTACGGGTAATGCTCTTTTTTGTAAAATAGTATCTGACATAATTCTCCAAACTATTATATATATAATTTGGGAGTCGTTGCCGACTCCCCTTTTAATTTATTGGTTACTTGCTTTCGCTTTTCTTGCGATTATAGGCTCAGCTTTGCCGTCAACAACATCTGCGGTAATTTTTACAGATTGAATTGTGGAATCAGACGGTACGGTATACATTATAGGCATAAGAACCTTTTCCATAATTGCACGAAGTCCGCGAGCACCTGTTTCCTTTTCAATGGTAAGCTCAGCAACTCTTCTTACTGCATCATCAGTAAATTCAAGGTCAACCTTATCCATTTTAAAAAGACTCTTGTACTGCTTAAGTAAAGAGTTTTTAGGCTCAGTGATTATTTTCACAAGTGCATCGGCATCAAGATTTTCAAGAGATGTGATAACGGGAATTCTACCCACAAGCTCGGGAATAAGACCGAATTTCACTAAATCCTGAGGAATCGCCTTTGAAAAAAGGTCTATTTCTTTCAGCTCGGATTTTGAATGCACCTCTGCACCGAAACCGAGAACACTTTTACCTAATCTGTCTTCAATAATCTTTTCTAAGCCTGAAAAAGCACCGCCACAGATAAAAAGAATTTTAGACGTATCAATCTGAATAAATTCCTGCTGAGGATGCTTTCTTCCACCCTGAGGAGGAACGTTTGCAACAGTGCCTTCAATAATTTTAAGAAGAGCCTGCTGAACACCCTCGCCGCTTACGTCACGGGTTATCGAAGTGTTTTCAGACTTTCTTGCAATCTTATCAATTTCGTCAACGTAAATAATGCCTAACTCTGCTTTTTCAACGTCAAAATCAGAAGCCTGAATAAGGCGAAGAAGAATATTTTCAACATCTTCACCAACGTAACCTGCTTCAGTTAAGGTTGTAGCATCAGCAATAGCAAAGGGTACGTCAAGAAGCTTTGCAAGAGTTGAAGCAAGAAGGGTCTTACCGACACCCGTAGGACCTAACAAAAGAACGTTACTTTTGTTAATTTCAACGTCATCGGGTGAATCACAGAAAATTCTTTTATAATGGTTATAAACAGAAACGCTTAAAACCATTTTTGCTAAATCCTGACCAATAACATATTCATCAAGAGTAGCTTTGATTTCCTGAGGCTTAGGAAGCTTCTTAGCTTTTTGCTTTGAAATAGCTCTCGCTTTTTCATTTTCGTCGGGAACACCTTCGATAATATCCATACAAAGATCAACGCATCTGTCACAGATATTAACACCGGGGCCCGATATCATCTGATGGACTTGTGATTGGGTCTTGCCACAAAAGGAGCAACGAACCTGACCTTCCATCCCTTTATCATCACGTGCCAAAATAGCACCTCCGTAGAGTTTTCTTCACAAATTATCTTTTATCAATAATCTTATCAGCAAGACCGTAATTTACTGCTTCTTCAGCTGTAAGCCAGTTATCACGCTCTGTATCCTGAAAGATTTCTTCAATGCTCTTGCCTGTATTTTCAGCAAGAATTTTATTTAAACGGTCTTTTGTACGTTTAATATGGTCGGCAGCGATAAGAATTTCAGTAGCCTGACCCTGAGCCCCGCCTAAGGGCTGATGAATCATTACTTCAGCATTAGGAAGAATATATCTCTTGCCCTTTGTACCTGAAGAAAAAAGGAAAGCACCCATTGAAGCTGCCATACCCATACAAATAGTTGAAACATCACATTTGATATATTTCATTGTATCGTAAATAGCAAGACCTGCGGTTACGCTACCACCAGGGCTATTGATATAGAAGCTGATATCTTTATCAGGGTCCTGACCCTCAAGGTAAAGAAGCTGTGCTACGATAATACTTGCAGTAGCATCATTTACTTCATCAGAAAGAACGATAATTCTATCATTGAGCAATCTTGAGAAAATATCGTATGAACGTTCACCGCGATTTGTTTGCTCAATAACGTAAGGAATAAGTGCCATAATTACAACCTCCTATTTAAGTTATATCGGCATTATTGGCTATATTTTGGTTTTTAAACAAAATATGCATAATACCGCCGCCAAAAATTCAGGCGGCGGCATTGGTTTTAAAATTATTCAGCGTCTTCAGCTTTCTTTTTTGCAGGAGCTTTCTTTGCTGCGGGTTTCTTTTCAGCTGTTTTCTTTGCAGCGGACTTCTTTGCAGGCTTTTCTTCTGCAGGAGCTTCTGCTTCAGCACCGTCAGCTGCTTTCTTTGCGGGAGCTTTTTTCTTAGCACCTGCAACTGCAGTTTCCTTAACGATATCCATAGCTTTTCTGCAAGCAAGGTCAGCCTTAACATCTTCAGCAGCAACAAGAGTTTTGATTTTGTCAAGAGGCATATCGTATGCATCAGCATAAGATTTAAGCTCTGTTTCAACGTCCTCGTCACTGATTTCGATTTTCTCAAGCTCTGTAATCTTTTCAAGAGCAAGACGAAGCTTAACCTGTTTCTCTGCACCCTCCTTATAGCTATCGCGGAGAGCTGCGATATCCATACCGAGATACTGAAGATACATATCCATAGCAAGACCCTGAGCACGAAGTCTGTACTCAAACTCGCTAACCTGATTATCTATTTCTTTTTCAATCATAACTGCAGGAATCTCTGCGATAACGTTGTCAACGAGAGTATCCATAACTGCACTTTCAAAAGCACGGTCAGCAGCTGCTTCCTTACGAGCTTTGATTTCTTCTTCAAGGCTCTTTTCATAATCTGCAACAGTATCAAACTCGCTGATATCTTTTACAAATTCGTCATCGTATTTGGGAAGCTCTTTCTTCATAATCTTATGAAGCTTGATTTTGAATACACAAGCCTTGCCTGCAAGATCTTCTGCACCGTAATCTTCGGGGAAAGTAACGTCGATATCAAATTCTTCACCTGTTTTGTGACCGATAACCTGATCTTCAAAACCGGGAATGAAGTTACCTGAGCCGAGCTCAAGGTCGTAGCTTTCGCCTTTACCGCCTTCAAAAGCAACACCGTCAACAAAGCCTTCAAAGTCGATTGTTGCGATATCACCCTTCTTAGCTGCTTTGCCTTCAACGGTAACAAGCTTAGCATCCTTTTCAAGAGCTCTGTCAACCTCTTCTTTGATTTCTGTTTTCTTAACAGTAACTTTTTCTTTTTCTGCTTTAATGCCTTTGTAAGCTTTAAGCTCAACCTCAGGCTTAACAGTTACTTTAAGCTTGATAACAAAGCCGTTTTCATCAAGAGAAACGATTTCATCTTCAAAGGGAGCTGCAACAGGAACAATACCTGCTTCTTTAACAGCCTCGTCGAAGAGAACGGGATACTCAGCATCAATTGCATCATACCAGAAAACTTCTTTGCCGTAGTAGGTTTCGATAATGTGCTTGGGAGCTTTGCCCTTGCGGAAACCGGGAACGTTGTATTTACCTTTGTTCTTTGCATAAGCCTTTGAAACTGCTGCTTTAAAAGCATCGCTTTCTATAGAAATTTCAAGAGCATATACGTTTGTTTCAACTTTTTCGCAAGACTTTAAACTCATTAGTATAACATCCTTTCATTTTGCGAACATATATTAACTGCAAGATTATATCATAATAATCTGCAAATTTCTACTGTTTTTTGAAGAATTTTCCATAAAAACGGATAAAAAATCAAGTTTTTTTCAAAACGCCGTTTAAAATCAATTTTCTGAGGGTGAAATAAGCTTTGGACAGAATGTAAGATAATCTGCAGAAGCAAGATTAAATTCAATACCCTCATAATTAATCTTTGCATTTTCGGGAGCTATAAACCCGTGAAGATGCCCGAAATAACATCTTTTAACAGGAAACTCCTTCAACACGGAAAGAATCTCTTCGCACTCCTGAGTTGCACTTATTGGAGGATAATGAAGAAAAGCTATAAGCTCTCCCCCAAGCTTTTCAGCCTCTTTAAGAGATGCTCTTAACCTACCGGCTTCTCTTAAGATAACCTTTTGATCTGCAGGAGAAGAATCATCGTAAAACCAACCTCTTGAGCCACCAATTGCAAAGCCTTCAACTGAATAGGCGTTATTGTGGATTATCCTGATACTGTCAAAACCGTTTTCTGAAAGAAACTTATTCATTTTTGACATCGTATTCCACCAATAATCATGGTTACCTTTAAGGATATATTTGGTGCCGTTAAGAGAATTAAGAAAGCTAAAATCCTTTACCGCCTCACTAAAACCCATAGCCCACGATATATCACCCGGTATTACAACACTGTCTTCAGGTGAAACGATTTTGTTCCAATTGCTTTCAAGACGCTCAACGTAGTCAGTCCACCCCTTGAAAATATCCATAGGTTTATCAACAGATAAAGACAAGTGGGTATCACCTATAACAAACAATGACAATCACGTCACCTCAAATACCTAACATATCGAATACAACCTGAGCCATATCCTCTTTAGAAGCAACCTTATTAAAACGAACCTGTTTACCCTTGAGGTCTGCAAGCTGTTGAGGAGCTTTAAGAGATGAAATATTTTCAAGTGCTGCAACGGTGCTGAACTCGTCGTCATATTCCTTTGCATCCTTCTCAACTGCACTGAGAACTGCTTTAGAGAATTTAAAGGGTGATGCAGTAGAAGCAATAACAACGGGTGTATTATCACCTGTTTTTGCAATATAACCGTTACAAACGTTAATAGCAACTGCAGTATGAGTATCAGCAAGATATGAGTAAGCATCATAGGTTTCGCCAATTGTAGCCTTTGTCATATCGTCGTCACAGCAGCCTGCAACGAAAAGCTCGCTGATTTTAGCTTTAACGTCATCACTAACAGAATACTTGCCATTATCCTTTAACTGACCAAACCAATCGTTGATAACGTTTGAATCTCTGCCGCAAAGGATATATAAAAGTCTTTCAAGGTTACTTGAAATAAGAATATCCATTGAGGGTGAAACGGTTGTATAGAAATCTCTGTTTCTATCATAAATACCTGTTTCAATGAAGTCAGTGAGAACTTTATTTGCATTTGAAGCACAGATAAGCTTATTAACGGGAAGACCCATTTCTTTTGCAAAGTAAGCGGCAAGAATGTTGCCGAAGTTACCTGTAGGCACAACAATATTAATCTTGTCGCCGAAATTTACTGCGCCGCTATTTACCATATCACAATAAGCGGAAACGTAGTAAACAATCTGAGGTGCAAGTCTGCCCCAGTTAATTGAGTTAGCAGATGAGAAAACAAGGTTATTTTTCTCAAATCTGTCAAGAATTTCTTTATTAGTAAAAATTGATTTAACGCCTGTCTGAGCATCATCGAAATTACCGTAAATAGCACAAACGCCAACGTTATTACCCTCTTGGGTTGTCATCTGAAGCTTCTGCATTGGGCTGACACCGTCGTTGGGATAGAAAACAAGAATCTTTGTACCCTCAACGTCTTTAAAGCCTTCGAGAGCCGCTTTACCCGTATCACCCGAGGTAGCAACAAGAATAACGATTTCTTTATCTTTAAGGTTTTTCTTTGCAGATACTGTAAGAAGATACGGAAGAATCTGTAAAGCCATATCCTTAAAAGCACAGGTAGGACCTTTGAAAAGCTCAAGGATATTAACGTTATCGTGAAGCTTAACTACGGGTGCTACTGCCTCTGAAGAAAACTTACCGTCTTTATAAGCACCCTCAACACAATAATCAAGCTCTTCCTTTGAAAAGTCTGAAAGATAAAGACCGAGAACCTTTTTTGCTCTCTCTTTATAATTAGCAGAGCAAAGAGCTTTTATATCATCAGCTGAAAGTGCCGGAATTTCAACGGGAATATATAAACCGCCATCGGGTGAAATACCGTCAGTAATTGCCTTTGAAGCAGTAACCCTTACATTATTATCTCTTGTTGATGTATATAACACAACGTACACTTCCCTTTTCGAATGCGGACCATATATACATATTTATCCACAATAAATTTTATCGTCTAATTTTACCAAAGGGATTATGAAATGTCAAGTATTATCGGGCTTCAAGGGGTATTCTTTTTTACCGTTACCGATAAAGTTTAAGGATTTCACAACACAATCTAAAAACGTTAGCTTTTCCACTTTGTTTTTTGCAGTGATTTTATATTCGTATTTCTTTTCTGATGGCGTTTCAATAGAAATGACACCAAGTGTTTGCCCCTTTTCTATAGGGGCTGTTAAGTTTTCATCAACTTCAATTTTTACAACAACGCCTGTTTCTTCCCCCTTTTTAAGTGCAATTGACGTAATCTCGGGAATTTCCGTTTCAACAAACGGCGTTCTTCCCTTTTGCACAACTATCTTTTCAACCGATGTTGTATCTATCTCAGGCTTAAAGCAAAGGTAATTCGAAAAGCCCCAATTAAGCATTGCTTTTGCAGAATTGAATCTTTCGTCACTTGTTGCACTACCCATAACTACCGCAACAAGGTGAAGCCCGTCACGTTTTGCGGATGCAGATACACAGCACCCTGCTTTCGCGGTTGTTCCCGTTTTGAGTCCTGTAGTACCTGAATAAAACCTTACAAGCTTATTTGTATTTACAAGCTCGGTTTCGCCGTTTCGTAAGGAATCCATCCAGACAGTTGTATAGTCGGTTATAAAATCATGCTTTAAAAGCTCAACGGACATTATACCGATATCACGTGCAGTTGTAAGGTGAGTATCGGTCGTATCGTCAAGCCCCGTTGCATTTTCAAAGTTAGTATTATTCATTCCAAGCTCTTTTGCTCTTGAATTCATCATATCGATAAAGCCTTGCTCACTACCTGCAACGTATTCACCTAAAAGAGTGGCGGCATCGTTTGCACTACCGATTGCCGTTGCTCTCAACAGCTCGTCAACGGTCATCTCCTCCCCCTCTTCAAGCCAAATCTGCGACCCACCCTTTGAGGCGGCGTTAGCTGAACAAACCACCTTATCAGCCAACGTTATTTTATTTTCGTCTATAGCTTCGGCAACAAGAAGCATAGTCATAATTTTAGTTACTGATGCAGGAAAAAGCTTTTCATCAGCATTATATTGGAGCAAGACCTCACCGCTTGAGACTTCCATTAAAACAGCAGATTTTGCATGTATTTCAACAGGTAAATTTTCTGCTGATGGTGATTGTACAGCAGAATTGTTTACAACAATCCCCTCTTCCTCTTTTACTAACCTATCAACACCGCTGACGTTAAAAGAGGTCGTAAACATCGTTAACAAGCATAATAAAAAACAAAAAACCTTTTTCATATAATTCACTCCTTAAAGAGAATATATGAAAAAGGTTTTATTTTAATAACATTTATTCACAAACAAGGCATACCCAACCGTTTTCTTCAACGCGTTCTTTTAAAACAAGCCCTGCATTTTGAAGCGCCAAGCAAACCTCATCTGCTCTTGTATCTATAATACCTGATGCAATAAATTTTGCACCCGTTTTCATAAATGCTTTTACCTGCGTACTGAAAAGTATGATTATATCAGCAACTATATTCGCAACAACTACGTCATATTTTTTTGTAACCTTGTCTGCAAGGTCACCGCAAACAAAGGTAAGCTCAGGTTCCTTGAAATTATTCATCAAACCGTTTTCCTTTGCTGTTTTCACAGCAAGAGGGTCAATATCAACACCAAAGCCTTCTTTAGCACCTAAAAGCATTGAAGCTATTGCAAGAATACCGCTTCCGCAGCCTATATCAAGAACAGTATCACCATCCTTGATTATTTTATCAAGAGTTTCAAGGCAAAGACGGGTAGTTTCGTGAGTACCCGTACCGAAAGCGGCACCGGGTTCAATATTAAGAACTGCTCTGTCACCAGCATCATACTCATCAATCCAAATGGGTCTTACGAACAATCTTTCGCCGACGGGTGTAGGCTTAAAAAAGGCTTTCCATTTATCAGCCCAATCCTCTTCAGAGCAACCTACAGTTTCGATTCTGTAGGAAATACCCTCACTGTTTAATCTTTCTGAAATAAAAGAAACTGCTTCTGCAGGGTTATTGCCTTCTTCAATATAAATATGAATAACTGACTCTTCTCTGTTTTTTTCAAGAAGCTCTTCGTCAATTAAATCTATATGAGCAATCTCCCAAGCGGCTGCTTCAAGGTCGCTGTAATCCTCTATGTAGATACCGTAAGGCACAACCATTGTTGCAATATTAGATGCTCTTTCTGTATCCTCGGTAGGTATATATATTTTAATCTCTGTATATTCCATTAGCTTACTCCTCAATAATTTTTGCCTGAGGCTCTACGGCAATTCTGCCGTGATTATAAAATCTGCGGTTATCAAGCATCCATAATCTACCCGTAAAATCACCCGGAGCTACGTCTTTTACTGCGTCTGCCATTTCATACATATTAGCATCAAACAAGTCGAGCTGTGAAAGAACCTCAGCTTCAATAAACGACGGTCTTACCGCCGCACCGAATTCAAGCTTTCCGTGATGAGAAATAAGCATATGCTGTAAAAGGAATTTCTTTTCGGGAGTTATATTTAATTCGTCACATTTTCTGCCGACATCCTCGCTACCCATTACAAGATGGCCTAAAAGCATACCTTCAACAGTGTGACCGTCTACAATACCCGTTGCATTAACCGAATACTCGCGAAGCTTTGCAATATCGTGAAGAATTGCACCCGAAAGTAAAAGCTCACGGTCAATACAAGGATAAATACTGCAGACACATTCACAGAGACGAACAATAGAAAGAGTATGGTAAAGTAAACCGCCCGTCATAGCATGATGAAGCTTTTCAGCCGCAGGGAAAAAGAGTAAATCCTCTTTGTTATCCTCTAACATACTTAAAACAACGCTTTTTAATTCTGCATCGTTGAAACCGCTAACAATATCGATAATTGTATCAAGCATTTTGTTACCGCTATAATCGGCAGATTTTACGAAATCAGACATATTTATATTATCGTTATCGTTAGTTGCTCTCATACGCTGAATAATAAACTGGTCATTGCCGTTATACTGTTGAAGCGTACCTCTGAATTTAACAACTGTATTCACTTCGGGGTAAAATGCCATATCCTCTTTGTAATCCCACAATTTTGCAACTAATTCGCTATCCTTATCAGCGAGAAGCATATCAAGATAAAACGTACCGTTTTTAGCACTCTTTTTTTCACAGCTTTTAACAAGGGCAAAGCACTCAACAAGACCTTGCTTTTCACATTCAACAAACTTCATTTATTACACTCCAATTATTTATTTTCGATAAGATTTTTAATTACGTAAGACGCGGCGAGGTAACCCGCTACGGGTGGCGTAAAGGAAATTGAACCGGGAACGGAAGAATCTGTTTTTATAGGCTCTTCTTTCGAATAAATTACTTTTAGCTTTTTAACTCCCCTATTTTTCAACTCTCTTCTCATAACTCTTGCTAACGGGCAGACAGAGGTTTTATAAATATCAGCAATTTCAAGCATTTCGGGTGAAAGCTTATTACCGGTACCCATCGAAGAAATTATAGGTACACCTTGTTTTTCTGCTCTTACAATCAGTTCAATTTTAGCAGTTACGTTGTCAATAGCATCAATAATAAAATCGTAATCAGAAAGATTGATTTCATCAGCAGTTTCGGGTAAATAAAAGATATCAAATTTTTCAACAATCAACTCAGGATTTATTGATAAAAATCTTTTTTCGGCAGCATCAGTTTTTTTCATTCCTACAGTTTCTTCCGTAGCAATAATCTGACGGTTTAAGTTGGTTATATCAACAACGTCTTTATCAACTATTGCGATTTTACCTATACCGCCTCTTACGAGTGCTTCCGCCGCAGCACCGCCTACACCGCCTAAGCCAAAAACAATTACGGAAGAATTTTTTAATATATTCATTTTTTCTTCGCCGATAATTCGGGCTTGACGAGAGAATCTTTCGCTCATTACATCACCTGATGATTTTTAAAATTTAATTTATTATAAAGTATACGGTCAAGCAAAGTCAACAATAATAATTCTATATAATTGTGAATAGATAAGGAAAATTTATGAAAAAACGTATTATAGCTTGCTTAGTTGTTTTATCTCTTTGTTTTTCATCTTTAGGATTAAGGTTGTATTTCATTACAAGCAACAGTGAATATGCTTCATTTCAATCGGACATCAGAGTAAAGGATATTGATGAAAAAAGAGGTAACATTTACGACTGTAACGGTGAATTATTGGTTAATAACGAAAAAGGAACGGTATTGCTTGTAAAGCCTGATATAAGTACTTTTTCAATTATCACAGAAATCAAAGGAAAAGATTTTGTTAAGGATACTCTTATGAAAGGGTATTTCACCGTAATTAAAACAAACGAAAACGTCGCTGACTATAATAATTCGAATATTGTTAAATTGGATACCTTTAAACGCTTCAGTGATTCAACCGCGGTACACCTTATCGGTTACACAGACCAGAGCAACAACGGCGTTTGCGGTATTGAAAAATACTATAACAAAGAAATTAAAAAGTATAGCGGGAAATTATCGGTTGCTTTCAGTGCAGACGCTCTGGGAAGAATGTTAGTTGGTGAAAAAACCGAAATACGGGATAATAATTACTATAACGGCGGTGGTATTAATTTAACAATTGATAAAACTATTCAGACGATAACCGAAACCGCTTTGAAAAACGGAAAAATTTCAAAGGGTGCAGCCGTTGTGTTAGACGTTAAAACCTCTGCTATAAAAGCGGTAGCCTCAACCCCTATTTATGACAGAAATAATTTGGTAATATCTCTGAACGATGAAGATTCACCTTTCATCAACCGTGCATTTTCCGCCTACCCCGTCGGCTCTGTATTTAAAACAGTTACTGCTATTTCGGCTTTAGATAATAATATTGAATTTTCACAAATTGATTGTAAAGGCTATACAGAAAAAAGCGGAAACATATTTCACTGTAATAAACGTGACGGTCACGGCATTATTGATTTTAAAACTGCTTTATCACAATCCTGTAACACTTATTTTATTGAATTAGGCACAAAAATCGGCGGTGAAGCACTTTTAAAAGCAGCAAAAAAATTCGGGTTTGGAAAAGCAATTGACATAGGTAACGGCTATATAACCGAAAGCGGTACTTTACCTGATTTAAATGATTTAAACAGTGATGCAGCTGTCGGCAACTTCAGCTTCGGTCAAGGAAAGCTGACAGCCACACCCTTACAAATAGCATCATTTTACTGTGTTATAGCTAACTCAGGTATTTATAACGAGCCATTTATTTATAGCGGTATTACAGATTATAACGGTGAATATGTGCCTGAAAGTCAAAAAAAGGGCAAAAGAATACTGTCAAAACAAATTTGCGAAACAATTGCAGAAGCAATGCTTGAAACAACTAAAAGCGGTACAGGAACAATGGCATATTCACCCCTTTTTCAAACAGCGTCAAAAACCGCTACCGCTCAAAGCGGTACTTATGACAAAAACGGTAATGAAATTAAATATAGCTGGTTTGTAGGCTTTTTTCCATACGAAAAGCCCGAATATGTTATTTGTATAATGAAAGAAAACGGAAGCTCCGGTGGTTCAGACGGAGCTCCCGTTTTCAAGGAAATCAGTGAAAACATTTATAAATATGAAAATAACAGAGATATCAGTTAATATCCATTACCCTTTGGGCACCTAAAAGCACACCGATTTTAGCACTATGGAAATTAAGACCGCCTTGAAGCCAGACTGCAAAAGGCTCTCTTAAGGGTGCATCAGCAGAAAGCTCAATTGAAGAGCCGTTAGTAAAAGCACCAGCAGCCATTATAACGTCACTGTCATAGCCCGGCATCGGCCAAGGCTCAGGTACAACATAGCTATCAACAACCGAGCCACTTTGAAGTCCCTGACAAAATGCGATAAGCTTTTCTCTTGTGCAAAGCTTAATGCTTTGAATAATATCTGCTCTTTTATCTTTACTTGAGGGCGAAACCTCGTAGCCTAACCCCTCAAATACTGATGCTGTAAAGACTGCTGTTTTTAATGCTTCACCCGTTACGTGAGGTGCATTAAAAAGACCCATAAAAATATCTCTTGAGTTACCGAGAGTAGCGCCTACCTCTTTACCTATACCGGGGGTGGTAAGTCGGTAAGAGCAAAGCTCAACCAAATCTTTTTTACCTGCAATATAACCGCCACATTTAGCGATACCGCCGCCGGGGTTTTTAATAAGTGAGCCTGCAAAAAGGTCAACTCCGCAATCAGTAGGCGTTTCATATTCTGTAAACTCACCGTAGCAGTTATCAAGCATAGTTATAGCCTTACTGTTTTCTTTAACGATATCGCAAATAGCTTTAATTTCACCTGCAACTAAAGACGGTCTTAAGGTATAGCCTCTTGAACGCTGAATATAAACTGCCTTGTATTCTTTCTCACAAAGCCTTTTCTTTAATTCATCAAAATCGACTGTTCCGTCAGGCTTTAAATCTACTATTTCAAAGTCGATACCGAAATCCTTTAATGAGCCCATCCCCTCGCCCGAAAGACCGATAACAGAGTGAATAGTATCATAAGGCACGCCCGTTGCACATAAAACGGTATCACCGGGGCGAAGCACACCGAAAAGCATAACGGAAAGAGTATGAGTACCACTTGCAAAGCTATGACGGATAAGCGCATCCTCAGCACCGAAAATCTGTGCAGTTACCTCGTCAAGCACTTCTCTTCCTCTATCGCCGTAGCCATAACCGGTTGAGCCTGAAAAATGTGCTTCACTTACACCGTTATCGATAAAAGCCTTCAAAACTCTTTGTTGATTAAATTCTGTAATCCTATCGATCTCAGCAAATTGCTCCTTGCAATCAGAAAGAGCTGTTTCAGAAATTTTTTGTAATTGTTCACTAAAATTAAAGAATGACATTTTATTCTTCCTTTTTTATATAGATTTTCCCATATAGAGAAAAGCCTATATTCTCATATAATTTAATATTTTTATCCTCACACCAGAGATAAACCTCTTTGATATTTTTCTTTTGCAATTTACTTAAAAGTGACTTTACACACCTTGTTGCATAACCCTTGTTTCTATGGTTTTCGTCTGTAAAAACACCGGCAATTACACCTGAATTTTCATAAACAAAAGGTGCAACGGCACAACTGACAGGAACAGAGTTTTCTATCATATATACTCCGCAAGAAAAGCCCTTATTAATCTTTGCAGAAAACAATGGATACCACGTTTCAAAGGAGCCGTTACGGGAAAGTAACTTAAAAATACATTTGTAGTCACTTAGTTTTGACGAAGTTGTAATAGAAATAGCATCGCTTATCAGCTCATATTCAGGGGTTATCTTTAAAACTGCTCTTTCTTCAAGGCTTATTTCCTCGAAAAAGAAATCTGACAAAACATTCTTTATACCTTGGAAAGCCAAAAAAGACGTTAACTCCTGCGTATCTGCTTTTGCATTTAATCTGCATATAGTTGCAGTTACTCCTCTTAAAGAAAAAAGGAGAGTTTTTTCGCCGTCAATTTCCTGAATATACACACCGTCAGATGCCCCGCGGGCAAAAAGAAAATCTGTATTGATTACAGACAAAAACGGTGGAAAACCACCGTCTATGTCAGTAAATTGATACGTTTTTTTAATCATATTTCGCAGCCGCCGTGGCTTCTTACTTTAAGAATATAACAAGAATTTTCACCGAAAACCTTTCTCATAGATGCTACGAAGCTTTCAGCATCTGTTTCGGGAACAAATGCCTGAATTGTACCTGCAAAACCGCCACCGTGAACACGGTATGCACCCCTACCCTTGAGAAGCTCTTCACAAATACAAAGAGCGAGAGCTACAGGCTGCTCATCGGGATTTGAAAGAGTAAAGCAGTTTTGGTTATACATATATGATGATTTACCGCTTTCAATAATTATATTTTTAAACTCATCAAAATTACCGTCGGAAAGAGCCTTTGCAAGTCTTTCAACACGCTTGTTTTCGTTATAGAAATGTATTGCTCTTTCAATAGCTCTGTCGCCTGTTTTCTTACGGATATCACCGATGTTTTCAAACACTTCTTTTTCATCAACCTGACGTAAAACGTTTTTACCGAAGTATTCTGCAACAGAATTCATTTCAAGACGGATTGAGGCATAATCACCTGTAAGGTCTGCATGGTTACCGCCTGTATCAACAATGCAAAGTATGTAGCCGTGTTTTGCAATATCAAAGTCAACCTTATTTATTACCGGCTTTGAGGTATCCTCAAAATCAATCTGAACGAAGCCACCAACTGAGCAAGCAGTCTGGTCCATAAGTCCGCAAGGCTTTTTGAAATAAACGTTTTCAGCACACTGTGAAATCTGTGCAATTTCAACCGCACTGATTTTACCGTCGTTATATAAGTAGTTAAGAATTGTGCCAATAAGCACCTCGTATGCTGCAGATGATGAAAGACCTGAGCCTGAAAGAACTCTTGACGTAACAGAAGCGTTGAAGCCACCGTAGTTGTAGCCAAGCTCTTTAAATCTTGCACAAACACCTCTTATAAGAGCATCAGATTTGCCTGCTTCGTTATCTTTTATTTCGTGGTCAGCTGAATCAACTGTAATAGGAGTATAGCCTGCAGAATTAACGCAGATAATACCATCGTCACGTTTTGAAACGGCAGCAATAGCATCTAAATTAACAGCCGCAGCAAGCACCTTACCGTTGTTATGGTCAGTATGGTTACCACCTACTTCAGTTCTGCCGGGTGCAGAGAAAAATCGCATATCGTCGCATCCTGCAAAATCCTTTTCAAAGGTTTCGGCAAGGTTATAAAAACGGTCCTGCTGAAGCTTAGCTTCATCACCGTAAACGACACTTAGTCTTTCTAAAAATTCATTTGTTAAAACATCATTCTTTTTCATAAAAATCCCTCTCACTTTATTAATTTAAAAAGTGTATCAAGCAGCAGTAAAGAGATACCGCTGATAATTGACAAAACAATAAACGGTGCAAGAAAGCCGGGTGTAAACGGATCGTAAATGTTACATCCGACTACGCTCCACGAAATAATCCGCGGTAAAAAGCCTAAAACAGAAAGACCGACGTATGGTAAATATGCCATATCTGTTGCACCGTAAGCCTTGCTTACAGTACCCACAGGAGCAACGGGCACAAAGCGTAACACGGTTAACATCCATTTATTTCCTTTACCGTGAAAATCCATAAAATCAGATAACGTTTCTGACCTTAACAAAAGCTTGTGAGCACCGCCACCGCCAAACTTTCGCCCCCAAAAATATTGAATGCTTATAAGAATTATAAATCCTAAAATATTGATTGTTGCGGCAATCGGAACGGGAAAAACAAGACCGGTTCCGATAAAAAGAACAGTGAACGGAATTATCGCAAAAAATGTTTTTATCACAAATAAAAACAATATAATCCCAACTGCAGAAAGCTTATCAAAGGTTGCAATAAACAGTTCCAATTCATAAAACCATGCATTAATATTATTTAACTGCTTCTGAACCCAAGGCAAAGAAACAATCACCAACAAGATTGATAACGCAGCAGCTAAAACAAAAAACGATACCGCAACAAAACGAAGTATTCTGCTTAAATTTTTCTCTTTCGAAATTTTCTTTAAAGACAAAACCTCACTCCGTTTCGCATTTTTACATATTTATATTATTTTATATCATAATTTACCTAAGGTCAAGTAAATAAGAAGAAAATGATTGAAACGCGACTAATTAAAGTGTATAATATATTCGGTGATAATTATGATAAAAAAACTCAAAGCCGTAATTCTTGACGGTTATACAGAAAACCCCGGCGACCTTTCCTGGAAATGTATTGAAGATTTAACAGATTTAACTGTCTACGACAGAACTCCTCCCGAGCTTGTTGTTGAACGTGCTAAAGAGGCAGAAATTTTAGTAGTTAATAAGGTTGTTTTAAGCAAAGAAATTATTGACAAATTACCTGAATTAAAGTTTGTTTCCACCCTTGCTACCGGCTTTAACCAGATTGACTGCAAGGCTTTAAGAGAAAGAAATATACCTGTTTCAAATATCCCAGCTTATTCTACAAATGCAGTAGCGCAAATGGTTTTTGCTTATATCCTTGAATACACTAACAGAGTTAACGAATATACACAATCCGTTAAAAACGGCGATTGGGCAAATTGTAAAGACTTTTGTTATTGGAACAAGCCCTTGTACGAGTTAGACGGTAAAACTCTCGGTATTATCGGCTTTGGTAAAATCGGAAGCCGTGTTGCAGAGATTGGTAAAGCCTTCGGAATGAACGTACTCGTTTATACCCCTTCAGGTAAAAAAGACGGCTTTGACAGCGTAACGTTTACAGATATGGATACCGTTCTGAAAAATGCTGATTTCATTTCAGTTCACTGTCCTCTTACCGATAAAACAAACGGACTTATCAATAAGGATTTTTTAAGTAAGGTTAAAGACAGCGCTTGTATAATCAACACCGCAAGAGGCGCAGTTGCAGTTGAAGAAGACGTTGCAAATGCATTAAAAGAAGGAAAAGTTGCTTGTTACTGTACTGACGTACTCTCAACAGAGCCACCGAAAAAAGACAATCCGCTTTTAACTGCACCCAACTGTTTTATAACCCCTCACATTGCCTGGGCGGCTTACGAAACACGCCTTCGTTTAATGGGAATTCTCGAAAACAATATCAAAAATTATTTAAACGGAACACCCGTTAACGTTGTAAACTGATTTTATTATAAATTTATATTAAAATATAACCCATTTTTGCACTGTTTATCATTGTTTTTTTCAACAAAGTGACAAAACTTTCAAAAATGGGTTAAATTTATATCAAAGTTATTGCAATTATTCTGTTTTGTGGTAAAATATCAATGGTTAAATACTAAAACAAAAAATATTTGGAGGTAATTCAAATGTCAGTTAAAGTTGCTATTAACGGTTTCGGTCGTATCGGCCGTCTCGCATTCCGTCAGATGTTCGGTGCTGAAGGCTACGATGTTGTAGCTATCAACGACCTTACAAAGCCCTCAATGCTTGCTCAGCTTCTCAAGTATGACACAGCTCAGGGTGGTTACTGCGGTAGAATCGGCGAAAATCTTCACACAGTTGAAGCAGACGACGAAGCAGGTACAATCACAGTTGACGGTAAAACTCTTAAAATCTACGCAATGGCTAACGCTGCTGAACTCCCCTGGGGCGAAATCGGTGTTGACGTTGTTCTCGAGTGCACAGGCTTCTATTGCTCAAAAGAAAAGAGCATGGCTCACATCAACGCAGGTGCAAAGAAAGTTGTTATTTCTGCTCCCGCAGGTAACGACCTCAAGACAATCGTTTTCTCAGTAAACGAAAACACTCTTACAGCTGATGACCAGATCATCTCTGCTGCTTCTTGTACAACAAACTGCCTTGCTCCCATGGCTAAAGCTCTTAACGATTATGCTCCCATCCAGAGCGGTATCATGAGCACAATCCACGCTTACACAGGTGACCAGATGATCCTTGACGGTCCTCACAGAAAAGGCGATAAGAGAAGAGCTCGTGCAGGTGCTGCTAACATCGTTCCCAACTCAACAGGTGCTGCAAAGGCTATCGGTCTTGTTATCCCCGAGCTTAACGGTAAGCTTATCGGTTCTGCTCAGAGAGTTCCTGTTCCCACAGGTTCAACAACAATCCTTACAGCTGTTGTTAAGGGTACAGACGTTACTAAAGAAGGCATCAACGCTGCTATGAAGGCTGCTGCTTCTGAATCATTCGGTTACAACACAGACGAAATCGTTTCTTCAGACGTTATCGGTATGAGATACGGTTCACTCTTTGATGCAACTCAGACAATGGTTTCAAAGGTTGCTGATGACCTTTATGAGGTTCAGGTTGTTTCTTGGTATGACAACGAAAACAGCTACACAAGCCAGATGGTTAGAACAATCAAATACTTTGCAGAGCTTGCTTAATTTTTGATTAAATAACTTAAACCCCGCAGTTACAAACTGCGGGGTTGTTTTTTATGTATTAAGCTTTAAAACAGAGCGTTATTTTCAGATGCTCTTTCTGATTACAAGATTAAAGTTAACTGTAAAGTAGATGTCTGAAACAAGATATTGTTCTGCTCTTTTACTATTGTAGGAATAATCAGATATCAGAATGTCACCTTCACCGTTTTTTAATTTTAAAAACAATTCATCATCGTCAAAATCTGAAATATATGAAATATTATAACCATTTTCTTCTGCGAAGGTTTCTAATATTTTAACGTCAATACCGGAATAAACACCGTCCTCAAGCATATAAAAGTAGGAATCTGCTGCAGGATTACAGAGAACCTTTAATTCTGTTTCGCCGTTACCGGTATAAGATGAATAGTAAGTAATACCGTTGTATTCAGCTTCTTTGATTTTATCAATAATCCCCTTGTTCTTCATATTTTCTAATGAAACATTAAAGCTATCGCGAAGCTCTGTGGAATCATTTCTGAAATAAGCACAAAAATCAATCTTAAACGGACATTGCTCATAAACTTCTATTTTTCGTTCTGCATTGCCCGCTTGAACAAATTCGTAATCAGACAAAACGCCGTAGTTTACATATCCGTTTTCAATTGCTAAAAGTAAATCCGATAAATTGTTATATCCAATCAGCTGTGCTCCGTCTCCTGCGTATGATTTTGCGGCAAGCTCACTGACAGAATCAGTAACGAAACCGATAATGGTATCTTGAGGATTTTCTTTAATTAAATCCTTAGAGTAGTCACAAGAAGTAAAAGAAAGAATAAAAACTACAACAAGAATAATTGATATTATTCTTTTATACAAACCTTCCACATCCTATTAAAAAAACCGATTTGTGCAAAGTAAATGCATAAATCGGTTAAATTTAAAAATTATTTCTGTTCAACATCAATTTTAACTATCTTAAAATTGATTGTTCCTCTAGGTGCTTCAACAACAACCTTGTCGCCAACCTTATGACCTAAAAGAGCTTTACCAACAGGTGATTCATCAGAAATTTTACCTTCTGCAGGGTTAGCCTGTGCAAAGCCAGTGATTGTATATGTCTTTTCTGCAGAACCTCTTGTTGTTTCTTTTATAGTAACTATTGAACCGAGATGAACAACCTCTTTATTGCTTGTTTCTGCTTCATCAATAATAGTTGCTCTTGAAAGCATAACCTCTATATCGTTGATTTCAGCTTCAAGCTTAGCCTGTTCAGACTTAGCTTCATCATACTCACTGTTCTCGGAAAGGTCACCGAATGAACGGGCAACCTTAAGCTTTTCAGCTATCTCGGAACGGCCCTCGGATTTGAGTAATTGAAGTTTTTGAGAAAGCTCCTCGTAGCCTTCACGTGTTAAAACAATATCCTGTGCCATTAGTAAATTACATCCTCTCAAAATTAATGTATTCGTTCAATACAATGCTTAACATTATATATAAACTTGTTTAAAATGTCAAGCCTTTTTAATCTCACATATTGCACACCCTATTTTTTTGTTAACACCATATTTAAGTAATTTTCTCACATTGTCATCAACTTCAAAGTAAGAATTATCCGGATACAGCAATCCCCTCTTACCTTTAAAATAGATTTCGCATTTCCCGTCCTCGCTCATTTGTGACAAATCAATGTAAATATCAAAGCATTCAACAGTATTGTACCATCCTACGCTGACAAATGTACCGTAACGGGCAAAGCATTCATTTTTAAACATTTCAATTTTATCGTCAGCTTCAACCTCGTAATGAAAATTACGAACAATTTTCACTAATTCGAAAATTTCTTCACATATCAACACCTTATAATATTTGATACAGATGCTTCTTATGTTTTTCTCAAATTTAATTTTATTAGCTAACGAAGAGAGTAATGCTCTCAAAAAATAATCCGTTGCGTTAAATAAGTATCCCTCAAACAGCTCTTGAGATATTATTTCATTTAAAACTATTCTACCTTTATATGCAGAAAGTAGTTTTTGTATTCTTTCCGAATTAAGATAATCTCTTTCTATTTCAAGAATATAAAACGGTTTACTATTAAAGTAGTCAGTATATCTTATTAACGCTTTCGCATCTTTTGGCTTATCCTTAAAAATTTTTCTTTTCTTTTTTTCTTTTTTCGGATCTTCAAAAACATCTTTTATTACTAACAAAAAATCCCCTCTCCCATATATACATATGAGAGAGAGGAGGCATAAATGATTTTAAGCTACTATCTGAAGACCTGCGGGTCTTGTAAGATAGTTCATTGGGTTAACCCAACCACCGTTTATCATAAGACCGAAATGAAGATGGGCACCAAAAGAATAACCCGTATTACCTGCGCGACCAATAGTAGTACCTTGTGTAACATAATCACCTACGTTAACAAGTGTAGCAGAGAGATGAGCGTAATAAGTTTTAACACCGTTACCGTGATTAATAACCACATAAAGACCGTAACCACCGTTATTACCACTCTTATACGCAACCTCAACTGTACCGTCTTTTACAGCAACAATAGTAGCACCGTGAGTACCTGCCCAACGGCAGATATCAATACCGTTATGCTGTTTAGTAACACCGTTAAGAGTTCTCATTTTGAATGAGGAAGAAACATAAGTATCGCTGTAAGGTAAGGGCCAAATCATATCACCTGAAACCTGACCTGAACCAAAAGAGGTGTTCTGTTCTGCGAGCTTATTTTCGTATTCCATAATAGCATCTTCAGCCTTATCAATGGCTGCCTGATAAGCTTTGCTCTCCTTATCAAATTCATCGATAACAGCCATGACCTTATCAAGGTCCTTTTGAATTTCTGCTTCTGCATCCAAGATAACCTGACGAGCATCCTCCTGCTCTTTCTTTTTAGCCTCATGTTCTTTCTTTACTTCATCAAGCTCTTTGATTTTTCCGGCAAGTCTTGTTTTCATATCTTCTATTTCAAGAACCTTTGCTTTAAGAGAATCAATCTCTTTTTCAAGGTCTTTTATAAGAGTGTCGTCGTGCTCAGCAATTCTTTCAATAAGCTCAACTCTTTCAAGATAAGACTGAAACTCAAATTCATCAGAAGTAAGAAGATATTCGAGAGATGATGATGCACCTGACATATATGAGGCTCGGATTCTTTCACCAAGCAAGGTATATGTGTCTGCTATTTTCTGCTGAATATCAACAACCTGCTTATCAAGCTCGTCAATCTGTTTATTAAGAGAATCGATCTCATTTTCAACGCCTTTTATCTGGTTATCAATAACCGCAATATCAGCATCAATAACTGCGATAGCTTCATTGTAAAGATCAATCTGCTCCTGAAGTGCACCGATTTTATCCTGTAAAGCGCTTACATCGTCATCATAAACAGAAGCTTTCTTCTTTGTTTCCTCAATTTTCTTTTTATTTTCTTCAATTTGTTTCTGAAGCTCTTCAATTTTCTTTTCATACTCTGCCTTTTCCGCATCAGTTACAGCAAAGCAAGATACAGATAAGCTGGAAACAACAAGAACAACTGCAAGAAGCAGTGCAAAGATTTTATTCGATTTTTTAATCGGATTCAACAACATTGTTATGCTCCTTCAAATATTTATTAAGAGATATCACACTACCAAACACACCGATTACAACACCGATAAATGCAAAGATAGCTAAAAGATACCATACATAATCAAAGAAATTAACAGCCTCGCCACCAAGCATAGAAAGTATATTTGTAAGCCAGATTGAAGCTATTGAATATACTACATACTGAATACCCAAAGCAAGAACCGCAGAGAAGATACCCAAAAGGACACCCTCAACAACAAAGGGCCAACGAATAAATGTATTAGTCGCACCAACAGCCTTCATAATACTGATTTCAAGCCTTCTGTTGTAAATCGTAATTCTTATTGTGTTAGAAACAATAAACAATGAAACAAAGAAGAGAATTGCAACTATACCAAGGCTGATATAAGAAACTGCGTTTCTGATGCTTGCAAGCTTACCTGCCAATTCACTGTTTTCGTGGATTTGCAACACATTCTCTTGCTTTTTAATTTCTTTTACTGTTTCATCAAATAATTCAAGGTCATCAACAGTAACCTTATATGCATCGGGCAAGATATCAGCTGATAAACCTTCAAGAAGAGCTGCTTTATCGCCATAAGCTTCCTTCTGACGTTCAAAAGCCTCTTCACGAGGTACAAACTCAACATTCTTTACATTATCAAGATTTTGTAAAGAAACGCCCAAAAGCTGAGTCTGATAATCGTCAGCATCGTCATTAACATAAACCATTACAACGTTCTGACCCTCAATCAAATCAAGAACTGAGTTTATATTGAGGAAGATAAGAGAACCGCTACCGACAATTATAAGACAGGAAACAAGAACAACTACCGTAGCAAGAGATAAAAGTCTGTTAACCCATATATTTCTGAAGCCCTCACGGGTAAGATAACCTAAGCTTGCTGCTTTCATTATTCATCGCCCCCTTCCGTCTTTTCAACATCTACCTCTAAAACATCATCGGAAGAGGCCTCAACACCGTATGTTTTCATAAGATAATCAAAATCAGAGGAATTATCCTCAACGAAATATGCGCCGATTTCGTTATCAATATCATCAAACTGATAAGGTTCAACGTCAATATGTGAAGCGTCGGGGTAATCTGACTCAATTTCACCGTTTTTGATAGTAATAACGCGGTGATTAAAGGTTTTAACAAGATGATAATCATGGGTAACCATAATTACAGTTGTACCTTCAGAGTTAATATGATCAAGAAGGTCAACAATTTCATAAGACATTCTCGGGTCAATGTTACCTGTAGGCTCGTCCGCAATTATCATATTTGCATTATTTGCAAGAGACCTTGCCAAAGCAACTCTCTGTTGCTCACCGCCTGAAAGCTGACTTGGCTTTGAACGGGCTTTAGAGCTAAGACCTACAAGACCGAGAAGATAAGGTACTCTTTTTCTGATTTCGCTTTCTCTTGAACCGATAACTCTCATAGCATAAGCGATGTTATCATAAACGTTCATTGTAGGGATAAGTCTGAAATCCTGAAAAACTATACCGAGAGTTCTTCTGAAATAAGGAATATCTCTCTTCTTCATATGGTTCAAATCATAACCATTGATATTAATTGAACCGGAAGAAGAAACCTCTTCCCTCATCATAAGCTTTAAAAATGTACTTTTACCGGCACCTGAAGCACCGACAATAAAAACAAACTCACCATTCTCAATAGATATATTAAGATTGTTGAGCGCTTTTGTATTTGTATCTTCATAAATTTTAGATACGTTTTTAAATTCTATCAAAATTCAACACCCAATCGTAAATTAATTAGTTTTGCCACAATAACACAAAGTATTATAGCACATCTTATTACAAAATGTAACCCTTTTGTAATAAAAATGTGCTATTTTAATTTATTTTTAATATTTAGTTAACAATTAATACTTAACGGGATTAGCATCAAGATACTTTTTAACCATAAGAGCTACTTTAAACACGATAGCATCATCAAATTCACGAAGGTCAAGACCGGTAAGCTTTTTGATTTTTTCAAGTCTGTAAACAAGAGTGTTTCTATGTACGAAAAGCTTTCTTGAGGTTTCGGAAACGTTAAGATTATTTTCAAAGAATTTCTGAATTGTGAAAAGAGTTTCCTGATCAAGAGTTTCAATTGAGCCAACCTTGAAAATCTCTTTAAGGAACATTTCGCAAAGAGTTGTGGGAAGCTGATAAATAAGACGGGCTATACCTAAATGGTCGTAGCTTACTATATTCTTTTCAGTATCGAAAACCTTGCCAACCTCAAGGGCAACCTGAGCTTCTTTAAAGGAACGGGCAAGCTCTTTAACACCAACAACGGGAGTACCGATACCAACAAGGGAATGAGTATAAAACTCTGATGAAAGAGCATCGGAAATCGAGCGGGCAAGCTTTTCAAGGTCCTTACCGTCAACATCGCTTCTTACCTCTTTAACAAGAGCGATATCGGATTCGCTGATGTTGATAACGAAATCCTTTGATTTGTCAGGGAAGAGATTCTGAATAACGTCGTAAACAGATACATCATTCTTATCAAGGAATCTGATAAGAAGGACAACTCTTGAAACCTCGTTATTGAAGTGAAGCTCACGAGCTTTAAGATAAATATCACCGGGAAGAATATTATCAAGGATTATGTTTTTGATAAAATTGCTTCTGTCATATTTTTCATCATAGAACTGCTTAATATTTGAAAGAGATACACCGAGCACACCAATATAGCTATGAGCAGCAGCGTCGTCACCTTCAACAAAAACAGCGTATTCAGGACGCATATGTGTACCAAATGACTGATAAAGACAACCATCAAAGGAAACACAGGTTGCAGAAGAAAAAACTGCAGCTGTATTAACGTTTCTTACCTCACCGATTTTACCTAAATCGCTACAGGAAATAACTGCACCTGATTCATCGATAATACCGATTGTTCTGTCAACAACGTCACGCATCTGATGGATTATGCCTTGAAACACTCTATTGGACATTTTGATTACCTCCAATAATTTTTAACAAATTTGAGATTTGACAATTATACATAATACACAACTTTGCACAATTTTGCAAGTACTTTTTTTATATTTCCAAAATTTTTTTATGCAAAATGTTAGTTTTATGACGAAAAAACTTGTTTTAAATGCAAAAATGCACATAAAATCAATATCCTTTGTCATTTTAAACAAAAACGTGTAAAATCTTACCGATTTTCAATTTTTGATAATTCTTCAGCGGTAAGAAGTCTTGCTTCCCCCTCTTCTAAATTATCATCAAGAACAAGACCACCTATTGAAATACGCTTTAATTCAATAACGGTTGTACCTAACGAAGCAAACATTCTTTTAACCTGATGATATTTCCCCTCTTTAATTACAACCTTAAAGCTTTGGTTATCGTCATCAGATAGTAGCTCTAAATCAGCTGATAATAAAACTGTACCGTCTGCAAGAACGATACCGTCTTTAAATGCCTTGCGTGCATTTTCAAAATCAATGTATTTATCAACTGTTGCAACATAAGTCTTGTCCACATGGCGAGACGGTGAAAGAATCCTGTGCGCAAAATCACCGTCATCGGTAATAAGACAAAAGCCGGTGGTATCCTTATCAAGTCTTCCGGCAGGAAAAAGATTTTTTCTTTTTAACTCATCAGGAAGAATATCAACAACTGTTTTATCTCTTTTATCCTCAGATGCACTCACCACACCCTTCGGTTTATTGAGCATAATATAGGTAAACTCCGTTTGCTTTAAATGTTTACCGTTTACAACGATGTCATCTTCATAACTGACTTTAACGGAGCTGTCTTTTATCACAACTCCGTTTACAGACACTTCTCCTCTTTTAACCATTGTTTTCACATCATTTCGTGATAACAAGCCTTGAGAAGCAATTAACTTATCAATACGTTCTTTCTTCATACACTATCCTTTTCAAAGCCGTGCATAAACCCGTCTAATTTTATAGAGCAAACGTCACCGCCGATTATTTTCCCGTCACATACAATAAGATTAATTCTGACGTAATCTTCATTTTCTGAAACATCAGGATAATTCCTGATAATATAAGTCCACCTTTTTGCACTTCTGCCGGCATACTTAGTTAAATCATAGCCCTGAGAAAGCTGAATTTCGTTATAATTGCTATACACATCGTCAAATTCCTGAGGTATTGCAATTTGCCTCACTTCAACAGGCTCTTCATCCACAATCCATCCGTGGTCAGAAATAAACTTTAATCTGTCATCAGCCGTTTCAGCAGTGTGTAAGGAAACCTTTTTAATAGTAACATTGCTTTGTGAATTTACGAAAAACACCACTACCAAAGATACTAAAGTTAAAGCGCAAACAACACCGAAAAGCTTTTTCAAATTTGATGATGACATTGAAACAACAAACATATAATACAACTCCTTTGCCTTACACAATACTATGCAAGACCAAGGAGTTAAATGAATCAATTACAGAAACAAATTAAGATATGCGTCAAATATCCACTCACCTATAAAAGCACATATAGCGGAGCCCATAGCAAGAAACGGGCCAAAAGGTATAACGCCCTTCATTTCTTTTTTAGCGAAGATTTTTCTGCCTACAGAGAAAAGCACCCCTAAAATTGCACTCATAAAAAGTGAAATTATAACGGCTTTCCAACCAAGAACGAAACCAACTGCCGCCATAAGCTTAATATCACCGCCACCCATAGCTCTGCCCTGAGTAACGAAAGCGATTAAGAAAAATAAACCTGAAACTGCAAAGAGACCGATAATCTTAGAAATAATCCACTCTTTAGTAAAGGTACCTGTAATTAAAGCATCGCCTACAATGAAAAGACCGCCGACGAATATGGCAATCCACATTGAATCGGGAATAATCTGATGCTCGAAATCTATCCAAGAAACTACGATTAAAGCAGACATCATAATCATATAGCCAACTAACTTTAAAGTAAGGCCTTCAATAGCAGTACCGCCACACAAGAATAAATACACAAGAACGTATGCAATACCGTTTAACGCTTCGACAATAGGGTATCTTGCAGAAATAGGAGCTTTACAGTAACGGCATTTCCCGCGAAGAAACAACCAGCTGAACAACGGAAAAAGATCTTTCCAATTTAATTCGTGTTTGCAGGTTGTACAAATTGAGCTACCCTTTTTAAAATCCATACCTTGCGGTAATCTGTAAATAAGAACGTTTAAAAAACTACCGATTACAGTACCGAAAACAAAGATAATAGCTGCTATGTAAGCCGTAAGAAAATGTATCATAAAATACCCCTTTCTTGTCATTTATGGCATCTAAAACAAATTATACATATAAAAAGTGTTAAAGTCAACAAATATTAGCGTTTGTTTTTGTGTAAAAAAACTTTATATATAATATTGTATTTTTGAGAGAAATATGGTATATTTAGACAGTATAAAAACTTAAGGAGGCCTTTTTCCATGAAAAAGACAAGCAAACGTGTAATAGCTATCCTTTTGGCCGTTGTAATTTCTTTCTCAGTTATCGGTATGACTGCAGCTTCAGTTGCTACAATCGTAAACCTCGCTGAGCCCACAGAATTAGCGGACGGTTCAACTGTTATCAATGCTGATAGTATTGACGAGGCTATTGAAATGATGAAATCCAACCCCGATATGTTTAAAGCTAATAACCCTCAGGGTAACGCTTCCGGCAAAGATGCTGTTATTTATCCCACAGTTATCATCCCCGGTATCAGCCAGTCTATTTCTTACCTTGCTGATGAAAACGGTAACCCTGCTGTTAACTCAAACGGTTCAGAGCTTTCAGGCGGTCTTCTTATTATTGACGACTCAAAGCTTGTTCCTGTTATTGCTAACAACCTTGCAGGTCCCCTTGTTAAAGCTCTTATCACTCAGAGCGACAAAGACGGTATGCTTGCTGACGGTGTTTACAAAACAGTTACTGAGCTTTTCGCTATTCAGTCAAGTAACAAACACGGTTTACCCACTCATAACCTTAAAACAGTTTCTTATCAGACATCAGTTGCAGGTATGAGCCAGGATGACAGAGATTACTTCTACAGAATGATTCCTATGCAGTCAATTACTGATGAGGTTGGCGAAGATAACCTTTATCTTTATGCTTTCCCGCTTATCGGCGATCCTATGGAATCAGCTAAAGGTCTTAACGATTATATTCAGATGGTAAAAGCTCAGAAGGGCGTTGACAAGGTAAATATCGTTACCATCTCTCTTGGCGGTACAATTCTTACAGCTTACCTCGACCTTTATAAAGACACAGGCTATCCCGATATCAACAGAGTTGTTAACGTTGTTGCTTGTCTTAACGGTACTGACGTTATGGGTGACTTCTATCTCAGAAAGTTCAATCTTGATGATCAGTTCTTCTTCGGCGATTTCCTTCCTATGATTATGAAAGAGAGCAACGGCTACGGTACTCTCGGTTATATTATCAACATAGCATTAAAGATTATGCCCAAATCAGTAATCTACTCAATACTTACTGCGGCTGTTGACGGTATTATTGATACTCTTATGCTTAACTGTCCTCAGTTCTGGGCAATGCTCCCCTCTGACAGATTTGAAGAAGCTAAAGTAAAATACGACTTCATCTGGACAGATCCTACATACCACCTTCTTGCACCTAAGCTTGACGCTTTCCAGACAGCAAAGCTCAACCTTGTTGACAACCTTAATGTTCTTATGAATAGCGGCAGACTTGTTCACAACGTTGCAGGTTACGGCCTCGACTACAGCGTTCAGGATTACAACTTCTTCGGTGTTATGATGTCTTCACAGACAACAAACAGTGACGCTATTATTGACATCGACTCAACAACACTCGGTGCTACATACGCAAAAGCAGGCACAGTTCTTCCTGATGAAATTCTCTTTAGAGACGGTGCTATTGTTTCTCCCGACGGTAGTGTTGATATTTCTACTTGTGCATTCCCCGAAAACGTTTGGTTATTCGGCGGTCAGCATCACGAGGTTGGTAGAAACGACGTTGTTATCAAGCTTATCGGTAAGCTTATTACAGGTGAAATCAAATCCGTAAACGATATGTCTGATGCATATCCTCAGTTTAACGGTAACAGAAATACTAAAAATATTACACGTTGGTACCTTGAAGAAGCTGAAGAAGTATTCGCAGAAACAGATAAATCAATGTACGCTCCCGAAGACCTTGCAGAGCTCGAAGCTGCTTACAACGAAGCTCAGGCTCTTCTTCAGACAACAATCTGTGATGCTGCAGTTGCTGATGCTACATCCGCAAGACTCCTTAATGCACTTCGTAGCGTAGGTAAAGAAGGCGAAGCAGAAGACGAAACAATGGATAAAATTCTTGAAGCAATTTGCAAATTCCTTGACGATACCGTTACAACAGTATTCGGTCGCGGTAACGGCTTCTCCGATATAGCTTCAAGCGGTCCTTTCCCAGGCTAATTATAGACTTGCACTAAACGTGTAACTATGATATAATTTCACTCCCGAAGAAATTCGGGAGTGTTTTAATTTTTATTACAATTATTGTATATATTAAGGAAGAAAAGATGAAAGTATATTTTTACACTTTAGGATGCAAGGTCAATCAATATGAGACCCAAGAAATGATTGAATTATTCGAAAATGAAGGTTATACAATAATATACAAGTCACTTGGTGCTGATATTTGCGTTATAAATTCTTGTACGGTTACTGCAGAAAGTGTCAGAAAAACAAGGCAGACTATAAGAAGGTTAAAAAAGCAAAACCCCGAGAGTATTATAATTTTAACCGGATGCGCTTCACAAGCCGAGCCTCACATAATCAATGATTTACCCGAGGTTGATATTTTAATGGGCAACAGAAGCAATACTTCTGTTATTGATGCGCTTAATAGGTTTCTTAAATCGAAAACATTTTACAATAATTACGTTGAGCATAAAACCGGGGATGCATTTTTAGGCACAGGTATTTCTCGTTTTGACGGTCATACAAGAGCATTTTTGAAAATCCAGGACGGTTGTGACAGATTTTGCTCATACTGTCTTATTCCGATGGCACGAGGTCGCTCGCGCTCAAAAGCTTTAGATGATATAGATAAAGAGTTGAAAATTCTTGCTAAAAACGGTTACAAAGAGATAGTTTTTGTAGGAATAAATTTATCCGATTTTGGCAAAAACACGCCGTATTCACTTCCTGATGCACTTATGCTTGCAGAAAAATATCCTGAAATTGAAAGAGTCAGATTAGGCTCCTTAGAGCCTGACCACATAACAGACGATATGATTGCAGGATTAAAGCAGGTAACAAAGCTTTGTCCTCAATTTCACATCTCAGTTCAAAGCGGTTGTAACAACGTTTTAAAAGCAATGAACAGGCACTACACTGCCGAAGAATACGAGGAATTAGCCAACAAATTAAGACGTACGTTTGAAGATGCAACGATAACTACAGATGTGCTTGTCGGTTTCCCCACAGAAACTGAAGAGGATTTCAAAACAACTTGTGATTTTGTTAAAAGAATCGGTTTTGAAAAGGTGCATGTATTCCCCTATTCAGTAAGAGAAGGCACTCGTGCAGAAAAAATGGAACAGCTCACAAAAGCTGTTAAGGAAACCAGAGCCGCTACACTTTCTGAAATCACTGACGAAATCAGAAAAGATTATCTGATGGAACAAAAAGGAAAAACTGTTTCTGTTTTATTTGAGATTTACAAAGAAGGTTATTCCGAAGGCTATACAGAGAATTATACCCCTGTAAGAATTTATACAGACAAAGATTTCAAAGGTGAAATCAAAAACGTTGTTATTACTGACGTTGGTGATGATTGGTGTGTTGGGGAAATATTGTAATTGATAGTATGCAGAAAAACGAGACGAAATATTTCGTCTCGTTTTTTATTAAATGAAATCCTTGCTCACGCAAGGATGAAATCAGCTAACGCTGATGAAATCTTCGGCTTTGCCTCAGATGAAATTAAATCCACCCATCCGCCGTCGAGGCGGATTTCACCCAACGAAGTTGGATTTCATCGTCGAAGAAGATTTCACCCACCCGCAAGGGTGGATTTAGTTGAAAAACCGACTTTTCGAAACAAGTCGGTTTTTCTGGCAGTTACGAACCTTTTAGATTCTAAAAAAATAATACAAATAATAACTGCTTCTTCTGTCATTTCAACGAATCTTTCTTAAATAAATATTTATTAGTTAACAATGAAATCGTGCAAGCACGATGAAATCCAAAACAAGTTTTGGATGAAATATTTTTCTCTGGAAAAATATGAAATAAAATTCGCCTTCGAAATCATATGCGACAGCATATTTCATACGCTTTAGCGTATTTCATCACGAAGTGATTTCACTCGCCG